>NZ_JBIALD010000022.1:0-148219 GCF_042873115.1 Streptomyces sp. NPDC005017 | reverse complement strand
CTGCGTCCAGGGGCGCCTCCGGCAGAAGCCGACAAGCCGTCACATCCGGCTCTCAGCAGGCGAACCGCCCACCTCGGCACTTCTCAAAGACCCTGGGAGCGGAACCAGGACGAGTTGAGGCGGAGACGGCGCTCGGCCGTTGCGGTACGCCCGGTGGCGCACCCCCGCTTCAAGAAGTCTTGCCAGAGTCACGATCACTTGTACGCGGACACCACCAGGGAACGCCGCATGGCACTGCTGAGTCCTGGCAGATATCGAGGCCGACAATCACCAGGCCTTTACGTAGGCACCCCTGGCCGAGACCTTGCGGCTTCGGGCAAATACCAGCAGGCGCATGAATGGAATGCTTCGCGGCATCGCGATATCATCGCCGGAATGAAATCTGATAGCGTCCCACCGGGCCGTGCAGCCGATCAGTCACCGGAATCCGCTGGCCGACAACGGCGGTTCGGCCGGACTGGGGTTCAACTCACCCCGGCAGGGCGTCCCGTGAGGCTACCTCTCCGCAGAGATCGTCAGGTGCCTGGTGCCGGAACGTTTACCCCTTGATCCCTACGCCACGAAGCGTGACACGACCTGACATCTCCCGAACCGGAATCGAGGTCATATGGGATCGCTGGCGGAGCATGATTTGGGCAAGTGCCCTTGCGGTGGTTCATATTACCTGCGCAACGTCGTGGTGCGTATGACGGTCAATGGTCGCATCGTCGTGCTGGACGACATCTCGCAAGGCAGCTGCCCCAATTGCGGATCACGGGTGTACAAAGCTCTGACCCTTGAGGCGGTCGAGAACGTGATGCGTGGTGGGTCGATGTTGTCGAAACGTACGCTACCCGGCTAAGACCTGTCCCGTAAATGATCTATGACTGGTGTGGACGTGGGCGGTGACGAGTCCGCCCGCTTGCCTATCCGGCGAGGTTGAGGTTGTGGAGGCGGGCGATCCCGAGCATGGCATGGTGGACGCCATCGCCCCTGAGGCGGCAATCGCGGAGGATCTTCCAAGTCTTCATACGGGCGAAGACGTGCTCGACGCGGGCGCGGACCTGTTTGTGGGACTTGTTGTGGGCCTGTTGCCAGTCGGGCAGCTCTTCGCCTTTCCGGCGCCGGTGGGGCATCACAAGCCCGGTGCCCGGATAGCCGCCATCGGCGATCGTCAGGGTCCTACCAACGGCGGCCTTCGCGCCGGACTCCTGCCACGCCTTGCAGTCATTGCGGTTGCCGGGCAGGGGCCGGCCGACCACCACGACGAGCCGAGTGTCGGCGTCGATGACGACCTGGTGGTTCGTGGAGTACCGGTAGTTCTTGGACTGCTCGGCGATGGTGTGATCGCGGGTGGGGACGAGGGTGCCGTCCACGATGAGCACGGTGTCTTTGCGGAACCGCTTGCGGGGCTGCAGCGCGAGCGACGGGCCGAGGTGGTCGATGATGCGGTCGGCCGCGGACTTCGAGATACCGAAAAGCGGGGCGAGCTGGCGAAGTGTCAGGTTCGTGCGCCAGTACGCTGCCACCAGCAGCACCCGGTCTCTCAGCAGAAGAGACCACGGGCGGCCCTTGCGGACCGGATCCGCACCCTCGCGGCGCAGCGCAGTCACCAACTTGCCGAAGACACGCGGGCTCAGTCCTGTGAACGGGGCTATCCAGGACGACTCCGACGCCGTGATCACACCAGACATCCCAAGATCATCTCATTGCGTCAGATCATCAGGTCGTCTCTTCGTAATCGCCTTGCGTACGTGCTCAAGCCGCAGCTGGTTGTCCTCCAGCCACCCGGCCGCCACGTCCACGGGAATCTGCACTGCAATCTGCGTCGCCGGCGAGTCGTGCACAGTCACCTCCAGCGGATCCTCGGGAACCACAGACAGCCACGCACTACGGCCGCCGGGCGGCCACTCGGCTCCCTCATCCGCCTCGAGGGCATCGAGACAACGACCCCATTCATCCAGGTCTGCGCCTGAAACGTGCAGTCCGACAGTGCCGTTGACAAAGCCGCTCTCCACCGCGATCTCGGCCGCGTAGTACCTATCTTCCCCTGCCACCATCGGTGCATCGCACGCGACCCGGAGGGTCACGCTCTGCACACGATCAGCGAACCGGAAGAGCTCCAGGGCGTTTGCACCGTCGATCACGAACACCTCATAGACGAGTGAGCGGACAAGCAAGTCCGATCCTCTCGCACCCTGGTTCACCCCCGGTGTCGGGTCCCTCGCACACGGCCGCTCAGAGATACGGGACAGCCCTTTGCTGAAGTTCGCAGCACGCAGGTTGGTCCCCACGAGTTCGGCGCCACGAAGGTCCGCTCGTCGCAGGTCGGCCCCTTTCAGCCCGTCACGGCTTCCGAAGGAGGGCACTCTGAGCTTGGCCCCACGAAGGTCAGCGTCTCGTAGGTCGGCACCGGTGAGGACTGCGCCTTCGAGCACCGCCTCAGCAAGATAGGCCCCGCGCAGATCAGCGCCGCTCAACAGCGCTCCGGCAAAGTCGGCCTTGTAGAGCTGCGCTCCGCGCAGGTCTGAACCCGTCAGATCGACACCACTCAGGTTGGCTCTGACACCAGTCGGGGAACGCTCTTGCTGATCACCGAGCCGACTGGGTGATCCGGTTTTCTGGACCAGGTCCAGGTCGCCCATGTCGGCCAATCCCCGCAGGCTGACATAGCGCAGCTGGAGGGTCCTCTGATCGTCGTGGGCGATGGGGCGATTGGCCAGCACCGTCACCGCTGCTTGAAGGTCCACAGCCAGGGGTTCGACAGGCACGGCCGCCGACGTGGTCGAAGGGTCGCTCTGCTGGACGTCGGAGGCAGGAAGACGGGCATGGGCGCGTACATACGCGGCGAGGACCGACAGGCCCGTGGCATTGTCACGGGGCGAGTCGCGCATGATGCGTTCCAGGGCGTAGATGCCGCCGACCCTGACATCCGCGCTCTCGGCTCCGAGGTTCGCCACCGCAGCGTTGTAGCGACTGGTGATCTGACCTTCCTGGCTGATCCGAAGCTCCTCCCTCGCCTGACCGACCGACACCCAGGTGAAGACCACCGCAATCACCGCGGCCAACCCAGGCAAGGAGTTGACCGCAAGTCCGGCCCAGGCGTGATGGCCACCGACCGGGCTGGTCGAGCGTCGTCGGGGACGATACGCTGCCCCTCGCCTCCTTGCGGCACGGTGAAGCCGCCGGACGACGCCGGACTGGACATCCGTTGACCTGACCACGTTCCTATTGCATCGCATATGCGTCGAGAGGTCGCGGTGGAGCTCCCCCGAACGGGCTCCGGCCCTCATACCTGCGCCTTCCCTCGCACCTTGCGCGTCCAAGGGTGTTCAGAGGCATCCAGTCCGGCCGGCTACAGCACCTCCATTACGCTGGGAAGAATCTTCTGGAGCGCCAGAACCGCGTTCCGGGACGCCGCGAGCTTCCAGCGGTCGTCCTTGAGCTCGTCCGCATGGTCGGAGATGGCTCGCAGCACGATGTACCCGGACAACGCACCGTCTTCACCTTGTTCGTAGAAGTGGCGCGCCAGGGCCTCCGCCTCCGTCTCCAGCGCGAGTGTCTTCTCGTGGTAGCTGCTCAGAAAGCGCCTCTCCTCAGCTTCTTTGAACTTCACCACACGAGAGCCGGTGCCGATCGGTCCTCTCTGCAGGCGGAAGGAAGGCCGCCCGAGTCCGGCACTCTCCTCATGCGCGGTCATCGGGAACGGCTCCCCGACCGCGGAGAAGTAGTCGTTCAGGGCCATCACCACGCCGGTCGGCGGCCGGAACGCGGAGCCCCGGTGGCGAGGCCCTTCCGGCGTGCTAGCTGCCGGACCATAGTCGATCACCTGGGTCCCGATCACGACATCGCCGAGACTGACGTCAGAGTGGATCGCGCCGGCTATGCCGAGCAGGACGAGGAATCGTGGAGCGAAGTGCTTGGCCAGGTAATGAGCGGCTTCGGCGGCCGACGTCTGTCCCTGATCGACCGCTTGCGTCATCACGATACTGGGAGAGGTCAAACCCAGCGGCATAGTGGCGCGATACACGAAGCGCCCGCCAGGGCCCCGCTGTCGGTACGCGGGATTCTCTCGCTCCAGCCAGTCGCGTACGGCCTTTGCCTCCTCACTGATGATGGTGATCAGTCCGATGTCACACCCTTCGGTCACGACGCTGTCCTTCCTGTCCTTCCTCGGAGAGCCGTCTTCGGTGAAGGCCTGCAGGAACCTCTCCGGCGCTTGAGACAACGCCCGGTAAGCGTCTTCGCTTTCCACTCGGGCATCGACGTTGTCCCGCCTTTTCAGCAGCAGGGCCTCGTGGCGGTGGCGCGCGCCCTCTGTCAGCATCGTGTCGAGCCGGTTGAGGAAGCTGCGTGCCGTCGTGGCGTCGAGTGAACTGAGCGCGGACAGGGCCGAGTTCGTGAGGATGAACGAATCCGTTTGGTTCATCGCCTTACTCACGACCAGGCAGGCGGCTGCGAGTTCAGTGGGATTGTTAGCGGTGGAGAGGATGGTTCCCCGGAGCACAGCCCCCGTTGCGGCGTCATTGCGTCGGGGCGCCGCTTTTGCGCTGCCTCGCTGCCAGTCGTTGGCATTCGCCGGTGAAGTAGTCAGGAACCGCTTGGCAAGTTCGATGGACAACTTGCCGTACTTCGCGAGGGCTGTCGCGGCAGCCGTCTGATTGATGGTGTCGGGGTCTTCCAGAAGGATTTTCGTTGTCCACTGTGCGACGTCGTCGTCCCAGGCTGCCCGGATGACGGCGTCGATGACGGCACCACGGAACTTGGCCTCGCCCGTTCGGCGCGAAAAGCCTCGGTAGTCGTCGGCCAGCGTCCTCAGCCATGACTGCGGGCGATGGAACAATGGAGCGACCGCCTGCACGGCCGTGGCGCGCGTCCAGAGACTGTTTGCCTTGTCGAGTGCGCACCGCTGAAGCGCACTCACGACCGTGTCACCGCCGAGTGCTCCCAGAGCACGAGCCGCCAGCGCCACGACGGCCTCGACAGGATCTTCGAGCCGTGCCAGGAGGGCTGCGCGGGCATCCTCGGAGCCAACGCCGATCCGGGACAGCGCGGTAGCCGTGAATCCTCGTACGTAGCTGTCGGGGTCGCTCAATGTCTGGATCAGGACGGGCGCCGACCTGAGGTCTCCGATGCGCCCCAGTGCCTGCGCAGCGGCGGCACGGGTCCGCGTGTCCGGGTGGCGGACGAGTACTTCCATGGCTTGTCGGACCCCAGGGCCGCCGTCGATGGCGAGAACCTCGACAGCAGCAAGCCTCACCGCCCGGTGTGACGAGTCCAAGGCACCGATGAGTGCCAGGCGGTCTCGTTGCTCGACGATCTGGCCGAGCGATTGCACCGCCGCTTCACCCACGTTCTCCGAAGGGTCCTCCAGTACCTCTTCGAGATGAGTCATCGCGGTCTTGGTATGCCTTCTGCCAAGCGCCGCGACGGCGACGCCGCGAACCTCTTCGTCGTCGTCCTGCAGGGCGAGGATCAACGCACTCTCTCCGCCGCCTGTACCTTCACCGATCGCGGCGAGGGCGGCTCGGCGCACCGACGGATCGGAATCGGCGAGGAACGCCGTGAGGTCCTGCGACGGGTTCAACCTCGCCAGGGCGCGTACGGCCGCTCCCCGTACTTCGGCAGAGGCATCGCCGAGCGCTGCCTGAACCAGGTCGATCCCGGTCTCCAGCCTTCCGCGGCCGACGGCGGTGACCGCAGAGGAGCGGACGGCTGCGTCCTTGTCCTGGGAAAGAACAGCCAAGACACTGACTGTCCCTCGGTCCGCAATGCGTCCGAGGGCCGTAGCGACAGAGCCACGGACGATCGCGTCCTCGTCCGTGGAAGTTTCGAGGAGAGGGGCTAACGCGGATCTGTGTCCCAGCCAGCCGAGCGCAGTCGCAGTCGCCCCCCGTACGTGCGGCTCCGGGTCCTTCAAAAGGGGGACCAGCTGATTGAACACTGACGGATCACCGATTCGGCTCAGGGCCGTGGCCGCATTCCAGCGTACTTCGGCGTCCTCGTCGCGCAGCGCCTCGCTGACGATCGAGACAGAGACCGGGTCCCCGATCTTGCCCAGCGCGAAAACCGCAGCTTTACGGACATTGCGGTCACGGTCCCGGACGAGGGGAATGAGTGACGGTACTGCGGCCGGATCCTCGATCAAGCCGAGAGCCACGGCACAGGTTCCTCGTACACGGGCCACCTCGTCGGCAAGGGAACGACAGAGGGGGCCGGCCCCTTCGATCGCTCCGAGCAAGCCCAGAGCCTTGGCCGCCGATCCGCGGACGTTGGGCTCGCGGTCGTCCAGTCTGCGAATCAGCGCAGGCACCGCCTGGACGCCGTTCAGGAGGGCAGTGGCTACGCATGCGGAACCGCGAACGATTCGGTTTTCGTCCTGCAACAGCTCGATCACCGTATCCAGTGCGTCCACATCCCCGAGCTTCGCCACGGCATGACATGCCGCCCCTCGCACTTGGGAAGACGCGTCTCCGAGGAAGACGCGGATACGGGTAGCGTCACCCTCGCCGCCGTTGCGGCCGATCACGGTGACCGAGGCGGCACGATTCACGTCGTCCTGGTCGTCCAGCATGGCGCGAGCGTGGCCCAGCGCAAGCGTGCCTTCCGTTGCCTCCAACGCAGTGAGTGCGGCACCTCTCACAATCGCGGCGGGATGATGCACCAGCTCGCTGAAAAGTCTTCCGCGAACGGGTGCGGCCATCGTCCGGAGCATCATGCACAGCTGGGCGAGGGCGACGGGTTCGGATTCCTGCAGAGCGGCTATTGTCTGGTCAACTTCAGCATCTGAGAAGAGTGCTCTTTTCTCGGCGGTCTGACGAAAGTTCAGGTACCGGCCGACGGCCCCGATGGCGGAATATTGAATGTTTTTGTCGGAGTGCTTCATGCCTGCAATGATTTGCGGCAGGTCCTGCATGTCGCCACAGCGCCCTAGCGCTGTCAGGACCCCTGCCCGGACAATAGGATCCTGCTCCAGGAGTTTGGTCCGAATAATCTCCGCGGCGACCGTTCCGCCGATACGACCGATTGCCGTGATCGCCTTTCCGCGAATCTTGGGTTCCGGGTGATCGAGAAATGACGCCAGCGCGGGGATGAATGCTGGCGAGCCGATTCGACCTAGCACGCTGAGCCAATGCCCTATCGCCGGGTCTTCGAAATGTGCGAGATTTTCGTGGAGCCGCTGCACGGCCGGTTCATCCGCGCGGGAACCGAGTGCATGTGCAGCCTTTACCCAGACGTCCTTGTCCTGATTCTCCAGCATCGCGATCAGGAGGTCCGTGGTGAGCTCACTGAAAGAGGGGTGTTTCCCGTCACCGATGTCGGCATCCTCCACGTCGGCCGAAGACTCGGTACCCCTACCCGCCCCGTCCTGCTCTGCGGCTGGAAGCCTGTCAGATGCACCGGGTGCTGTTCCTGCGGCGGACGGAGGCGCCAGTTCCTCCAGGGTGGCCCGTGTGCGCTCCACGGATCGGCGGCGTTCCACCTGGCGCATCAGCTTTTTCAGCTGCCGTCCGTCGAGCGTGCCCATGAGCAGGGCGTCGCGAACGTGGCTCCAGACGTCAGGCCTCTCCGCAGCGAGTCCGTCCAGTAGGCCGTTGGCCAGACCTTCCACCAAGCACACGCGAGGCAGTGACCCCACCGCGTCGGCGCACCTGGTCCGGTAAATACTGGACATGGTGAAGCCGCGTCCCAGTGCCCGCCATACCGTCGCTCTCATTCCCGTATCCATGAGGGGGGCGTTGGCAACGACGATGTCGCAGAGTATGTCGAAGCGAGCCTCCGCGGCAGCGATGTTGACGACATCGGCCGTGGCGCTGACGGGATCCGCCTGCAAGGCGCTCCAGTCCGCTACGAATCCGCCGAAGAAGTGACCTGCGTAGGTGATGGGGGGCGGTGACTCACGTCCCCAACCGACTGCGAGTCCGCATTCGGCATACCTCTGATGACTGAGGGCGAAAGACCTGGCTGCGACGGGTGTTCTTGCAATGCCCGGTTCGATGGGGCCAGCGTCCAGAAAGAAGTCGAGAATGTCGCTGTAAAGTTCGAGTGGAAGTCTCTTGGACATGAGTTGCAAGACTTCTTGGCGTGTGAATTCGCCGGACTCTGCGATCTGTGCCAATGCCGCACACGCAGCCCATGCGGCGTCGGCCGTAGCACCGGACTCCACATGCCGTGTCACTGCCGGGGGCACACGATCAAGCAGCACGTGCGCGTGAGCGGCTGCTCGAACGAGTTCCGCGCGGGAGCCAGGGGCCGAATCGTCGCGCGGATCGCGCCCGCTCACGAGCGTCACGAGCCCTCGCAGCAAAAGGGGATTCGTTGCGAGTGCCGAGAGGCCTATCCCGTTCAGCCATGCGAGGTGGGAGTCCGCATCCAACCCATGATGCGTCAAATATTCGCACACCTGCTCGGTGTTGAACTCCTGCAATCTTAATCGGCGGACCCAGCGGAAATCGCCGACATTCTCGTCCGGATTGCGACTGCTGATCGCAACCGTGAAACCGTGGTTACCACCCGCCAGCTGATCGATAAGTCGCCACGTGCGACCGCTCGGGAAATCTCGCCTCATCTCGTTGACCCCGTCGAGAAGGAGAACGACTTTTCGATGCTTTACACGTGATTTCCAGAGCTTTTCAGGTATTGTTGCAGGCCGGGCCTGCTTAACGAACTCCAGGACGTCCATGCCCTTGGAAATCTTCGCCTGTCGCAGTAGTGCCGAACTGAGGAATAGCACCGGAGTGTCCGACCGGAGGAGTTCGATCTCCAGGCCGCGGAGGGCGGTCGTCTTCCCGGATCCGGCCGACCCGTGGACGATCCAGGTGACCTCACCTGCTTCACGGAGCTGGGTAGCGAAGGTTGTGAAACAAACCCTTGCGTCTCCCGATCCGCCCACATCCTGCTCAAGCAGGTGGGGCTCCACCCAGAAAGTCGGCATATGCTGCCGGCGTGCAGCCAAGAGGGCGGCGAATGCGTTGTACTCACTCATAGGCTGCAGGCCCCCTACCTTGCTCCCGATCGCTCCATTATGCCCATTGCCCCCATCTCTAACTCAGAGAACCACAAACAAGTGCTAACACACTGAACATCTTCGAGTTGACCATCGATCATGTGACGGCCAGTGAAGCACAACGAGCGAGGCCTCTGGGCTGCCGATCGAGATGTTTGACGTTTCAACCGCATTGCTCGGGCGCCTCGTTGGCCATCCATCCTGTCGCACTCGACGTGCCGCATACCCTCGTGAAGTGGGTCCCGAGCTGATCGTCACCCGTGAGGGCGCACTGCGTCCATCATCTGCCCGTGGCGGTAGCCCTCTGGCCAGCCGCCGCGCCCCTCCCGCCAGCCGGGACCGGCATCGCGTCCCGCACGACCGTCCATTCCGCATCGCTCATGTCGGACGGATACTTCGGACATCTGTGCGGCCTGTCTACGGCGTTCCCGAACCGGTGAGCGAGACAATCACACATCAGCAGGTAGCCGTGCCTGCGGACTCCGTCGGTACTTGGGCGTCTCGCGGCTGGACCGCACGTGCGAGGAGCTTGGCCTGCACCGAGAGGTCTCCGGCGTTCCAGAGGGTCCATCCCCCGGGTTCGGGCAGCCAGGCCCGGCAGCCAGGCCCGCTGATCACGTCGACGTACTGGGAGACGGGTCCATCCCCGCGGATGCCGGGAGCAGTTGAGCGGGTGGGAATGCAGGGCCACCACCGTGGATCCATCCTCGCGGGTGCGGGAGCAGTGCTGCCACGGACGCGGACAGCGCGCGTGCCCGGCAAGGACGCCCCCAAAACCGCCTTCCTCGCCCATGCGGGCACCAGCCACGACCACGCCCTGCTGACGGCACTGCGCAGCATGCCAACTCGCTCTGATGGTTGCCAGGCGGTGCGCCACGACGCTGAAACCATCACCTGCGGCGTCGCCGGTCCACGGCACCGCGGCCTCACGCGTCGGTGAACCGTGCAGGCAGCGGATGGGGACAGCCCCTTTACGAGCAGTGGGTGCGCGCCTGCTCGATGCCCGGTTCGGCACGGCGGAGGTCGAAGGTGGTGGAGAAGGTCTGCCGGGCGGTGGCAAGGGCGTCGGCGAGCGGCTGGTACTTCTTGTCCTCCAGCGCCGCCACCCGGGCCAGCTCTGCCGTCGCACCCAGCCGGCCGACCGCAACGTCCCAGGAACGGTCCGACGACTTGTCGGCCGGCGGGTCGGGCATCGGGTCGGGCAGCATCCGCACCAGGGTGCACGCCAGCTCACCGTCACTGCCGCCCTGCCGGTCATCGGACCCGCCCGAGCCGCAGGCGGCAAGGACCAACAGCCCCGCGACCAGTGGAACAAGACGTCTCGTCATGCGCCGTCACCCTCCCCCGTCGGTACGTGCACCGGTCACCCTAAGATCGCGCCCCGACCCCCGGCAAGGCTGCCCCGGTACGGCCTGCGACCGCGAGCGCCGCCTTGGGCGCCCGCTGTACGGGGCTCAGCTGCAGGAACCACCCCGTTCGGCCTGACGCAGCCACTCCACGAATGCCGCACGATCGCAACAGGGTTCGACCGAATCACCGTGGTCGATGCCAATGACGTCGTCGGGCGGCCGAGCCCGCACTACACGGCCCCACGCATCGGCCGCTTCCACCAGCAGCGCCGCCCACGTTGCGGCGGGCCGGCACTGGACCAGGCAGGACCCGACGACCTCGCCGGTCTCCAGGTCGGCCAAATCCCGGCCGCGTGCGCGGACGCGCAGCCGCGCGATCACCGCGCTTCGCTGTCTTCCCGGGCGAGCTGCCGGTGCATGTCGAGAGGGCGGAACTGGTAGACCACTCCCACCTGACGCAGCACTCCGCGATGTTCGTGAGCGTCTGCGAGGAAGGCCATCGGATTTCTCGGGACTTCGCCCCGTGAGGCGAGATAGCTCCTGGCGAGGGAGAACCTTTCCCAGGCGGTCCCCACCAGCCCCACCGTGAGCGCGGCCGCGACACCGAGAAGGACGCCGGGCGCCGGCCCGATGATGACGGTGAGGACGAGCGTGCACGATGGCCGTTTACGGCCGCTGACGAAGTGGGAGCCGCGGCGAGCGCTTGGCCGACCAGTGGTGCCGCCGACGCGGGGTGACGGATCGTCACTCATCCCTCTACCGATCTCGCCGGAATTGCCGGACAGAGGGCCGCTCGGTGCTTTACTTGACGCTGTCCGCGAGACCGGGGAGGAGTCCGTGGTGGCTGCGGTGGTACTGGTGCACGGCATCGGCCAGCAGGTGTTGGGGGAACGGACGCTGCTCACACAGTGGACCCCGGCGCTGCTCGACGGGCTGACCAGGGCGGGGTGCGCGACCATACCGGACACCGCGATGGCGTTCTACGGTGACCTGTTCCGGCCTCCGGCCACGTCGCTGGCGGTGGGTGAACCGATGTACACCGCAGAGGATGTGACGGCCGCTCAGGAACTCGGCCTGCTCACCGCATGGTGGGCGCACGCGGCAGAGGTCGACGAGGGTGTGGCGCCGCCCAACGGCAGCACCCTCGTCCGTACGTCCGAACGCGCGCAGCGCGCGCTGCTGCAGCTCTCCAACAGCCGTTTCTTCGCCAAGCGGAGTGAACGGATGATGATCGGCGATCTCAAGCAGGTCACCACCTACCTGTCCGACCCGGATGTCCGGGCCGTGGCCCGGGCTCGGGTGGCGGCGCTGATCGGCCCGGACACCCGGGTCGTCGTGGGCCATTCGCTGGGGTCCGTGGTCGCCTACGAGGCGCTGTGCGCGACTCCCGGGCACAGGGTGCGCGCCCTGGTCACCCTGGGATCGCCGCTGGGCATCCCGAACCACATCTTCCACCGCCTCGACCCCGCTCCCGACGGAGCGCTGGGCGTGTGGCCCGGCGGCGACTTGTTGACATGGACCAACATCGCCGACTCCGGTGACGTGGTGGCGCTGGTCAAGGATCTGCGCCCCTGCTTCGGCGACCGCGTACGCAACGCGCTGGTGCACAACGGATCCGAAGCCCACTCCGTCATCCCCTACCTGACCGAGCAGCGGACGGGCGCGGCGATCGCGGCGGCGCTGTGACGAGCGAGGAGCCGGGGCGCCGGTTCCTCTTCGCCGCCGTGACTCCCTGGTACCCGAGGCGACCCGACTGGAACCGGCCGGCGTTGGTCGGCGCGTGCACGCAGGTCGTGGACGTGCTCACACAGCGGTTCGGCTACGTCCTGGCCGACGACCCCACGACGGGCCCCACCGCATCCGAACTGACGACCCGTCTGCGCGCCTTCTGCCGCCGTGACGACCTGACGAGCGAGGACATGCTGGTCGTCTACATCGGCACCCACGGCGAGGTACTCAAGAGCGGCGAACACGTCCTGCTCACCAGCGACACCGACCCTGATGACGTCGACGACGCCCTGACCACCGGTGACCTGACCAAGAAGGTCATCCAGGGCACTAACATCCGTCGCGTCCTGCTGATGGTCGACACCTGCTACTCCGAGCGGGGCGGAAGCGATCTGGTGGCTCAGGCCGTTGTACGGACCGCGACAGCCTGGGCCAAGGACCTGGGTTCGGCCTTCGGAGTCATCACCTCGGCGAAACCCACCCAGGAAGCCGCGGCCGGCGCCTTTCCCGCGCTTTTACGGGCTGCGTTCGACGACCTCGACGCCAGCGGCTACACGGGTCCCGCCTACCAGCCCGACGCGGTCGTCGACGCGATGAACCGCAGCCCTCTGCGCCCCGGCCACCAGGTCATCAGCACCAACTGGGTGGGCCTCACCGGTGTAATCCCGTCCTTCTTCCCCACACTCGACCGGCGGCCCGTCGTGCCCGCCGTTGACGTCCTGCAGCCTGCTGTCTTCCGTACCGTCGCGGAAGGGTATCTGCGCTGGGCGGCCAATGCCTGGCGCTACATCGATCTCGGCGACCTGGGCGCGGAGGCCGGCGAACAGGATGCGCGGCGGGTGCGCAGGTTACCTCTGCGCACCATGTACATCTCGCTGCAGGCCGACCCCCGCACCACCGAGGATCGGGCGCGCAGCGAGGAGTTGCGCCTCCGGGATGCCTCCGAGCTCCTGTTCAGGGGCTCCTGGGGCGAACGGCACCGTCAGATCCTGCAGCAGGGCTCGCGGCGGGCAGCGGGGGCGGCCTCGGCCGACCCCGACCCCGTGACCCTGGAGGACGCATTCGAACGGGACCGGGTGGTGGTCGTGCTCGGTGACCCCGGCGCCGGCAAGACCGTGCTGTGCCAGTGGCTGGGTTCGGAGCTGGCCCTGGAAGGCCGGGACGTCCTGCTGGGCCGGACGGACGGAGTGCTCCGTATCCCGCTGCGCTTCCGTGTGGCCGACTACGCCACGCACAACGCGAGCCGGTTCGCCGCGGGCGAGGACCCCGAGGACCTGCCCGCCTTCCTCGCCGCGTCGTTGCCGAAGGAGGCGCTCGACGCCATCGCGTACGAGCCCGCGACACTCCGCGCCATGTTCGCCACCGCGCTGGCCGACGGCAGCGCGGTGCTGCTCGTCGACGGCCTCGACGAACTCGTGCGCTATCGCGAAGAAGTCGTCCGAGCGATAGACGTCATGGTGCGGGAACACGTGCTCGCCGCGGACGGTCCCGCCAAAGTGCTGATCACCAGTCGGGTGGCAGGGTACGACGAGGTGCATCTGACCGTCGACGGCACAGCCCACTACCTGATCCGGCCGCTGACAGATGCCCAGGTGGACACGTTCGTGACCCAGTTCTTCACCGAGATCGGGGCGGTGAACGAGATCGCCCCGTTCACCGCCCGGCTACGTTCGGGCAGTCCCGCGGTGCGCAGGCTGGCCCGTACTCCGCTGCTGCTGACCTCAATGTGCTCGTACTGGCATCGCCACAGCGAGCTGCCCGCCACCCGGGCGGGCCTGTACCGGCAGCTGCTGCTCGACTCCGCCTACCGCTGGCGACGCTTCCCCGGTGCCATCGATCCCGAACTGGACGGTGTGCTGGCCGACGAGGACGACTTCCTGTCGATGCTCTCGCACGTCGCCCTGTGGATGCAGGACAACGGGGACAGCCGCATCCGCGACGACAAACTGGTGGAACTCCTCGACGTAGCGGTGTTCGGGGACTCCCGGCTCACCGGGGACAGTACCGGCGCTGTCGCCCTGAGGCTCGTCGACCGTATCCGGGAAAAGGTCGGGGTGCTCGCCGAGTTCTCCCCCCGCGAGTTCGGCTTCTCCCACCCGACCTTCCGCGAGTACCTGGTCGGTCTGTCCCTGCTCGACGGCGAGATCCCGTTGCCGGAGCGCATCGCCGAGGTGATCGACGACCCCGGCTGGCGGGAGCCCATCCTGCTCGTGCTGGGCGAAAGCACGCCCGAACTACGCAGCGCGGTGATGCTGCGGGCTGCCGACGCGGACGATCCGGAGCCGTGGATTCGCATCTTCCTGGCCTCGCAACTGGAGGCACCACCGGGCGGGCAGTACCTGCGTGAGGTCTCCGAACTCCTCAAACTGGTCGCACAGACGTACGAGATCCTGCGGGAGTCCGGGGCACCCTTCGACCGGCTGGACGACGCCGTGGCCGAGGTCCGGGCCCATGTGGGTTCCCCGGGCTTCGACGGGGTGGCGATGGGCACCGTCGACCAGTCGGACGCAGCGGCACTGGGTCCGCTCGCCGCCCTCTACGTGCGCCGGGAATGGCTCAACAACTTCGTGGTGGCGTGTCTGCTGCGGCACGGGGAAGAGGACCCGCCGGAATGGGGCTGGCCGGTGCAGCGGGCACTTCGCCGCGCCGCGGGACCCACACCGAGACGGACGGTCTCCGTCCTCGGCGAGTTGTACGTACCGGACGACGACGGGACCGACTTGTCACGGCAGGCCCGCAGAACCGTGGAACTCGGCAGGGCCGCGTGGGAACGCGAGCGCAGGCGGATCGACGAGGCCGCAGTCGACCCGCTGATGATGCCCCTCCGCCAGCTGCTCACGGAGCACCCCGAACTGTGGGAGCGCTGCCGGACCGACCCCGCGGTGATACGAACACTGGTCACCCTTTTCGGCGGACTCGACCACCGGGACGTACTGCGGTGGACACGCGAGTACAACGACTTCGGAAGGCTCCTGAGCAAGAAGAACGAAGCGCGGGCCGCGGAGATCGAACGGCGCGCGTCCGAACTCGTACCGCGCTTCAGAGCCGACGACATCGTGTACAGCATGGCCGTGTATCTGGACACTGCGGGCAAACCCGCTCCCAGTGAGGTCATCCTCGAACCGGTGTGGATGACCCGGTCGGCCGGCCCGGCCGTCACCGCGGCGGTCCAGGACTGGCTGTTCACCACTCCAGGGGAGGCCGATCCGCTGCGGGTGGCGCTGCGGGCGGTCGCGACCGACGGCCCCACGGCCGCCGACCGGGCCGAGGCGGAGCTCGGGCTCCTCGCGCTCGACGGCGCCCCGACCAGCACACTCGATGGCAGTGCCGCGATCACGCGTGCGCTCACCCGGGCGGTGGAGTCCGTGGCGGACGCGGTCATCCGGGCGTGTCTGGTCCTGCATGACCGGGTGTGGTCGGCCGACAACGGCCTCGACGACCTCACCCGCGCGGCAGCACACCTCGCCCTGCTGCGGCTGCTGCACGCAGTGGGTGCCTGGCCGCACGTTCTGACACTGCCCGCACGGCGCCCCGGCCACCCGCTGCAGCACGCCACCGCCGTGGCCGAGTTCCTCACCGGCCGGTGGCAGGAGGAGGAGCCGCTCCCTCTCGCAGCCGGGGACGCCGCGCCGATCCTGGCGTGGCTGGCGGTGCTGCCCGGCCCCTACCAGCGACCGGGCATCTCGCGGAAGTCCGTGCTCTCCCGGCTGCGCGTGGTGGATCCGGCGCAGCAGCACCCGTTGACGGCGGCACTGCAGGCACTGCCCGCCGGTGCCCTCACCGACGGCTATGCCGACGGCTTCATCGAGGAAGCCCTGCGGCTGTCCCGCACGCCACTGGGCCCGCTCCTCGACGCCTTTGGCGACACCCTGCCCATGGAGGCGCGCGTCGCCCTCGAAACCGGTGCTCTGCTGCTGGACGAACTGAGCCGCGTCGACCCGGTGGCCCTGCCAGGCGCACCGTACCCACCGGCGCAGATCCGTTCCCTCACCCTGCTCGACGCGGAAGGCGCCAGGGAACTGCTGCGCGCAGAACCGGGCGCCGCACTCCAAGCCTTGGCCCAGGTCAACCGGATCACCGACGACGCCGCCGAGTTCCTGGCGGCGGTTCCGACACAGACCTCCCCTGGCGCAGGGGACCCGGAGGGCGCGGGGGACCTGGGCCCCGTCGGCGACGCGGGCTGGGTCTCCTACGCGCGCGACGTCCTGCGGCTGCACGAACTGCAGAACCGGCCGTGGAACGAGCACACGGGCGCCGCCCTGGTCGATCTCGTGTGCACCGCGAGCGCCGCCATAGCCGCGAGCGCGCATCTCGCCCTGCTCGGCCCGCTCCGCGGTGTGGATCGTGACCATCGCGAACACCGGGTCTCCGCACGCGGCGTGGACGCATGGTGGGGGATGGCCGCAGCGCTGCGCGTCGAGACCAGGCCGCTCGGGCGCCGCCTTCTCAGCGACGCCCTTACGCAGTGGGACATCGACGATCCGGATGCCGTCCGGGAGGCACTGCGCCGCGCGGCGGAGGAGCCGCACGGGCACGAGACCTGGCTCCTGGTGCTCTCCCGCGCGCCGATCTGGCGCGAGAACGCCCAGCTGGTGCTGGCACAGTGGGCGGTCGAGGTCGACGACCCGGAGACCGCGCTGGCCGCACATCTCGCCACGGCCCTGCAACTCGGTGCCGGCCACGAGATCGTGGCGGAGCTGCTGACCGCCGTGGCGGACACCGCCGAACGGGTCGGAGCGTGTGCGAAGTACCTGCCGGGGGCGGTTGGCGACGCCTGGGGGATCCGGCTGACCACCCATGTGGCGGAGGCGTGCACGGCGGCGCTGGCTGCGGGGCTGACCGGGCGACCCGCCGCGGAGGATGCGATCCGCCGGATGGAGGCCGCGGCGCTTCCGGTCGGTCGCACAGCCCGCGAACTGACCGACTACGGGGCGATGGCCTACACGCCGATCGGAGCACGACCGGACCATGCGGCGCCGTATGCCCCCGACGATGTCGACGTCGATGCCATGACCGGCCTACTGCTGGCGTGGCTGCCGTCGTTGAGGTCCCGCTGGGACGACGTACCGCTGATCGAGGTCCCGACCGTCAACGCCGTGCTCAACCTCCTCGTGGAGATGACCTCGCGCGACCCGTTGCCGTTTCTCGTCCGTGCGGAGCCGACCCTCGTGCAGCCGCTGCTCAGCTCGCATGTGCTCGACGGAAACGACCTGGCCGCGATGGCCTCGGTGTCACTGCTGGCGGCCCTGCGGCACGTCGACCTGGAACCCGCCGAGGGCCCAGGGCTCATCGACGTGGTGGAGACGGCACTGCTGCGCGGCCCGCTCGTCGGCAAGGCGGTACTGGACTGCGTACGGTCACTGCAGCACGTGCGCGGCGGCTCGGCGGCCGGGACGCTGCTTGACCGGATCGCGGCCACCCGCAACGAGTCGGTCGCCCAGGCCCTCGCCGCACTCGCCGTCGCCTACACCCAGTCCCCCGCCTGTCCTTCCGCCGACCAACGGAGGATCCGCTCAGCGCTCACTGACTCCCTGACGAAGCACGGCTGGTGTCCCGCCGTGCGCCTGGAAGGCACCGGCGCACCGGAAGACCCCGTCGAGCCGGTGGTCGGCCCGGACCGCCGGACCGAGGTACGGCGACTGCTGAGCAGCGGAGACTGACCGGGCTGCAACCATCCGCGTCCTGGCCACCACCCCAGCCTCGGCGGGGAAGGCCCCACCATGCCCTCACCTCCGCCCGGCAGACCGTCACCACAGGCCTCGAAACCGCCCCACAAGCCCGACTCCCAGCCAGTGACATGCAGTCGCCGGAACAAGTCCCACGTGCACGCTGGTGCTGCTCCTGGACTCAGGCGTGGCCCGCCTGGCGCAGCATCTGCACCACCGCCGCGTCGCCCGCGACGGACTGAAGGGCCGGCAGCCGGCCCGTCGCCACTCCCCACCCGCATGCCGTGCGGCATTGCGGGACGCGGGCCGCGCCTCAGTGGTCCCCTTGATCGCCCGCAGGTGCCGGATCAATGGCTCAGGGTGTCGAAACCCCGTAGGAAGAGGAACGGCTCCAGGACATTCACGGGGTGGGGTGCCGCCAGGAAGCGGGCCTTGTCGTCGACGCGGGTGATCAGGGACCAGTTGTGAAGGTCGAATCCCCGGTCCGGATCCACCAAGAACCCGACGGCGGAGCAGGCGAAGTAGCCCACGCGCTCCGGCTCGAAATACCGTCCGACGAGGTCCCGGATCTCGGGCAGACCGCTCCGCGGGAGGGCGCGACAGAGGCCGTCGTAGAGCTGCCGGGCGTCGACGACCTCGGGCTGCCCCGTACGCGGGTTGACCCTGACATTTCCCTGTTCACAGGCTAGTTGGAAGATGCGGTCGTCGTCGAACTTGGTGATGCACACGGCGATGCTGTACGGCAGGTGGTTGCCCTGGCGGTCCCCTCGGATGTGGACCGCGGTGGCCACCCGGCGCAGAACCCCGCTGAAGAAGTCGGCCTGCTCCTTGGCGATGTCCTGAGCCAGGGGGCCGCCGCCGCTGTCGGCCAGCCACTCGCGGACCGGGTCGACGACGTAGATCATGGCCCGGGAGTCGCTCAGATCCCTGATCAGTTCGTCTCCGTACGTCTTACCGGGGTCCGAGCGCAGGTCGAACGCCTCTCCGGGCATGTCGCGCACGCTGATCTGGAACTCGGTCAGATCCTGGGCTCGGTCGATCTTCCGCCGAAGGAACCTGGGCCTGGCCCGCGAGAAGGGGGTACCGCTGAGATCCCCGGTCAGCCGGAAGCGGAGCGGACCCTTCGGTCTGACGGTCGCTTCGGGGAACGTACGGTTCTGGTGAAAGGTGTCCGTCAACCTGCCGAGCACGGCATCGGACGCCTCGTCCTCGGGGGACAGGGACCACATGCCGTACCGGGGATCCTGAACGGCCCGGGGCAGAGCGGCCAGCAGGCTTGTCTTCCCGCTGCCCCTGGCGCCCCAGACTGTGATCACCGACTCGGGCGGGACCTGACCCGTCGGCCGCTGAGAGGCCTCAGGGCCGTCCGTCTGCGCGGCAGGTGACGCCTGTCCGTCAGGCACTGGTCGCCGGCCGGCAGCGTCAGACGTCTCGCGTTCTTCGGCGTCCTCCGCGAAGTAGCGCGAGCGGTGCGGGGGGCGGGCGGCCGACGTGGCGGAGTCGGGTGCTGTGTCCGGGGGCGTGACGGGTACTGCTGGACGTGTGCGGGGCGAACCCGACCGCGGGTCGTCCCGTTCCGCGAGGCCGGGCCTGCCCGGGTCGGCGGCATCCGGAGAGGCCGCGTTCTCTCCCACCGGCCGCGACGGCTGCCGCAACGCCGTGAGCGTCTCTCTCGCCCGGATCGTCCGGGGAGCGTCGCCCCCGAACAGCCGTGTGCTGTCGGCCAGTACACGCATACCGAGTTCGGCGGCCTCGGCTCCTCGGCCCGCCGCGTGCAGGGCGAGCACGAGGTTCAGCCGCGTGTCCACGGTGAACGGATGCTCGTCGCCGAGCAGCCGGACGGCGTCCGTGAGCACTTCCTCGGCGACGGCCAGTGCCTCATCGACGCGGCCCGCCGTCCGGTACGTCTCGCCGAGTTCGCGGCGCGCGGTGAGGGTCGCGATGTGATCGGGGCCGAAGTTCCGGTGGCTGCTGCCGACGGCGATCGCGCCGATGTCCGCGGCCTGGACACTGTGGCCCGCCGAACGGTGGCTGATCGCGAGGTTGGTCACTTGCGAGATGTTGTCCGGGTGGTCGGGGCCGAGCACCCGGTGGCCGGTCGCGAGGGATTCCTCTCCGACGGCCACGGCCTCCTCGTATCGCCCGACGGCACGGTAGGCGTCGGCGAGGCCGCGTCGTGCGGCGAGTGTGTCGGGGTGATCGCGGCCGAGTACCCGCTCGCTGTCCGAGGCGACCTCCTCGATGACGGCGAGGGCCTGGGCGTGGAAGCCGCTGTCTCCGTAGACCGCGGCGAGTTCGCGTCGGGCACGCAGCGACGCGGGGTGGTGGCGGCCGAAGACCCGGTCGCAGTGAGCCACGAGCTCGTCGCCGGACTCGACTGCCTCGGCGAGCCGCCCGCACAGACGCTGGGAGCGGACCAGATCGGCGCGCACCTCGGCCGTGACCCTGTCATCGGGGCCCAGGAACTCCGTCGCCTGCCGCCACAGTTCCGACCACCAGGGCACCGCGGCCGTGTAGAGGCCGGAGTCCAGCAGGCTGTGCCCCGCCATGAGGAGGACGTCGTGATGGCCGGACTCCCACAGGGTGGCGCTCTCGGCCTTCCTGAGGGCGTCCACGTTCGCGCGCAGCACGGCGACCAGTTCGGGATCCCGGCGTGCGGTGTCGTCGGACCACAGTTCAGCGAGAGAGGTGGCGGCGATGGCGGCCACCTCCGGCCCGTAGTCGGTGGTGCCGTCCTCCCGGATCATCTCCGCGGTGAGGGGGTGGAGCCGGACGGTGCGCACGCGGTCGGCCGGGAAATGGTCGAGCAGTGCGTACTGCTCCAGTACGCGCAGGCTGCCCTCGACAAGCGCCCGAACGCGTGCGGGCGGCTCGATGAAGTAGAGCTGCCTGGCGAGCGCCCTCGTCTCCCACAACGCGGCCGGATGCCCGGCGGGGTCCAGGACGGTGAACAGGCGTAGGAGGGCATGCCTTTGGGTGTCCTCCCGCTTCCCCTGCTCCCATACGGCGTCCAGGAGCATCTCCACGGTCCTCCTCACCACTGCGTGAGGAGACCGGTCCGCCGAAAGAGCGTCGGTGGTGATGTGGCGGCGGTCGAACTCCTCCAGATACCGGGCGTACGAGACGTTCCGGTTCGTCATGTAGGCCGCGGCCTGGGCCAGCGCCAGCGGCAGGAACCCCAGACGGGAGGCGAGTCCGGCGGCCTCCTGTCGGCTCGTCCGGTCGTCGGCCCGCGGTTGCAGCGCGGTCCGCAGATACCGGATCGCCTCCCGGGAGTCGAAGGGGCCGATCTCCACGAAGGAGGCGCGCTCCTCGGCATCGCGGTTCAGGGGCGTGGAGGTGCCCCTGGTGCGGCTGGTGGCCAGGACGCGGCCCCTGCCCTCCAGGGCGGGTCGGGGCCACCACTCCTCCAGGGCGGAGAGACCCAGGATGTCGTCGAGGACGACCAGCCATCGGTCGTCCGTGGTAGCGAGCCAGTCCAGGAAGGCGCGGGCGTCGGCGTGGGTGCTGGCGGGCTCGCCGGGCAGGACGCCGCCGATCCGTGCCGCGTGCGCGTAGGCGGAGATGACGGCCTGGGTGTCGGTGGCGTTCACCCAGAGGACCAGGTCGGCTCCCTCGGCCACGGCCTCGCGGGCGTAGGCGGCCACGAGCTGGGTCTTGCCGACGCCGGGGGGTCCGTACAGGATCTGCGAGCGGACGGCCGTGGCGAGGGTCACCGGCCGGTCGATGTCGGCGCGGGTGCGGGGGCGTGCCTGGAAGTGCGCGGCGGAGGCGGGGACGGTCCCCACGACGACCGGGCCTCGCCGGGGGGCGCCGCTCGTGCGGTCGTCGGCCCGCGGGCCGCGGCCGGTGTCTTCGGCGCGGCTCCCACGGGAGTCCGGCTCCCCGCCCGCCCGTGCGGCGTCGCCGTCGTTCTCTCGGGCGACGGACGAGGTGAAGCGCCGGGCGAGCCTGTCGCGCAGTTTCGCGAAGGGCAGGTCGTCGGCGTCGAGGAGCGCCGCGCCGTGGGGGTCGGGGACGAGCGCGCGCAGGGGTCCGGGGGCGTGGCCCCGCTTCTCCAGGTAGCGGGAGACGGCGTCGTAGGCGTCCCACTCGTCGAGTGCCGTCGTACCGCGCGCGAGGAGTTCGGCGACGCCTTCGTGGAAGCGGACGCGGCCGCTGCCCTGGCCTCCGGTCGGGCGCAGCAGGCCCGCCGCCAGGACCTCGGCCAGTTCCTCGGTCTTCGTCGTCCCGGTCAGGGCTTCCTGGAGGACGCGCATCAGGGGGATCGACAGGACGGGGGCGAGAGCGAGGGCGTGCGCGAGGCGTTCCGCGCCGTCGGAGGCCACGGCCCGGAACGCGTTGACCAGGGCCTGCGGGTCGCTGGTGTCGGCGCGGGACGGCGCGTGGTGGTCGTCGGGCGGGTCCACGGAGATCGCGTCGGTCCAGGCCACCGCGTCGACGACGGCGGCCACCCAGTGGTCCAGGGACTCGGGTGCCAGCGTCACGACGGGCAGGGGGGCGCCCCGCGGCGGGTCCGCCCACCAGGCGAGGCGGCTCTCGTAGTGCTGGTTGGGGTCCGCGGGCCGCCGTGCGCGCACGGCGAGATACGGATCGCCGATGGCGGTCCCGGCCCAGTAGTGGGCGGGCAGCAGTTGGACAATCGCGGTGGGCATACGACGGCACCAGGTCGCTAGTGCCTTCCACTGCGGCGGGTGGTACCAGGGCTCCGTGGCGGCGTCCGTGGCGACGAGGACCACACGGCGACCGGAGGGGTCGACGATGGAGCGGGGCGGGTGGAGCACGCCGTGGGCGTCCCGCAGCCGGGGACCCTTTC
Source organism: Streptomyces sp. NPDC005017 (assembly GCF_042873115.1). Taxonomy (NCBI): domain Bacteria; kingdom Bacillati; phylum Actinomycetota; class Actinomycetes; order Kitasatosporales; family Streptomycetaceae; genus Streptomyces; species Streptomyces sp. NPDC005017. The sequence goes on along the minus strand of NZ_JBIALD010000022.1, from coordinate 125,674 downwards.
CGGTGGCGACGAGGCGGCAGCGGCTCACCCGGCGGAAGGCACCCGACTGCGCGAGGAGCCGGGCGAACGCGTCGAGGGTGTCGTCCCAGATGCGGGTGCTGAGGCTGTCGTCGGCGACCAGGACGACGTCGAGGGCGTGTTCCTGTACGGGGGCGTGGACGAGGACGAGGCGGCCGTCCGCCTCCGCGGTGGCCTCGACGGTCGCCTCGATGTCGATGCCGAGGCAGGTGCCGGGTGTGCGGACCCGGCGGAACCGGCGCAGCGCGCGCGGCACGGCCAGGGGGTCGCTGATCGGTGAGGGCGCGTCGAGGCTGACACGTGCCGCCGGGGCGGTGGCCCTGGTCTCGGTGTGTTCGGCGGGCAGGCGCAGTTCGGGGGCGGGGGCCGGTAGGGGGGCCGGTGCGATGGGTGGCGCGGGCGGGACGGCGGGGCCTCCGGCCGACGCGGGGGCGTCGGGAGGCCGCGCGGTGTCCGGCTCCGGCTCCTCGGGGGGCAGGGGGCGGCGCGCGCACAGCAGGAGGACGTCGAGGACCTCGTCGGCCGTCAGGCCCGTGCCCGTCGTGAGAGCCGCCACCAGCCTGTCGGTCATGCGTCGCCCAGGTCCCGGAGGATGGTCTTCTTGAGTTCGTCCCGTGCGGAGGGGTCGGCCGCCGAGACCAGGTAGACGAACTCCAGGAGCTGGTTCACGGCGAGTTGGTCACCGCCCTCGACGCGGCGGGCGAACTCGGCGATGGTCTCGCTCTCGGCGGTGGCGGGGTCGCCGTCGGTCAGGTGGGCGGCCACGATACGGCTGAGCGCCGGCTCGGTGACCGCGGGCATCTCGAAGCGCACGCACCGGCGGAGGAAGGGCGCGGGGAAGGTGCGTTCGCGGTTGCTGGTGAGGACGATGACCGGGAAGTGCTCCAGCGGGAGCCGTACGGTGCCGTCCTCGGGGATGGTGTACGTGTCCTGGTCGGAGCCGCGCACCCGGTATGGGCCGTCGGCGGCTCTGGCCAGCACGGGGACGGTGAAGTGTCCGTTCTCCATGACGTCGAGCAGGTCGCCGGGCAGGTCGAGGTCGCTCTTGTCGATCTCGTCGATGAGGAGGGCTCGGGGCCGGGAGGAGGCCAGCGCGGTGCCGAGGGGTCCGAGTGTGACGAAGCGGGCCACGTCGGCGGCGCTCGTGTCGTTCTGTTCCGGCCGCGCGGGGGCGGAACTGGGGGCGACCGGTGTCTTGTCGGATCCGGCCGGTGTCTTGTCAGGGACGGCCGGCGTCCTGCCGGACACGGCTGATGTCTTTCCGGATGCGGCTGGAGCCTTACCGGGTGCGGCCGACGTCTGTGCGGCCGACTCCTTGCCGGGTGCGGTCGGCGTTTTGGCGGGTACGGCCGACGTCCCGCCGGGTGAGGTCGCGGCCTGTGGGTCCGGTGCCGCCCCGGGTGCGGTCGGCGCGGCTGCGGTCGGCGCGGCCTGCCGGGCCTGGACCGCGTGGAGTCGGCCCAGCGCGTCGTACTGGTACAGGGCGTCCGTCAGCGTGCTCTTGGAGGTGATGTGCCAGCGCAGCAGCGTGCCCAGTTCGAGTTCGTGGGCGAGGAGGCGGGCCAGGGTCGACTTGCCGGAGCCGGGTGCGCCGGTCAGCAGCAGCGGGCGGCGCAGGTGCAGGGCCGCGTTCACGGCGACGGTCAGGCCGTCGGGAAGGTCGAAGACGGGCGGCTCGGTGGGGCTCTGGGTGCGCCACCGCGGCGGATCGGGGATGCGGCGCCACGCCTCCTCGTCCTCGCGGGCTCGATGGGGCTTGCCGTCTCCGACGAACAGGTCCCAGCTCATCGGCCACCTCCTTGACGCAGGGTGCCGGCGCGTCGGGGGCGCGGCAGGGGGAATCCGTCACGGCCCTGCGGATCGTTCCAGATGACGGCCGCCCGCCGGCTGTCCAGGCGCTCCGTGAGGTGGCGCGGCAGGCTGGTGCGCCGCTCCCCCTGGCTCCCCGCGCCGTCGCTCTGCACGCATGCCTCCTGCAAGGCCGTCTCCTCGTGATGGGTCGTGAACCAGACGATGAAACCGCACCCTTCGGTGAGGAGCGCGTCCAACGGGTCGCCGCCGCCGGAGGGCGGGCAGCCGATCAGGTAGGGGGACGGGCCGGGTCCGGCCGACGGGTCGTCGAGCCAGGCGGCCGTCGATCCGCGGTCGCGGGCGGCGGCTTCGGGGAGCACCGCCGCGGGGCCGTGCCAGTCCGCCTTCTTCAGACGGGTGTCGAGGCGGTCGCGGAGCCGGTCGTGGCGGAATCCCGACCAGCGCATCCGCGGCTGGAGGTCGCGGGTCATGGGGTCCCACACGCCGCCCGCCTCCACGACCTCCCAGTGCTGGATTCCGGCGTCGAGCCATTCGCGGGGCGCGACGACGTCGACGGTGACGCCCCGCCGGGGCAGGAACACGGACGTGGCCTGCCGCAGCGCGTCGCGCAGGCCCTCCTCGGAGGGTTCCGCACAGGGAAAGTTCCTGGTGCGGACGTTTCCCTGCGGGTCGACCAGGTCGACGACGACGCGCTCGGGCCAGGTCGGCCCGCCCACCGCGGCGGCCGTACCGGACGCCCGTACGGGGCCGGTGAGTTCCAGCAGGGCCCACGTTCTGCGCCGCACCTCGTCGTCGAGGTAGCGGTGGGCGTCCTCCCTGAGCAGTCCGGCGGCACCGGTGATCCAGCCGTCCAGCAGGGCGTACAGGCCGCTCGCGAGGTCGATGTCCTGTGGCTCGACGGCCTGGCCGGCGACGGCGAGGAGGAAGCGGGCGAGCGGGCCGACGTCGCGCCGGTCCTCCGTGCGGGACTCGGCGATGCCCGCGGAGGCGGCCAGCACGAGGAGTCCGTCGGCGGAGGCGGCGCCCCGGGGAGCCTGGCCGACGTGCTCGGCGTACAGGGGCCGTAACGCGGCCAGGCTCAGCTCCTCGCCGCCCACCGAGTCGAACACGGGGCGGGCGCGCAGCCCCGAGCACAGCGCGTCGAGGAGGTCACCGGCCGGGCTCGGCGCCGGCTGCTCGGCGCGGTGGCGCGACCGGGCGGCCTCCAGTCCGGCGGCGTTCCAGGCGGTCGGCACGACCCCCGCGGCGGCCAGGCGCGCCGCGTAGGCCTCCCGCAGCGAGGAGGACTCCACCCGGGCGCCGGGGGGCGGCAGTTCGTCCGCGTCGAAGGGGTCGGCGCCCGCGCTCTGGCGTCGGGCGATGTCCAGGGTCCGGATCTCCTTCGCCGACTCCAGTTCGGCCCAGGCCGTCTCGCGGGCCTGGGCGTAGCTGGCCGGTCCCAGGTCCTCGGTGGCGAGGGTGACGTCGACGGCGATCCAGCCGCGCGCGCGGAGTTCGGTCAGACCCAGTTCGTCGGCCGTGCCGGCGCCGTGGTCCAGGCTGCCGTCGGGCTCGGTGCAGGGCGTGTCGGACGCCTCCGGGGCGATCAGTACCACGGCGTGGCGGTTGTGGTCCGGTCTCAGCATGACGGCGAGGACGGGGCACAGGTGTGCCTCCAGTGCCGTTGCGCAGAAGATCAGGGCCAGGTCGAGGCAGTCGCCCCGGCCGCCCTCGAACACCTCCCGCGGCTGCCGGACCTTCTGCCGGTCGAAACCGGCCGCGTCGCTGGGGGGCCGGTCGTACTTGAGCCCGTGCGCGGCGAGCAGCGTGTAGAGCGCCTCGGTGGTGCTCTCCTGGCCTCGGCATGCCCCTTTGCCGTCGGCCGCGTCGGCTGCGCGCAGCGCCGCGGCGTCGGCGGGGACGAGGTCGGCGCGACCCCGGAAGGGGGTCGTCACGACCATGTACACCAGCCGGTCGATCGTGCTCAGTTCGTCCCCGACGAGCATCCACTGTTCGGCTCCGGCCATCAGGCCGCCTCGATGACTTCGGTGAGCAGGACGTCACCGTCGGGCGCGGTCAGCACGTCCAGCCGCTGGACGCCCTCGGCCGGACGGCCGGCGCGGATCGTGAAGGTGCCGTCGTCCTCGACCGGGAGTTCGGCGGGGTCCGCGTCGTCGAGGCGGTACCAGAGCGGGGAGCCCGCGTGCGCCGGGGCGCGTCCGGATATACAGAGCGGCTCGTCGGTGTCGTACCAGTCCTCGACGTCCAGGCACAGCGCGGAGTCGGCGCGGGGCGGGGCGGCGGACGCGGGTACGGCACCGGCGGCGGACGGGGCGTCGTCCGTCCCGGCGGCCGTGCTCTGCTTCACGAGGCGGCCCCGGTCGAGTATCTGGCCCTCCCGTACGAGACCCGCGATCTGGATGAGGAGGCTCTGGAGGGTGTCGCGGCCGGTCACCAGGCCGGCGTGCGTCTGGTTCAGCGGGGTGGAGGGCAGGCGCAGGGCCTCGCCGCTGCGCGGGGTGGCGGACACGAGGGGGACGGTGCCGTCACCGTCCCAGGCCGCGTGGGCGCTCGGCAGGAGGTGGCTGCCCCGCATGACGGTGAGCCGCGAGCCGGACAGCACCGCCTGTTGCGGCGTCGGGGCGCCGAACCCCAAGAACGGGCGGGTCACGGTGGGGCGTTCGCTCTGGTTGAGGCGGTCGAGGAAGGCCGCCGCCCGCGCCACGTGTTCGTCCGCGCCGGGTGGGAGCAGGTGCTGAACGGCCTCGATCCCGGCGAGCGGGGCGTCCGGTGCCGTGCCCAGGCGGATGAACGGGTACAGCGGCAGCAGTTCGTAGAGCGCGGGCAGCCTGCCGAACTCCTCGGCGAGGGAGGCGAAGCGCACCTTTGCCACCTTTGGGCCGTTGACCATGAAGTCGAGCGCCTTCACGGCTCCGCGGAACGGCGTGCCGAGCGTGATGAGGGCTCGCACGGTCCGGTGCTGGTCGTGGCGCTCCAGGTATTCGCGGGCGACCAGGCCGCCCATGCTGTGGGCGACGAGGACGACCTCGGCGCCGGGGTACCTGCGGCGCAACCGGGTGAGCCTGTCGCAGATGTGACGGTCGAGCAGCGCGGCGTTGTGGACGGCCGGGCGCCGCCAGTCATAAGGGAACTCGGTGAACGTCTGCCCTTCGGCCAGGTCGAAGCGGCGGAAGAGGGTCCGGCGCAGGTCGCGGTAGCCGCCGACCAGCCGGGTGAGGCCCGGCACCGGGAGCGCCATCAGCTTCGTGGCGCGTACGCCGTCGTCGTAGCCGGGGTCGAGCAACCGGTCCCCGGGGGCGGCGAGTTCGCGGAAGGAGCGAATCGGGCGGCGGGCGGCGGCCGGGTCGACGGCCCACAGGGGCGTACCGTCCACACGGTGCAGAGCGCTGCCGCCGATTCCCGGCACCAGGACGATCAGATGCCGGACGGGTGTCCTGCGCCCGCCCCTGGACGGCGCCGGCCCCTGTGGCAGTCCCCACCCCTTGTGCACGTACGGCCCTCCCCCGTTCGGGCATCCCCCTACCCGCCGACCCGCTCCCGTGAATGTGCTCTCGGGAACGTGTAGTGACGGAACGTCACTATAGAACGGGAGGGGGCTTCGCGGCTGCGGAAAGCCCGAAGCCTGGCCCCGTGGTTGCCCGATCACAGAGGCATCCCGGGGTTCGCGACCGCAGGGCTCCGAGCCGGGGTGGGTGACCTGGTACGCGACACCGCACGCCCTGGCGTAGGCGTCCTGACGGATGTGCGCGGCGGTACACCGGTCCTGCGGCCGCAGCAGGGCTGCGGCCTGGACGCGAATGGACCGCTCAGTGGGCGGCTGTCGAACTGGTCGCCCGGCGTGGCACGTGGGAACCCCGATGACCGGCCGTCATCGGATGCCGTCGGCCGACGGCAGGACCGCGGGCGCTGCGCTGCTCGGGGCGGTCACAGCGGGCCTCGTTCTCGTGGCGGCGCAGGGCTCGGCCGTCGTGCGTGCGGCTGTCGTGCCGGCCGGTGTGGAACTGCCGGACGACCGGGTGGCCGGGTGGCCCGGCCGCCCCCGCTCACTGCACGCACGAGTGGCGAGCCGGAATATCGGTGCCCTCGGCGTTTCGGCCACCACCCCGCAGAGCCGTGCCCCTGGCGGGAGAAGGGTCGGTGCACCGGGCATGCTCCGCCGGGCGCCGTGTGGCGGGGGTCGGGGTTCGTCCGAAACACAGGTGTTCGAAATCCGGGCGGGGTCGTTGAACCGCATGACCCAGCCCGCGATGAAGGGAGAGCCGCGTTGACTTCGGTCAAGACACACGGACAGCAGCGCGCCGCGACACCGCCGACAAGGACCGCATGGGGACCGGCGGGCCTGCCGACCGTGCCGCACGGTGGTGCGCAGCGGAGGAAGGCACCGGAGGCGCGGATCGGCGTCGAGCAGTTGGGGGTGCGCGGTCTGGTCACCCCCTGTGGGCCTGGCGGAAACCTGGGCCGGCAGACGGCCGGGGGCGTCGCCGGGTCCTGGGTTGGGGCACCGCACCACGCCGTTGCGAGCCGGCACGACACGAAGGGCTGATCCGGATGCCGGAACAACTCCCCCGCCGCTGCCGCCCCTGCCCCACCGCCGCCATCGGCATCCCCACCCGCAGTCCCTCGCCCATGTCCGTGAACGGTCCCGCTCTGGGAGGCGCCTGGTGAAGAGGTTCTTCAAGCCGGTGAAGTTGGCCGAGCCCCGGGTCAGTGACGCCGAGCAGGAACTGTTCGGCGGGCCGCTGCGCTACGACATGGGCTGGTCCCAGCACGAGCACGCGGGCCTGGACCTGACCATGACGTCCGCACTGCGTTCCATGCCCGCGCTGGTCGGCGCCACCCTGCGCATGGCGTGGCAGGCCGACCGGCGCGCGCTGCTGGCCGTCGGCGTCAGTGAGATCGGCCAGGGCATCGCCGCGGCCCTCGGCCTGCTCGCCGTCAACGCGGTCATGCACGCCCTCATCGCCGGGGACGGCGGCGCCGTGGAGCGGCTGCACGGCCTGTTACCGGGTCTGCTGGCGGCCGGCGTCATCGGTGTCGTCAACTCCGTTCTGGCGGCGTGGTCGACGTCGCGTGCGGGGCGTCTGGAGCCGAAGGTCGAGCGGACCGCCACCACCCAGTACCTGGCCGCTGCCGCGGGTGTGGAGCTGGAGGCGATCGACGACCCCGACTTCCGGCGGCTCGTCGACATCGCGCAGCACGGTCCGGCCTGCGCGCGTCGGATGATCGGTGCGTGTGTCGCCGCGCTGAACGGGCTGATCTCCCTGGTCGCCACCGCGGGTGTGCTGGCGGTGCTGCACCCCGCGCTGCTGCCGATGCTGGTCCTGATCGCGGCTCCGCGCGGCTGGGGGGCGATGCGGGTGGCGCAGGAGCGGTACGTGTCGGTGATGAGCTGGATCGAGCATGTGCGGGCGAGCCGGCTGATCGGGAACCTGCTGACCGAGCGGACCGCGGCGCAGGAGGTCCGTCTGCACGCCGTCGGCGCGTTCCTGCTGGGCCGGTACGAGCGGATGGCCGAGAGCGCCGAGAGTGAGCAGGAGCGCCTGGCTTCCAGCAAGGCGCTGACGGAGTGGGTGGCGTCCGCGTTGTCGGGTGCGGCGATGGCCGCGACGTACGGGGCGTTGTTCTGGCTGATCACGGCCGGGCACATGAGCCTGGCCGTCGCGGGGACCGCGGTGATCGCGGTGCGGGCGGGTTCGGCGAGTCTGGGGGCGCTGGTGATGAACATCAACCAGCTGCACGAGGAGTCCCTGTACGTCCGTGACCACGGCCGCTTCCTCGTCCAGGCCGCCCAGCGCACCATCCCCGCCGGCGGCGCCCCCGTCCCGCAGCGCATCGACGAGGTGGTGCTCGACAAGGTCACCTACCGCTACCCCGACCGGGACGCGCCCGCGCTTCAGGAGGTGTCGCTGACGCTGCCCATGGGCTCGGTCACCGCCGTGGTGGGGGAGAACGGCTCCGGCAAGAGCACCCTGATGAAGATCCTGTCCGGGCTGCTGCTGCCGCAGGCCGGAACCCTGCGCTGGGGCGAGCACGACATCCAGAAGCTGGACCGGGCGCAGGTCTTCGAAAGGGTCGGTCTGCTCACCCAGGACTTCGAGCGCTGGCCCGTGACCGCGGCGATGAACATCCGCCTCGGCCGCCCCGCCCACCCCGCCACATCGGAAGACCTGCAGCCGTCCGTCGACTACGCCGGCGCCGCCCCGGTCATCGCGCGGCTACCCGACGGCCTGCACAGCCTGCTCGCCCGCATGTTCCGCGGCGCCGTCGAACTCTCCGGCGGCGAATGGCAGAAGATCGGACTCGCCCGCACGCACTGGCGCAGCGCCACCGCACACGCCGACAGCATCCTCATCGTCGACGAGCCCACCTCCGCCCTCGACCCGCAGGCCGAGATCGAAGCGTTCGACCGCATCCGCCGCCTCGCCGCCCCCGACCGGGCCGTCGTCCTGGTCACCCACCGCATGTCCGGCGTCCGCCACGCCGACCACATCTACGTCCTGCACCACGGACGCCTCACCGAACACGGCACCCACCACGAACTCATCACCGCACAAGGCCGATACGCCGCCATGTTCCACGCCCAGGCAGCCCAGTACGCCCCCACCGCACCCGTCCCGAACCCCTCCACACCCACCATCCCCGAACCCGCCTCCCCCACCGTCCCCGACCCCGCATGACCCGCCCGACCGGAAGGCCTCCCGTGACGACATCCCCCACCGCAGACCCCGCCAGTACCGACTCCCTGCGCCACCGGATGGTCGATGAGCTCACCGATGCCGGCCATACGCGAACCCGACCGCTGCACCCAATGGCGCTGGTGGCCCCTCGACGCCCTGCCCGACCCCCTCGTGCACTACACACGCATCGCACTCGAAGCCATCACCCGCGGCGCCCTCTACACCCCTGTCGGCCGGCCCTGACCACCAGCCGACACCCCCGCCCCCAGCCGCGCCGACATCAATGCGCCAGCCCCGCCCGCACGACAAGACGCGATACACGTGATACCCGTGAAACCAGCCTGTACGGGTATCGGATATGCCATGGTTGACGCATGGCCCGCCGCTCTCCCCCGTAGCGGCGGGCCATTCCGCCGTCAGGGACGGGGGAGGCCCTGACGGGCCCGTTCCGGGGCATGAGACCAGCGGACGTGACCGAGGCGGCGAGCGCGGGCGCCCATGCGCGCGGCCCGGCAGATACGGACGCCGGCGAATCGTGGTCGCCGCTGGGCGCAAAAGGCTCTTCGGCGTTGAGCCCTGGTGTCGGTCGCCTCCTGGCGGCATCGGGCCTTCCACGAAGCCACGCAATGTGGTGGGCTCAGCGCCAGTCGTCGATCACGTAGGCGTCCGGGTGGCTGTAGCCCGGTTCGTTGGGCCTGTGCATGGTCACGCCCTGCAGCCAGGTACGGAAGCCACGGTCGGCCATGCGCCGATAGGCGTCCTGGCGGGCCAGGTTCATTCCGGCGTCCAGGTACCCCAGTCCCCTGTCGACGGCCAGCCGCTCGCACGCGTCCAGCAGCCGCTCGAACCGGTCCGCGGCCTCCGGGCCGGGGCGTACGGCGCCGAACTTGACGAAGCACACGTCCTCACCGGCCTCCGACCCCGCTCCGCAGTGGCAGACGGCCAGTCCGTCGAGGCCGGAACCGGCGCCCTCGAGGAGGACGGTGTCACCGAGCCCCTGCGCCTGTACGGCCACGATCTCGCGCTCCAGGTCCAGGCCCTCGTACACGGCCCCCGTGAGCGCCCGGCCGAGGCTCAGTGCGCCGGGCCGCTCGGCGGCGGACAGCTCCCCGTACAGCACCCGGCCGGGGACCGGGTCCTTGGCCGCGACCTGCTTCCTCATGACCGCTGTCAGGAACCGGGGCCAGAAACCGTACCGGCGGTAGAGCTCGAGGTGCTTGGGACTGTGCGAGAAGGTGAACAGGCCGAGATGGTGGTTCTCCCAGGTGTCGAAGCAGTCCATGACCGGTTCCATGAGGCGTCTGCCGATGCCCTGGTCCCACAGGTCCGGACGCACGGTCAACGGGCCGAAGAACCCGACACTGCCCCAGTCGGCGGCGAAGTTCGATCCGGCGATCTCGCCGTCGACGGTCGCCGCGAACGCCGCGTGCGGATCGGCCGCCCAGCGGGTGCGGACATAGTCGGCGCTCCCGAAGAACGTCTCCGGCTCAGGGATCCCGAGGAACGTCCCGAAGGCGATCCTGAAGATCTCGTCGGCCCGGTCCAGGTCCGGCCCGGCCAGCGGGCGCACCGACACCGAGGCGGCGACACTCGTTCCCTTCGCTGCAGGCATGATCGCTCTCCTTTCCGCCCCCGTTCCATCGCACCACGCACAGGCGCCGCGAGCGAAGCGGCAGGTCCGAGGTTCCGGCGACACCTCGAGGACCGAGCAGTCACGATCCCCGACGGCCAGCCCGCCCTCTTCCTGACGCCGGGCCGCGGTCCGCCTGGGCGGCTCGGGGGAGCCGGAGGAACACCGACTGTGCCTGCGCTACCGCCCCACCCCGCCATGATTGTCACAGCCGTCGACAAGTACGCCCAGCGAACCATTGGGGCCCGCCCCGACCACTTGCCCGTGACCGTGTGCTGTCGTCATGGTGGGCTCGAACACCTACGCCGCGAACGTCTCCAACTCACCATGCACCAAAGCAATCTCCTCCGGAGTCACACACTCCCGACGCCACACCGGCCCAGCAGGACACGCAACACCACAACCGACCTGACCAAGCCCTACTCGTTAGGCACCGTCCGGCGGATCATGTGGCCGTGACGGCACCAAGTCAGTCCTCGCGGACCGGACTGCGTGCGGTTGCGAGGCGTTTCCGCCCCTCGGGCATGGGCAGGACCGCCAGTGCGGTGTCTGCGATGTTCCGCACCGTCTCCGGGCCCAAACCGGCCTTGCCTACCGCCTCGATACCGCGGACCACCGTCAGCAGCAGTGCCGCCAACCGCTCCGGATCCGCGGCGCTATCGATGTCGCCGTGGCGCTGGGCGGCGCTGATCTCCGTCTGCAGGAGGGTCAGCAGTGCCGTCATGGTCTCGGCCGACCGTCCGGCGACCGTCGGATCGTGCTGGGCCAGTTCCGCGGCACCCTTGGCCAACAGGCACCCGCGGTGCTCGGTGTCGGAGGCGGTGTTCTCCGCCATGAGGTGCACGTATCCCGACAGTCGGGCCAATGCTTCCGCGTCCGGACCCCCTGCCAGCCGCCCTTCGGCCACTTCGACGACCGCGGTGCACCAGTCGCCGAACACGCGGTGGAACAGCTTGCCCTTGTCGCCGAATGCGCCGTACAGGCTGCCCTTGCCCAGGCCGGTCGCCTGGGCGATGTCGTCCATCCGGGTTCCTGCATAGCCCGTCGCCCAGAACTGCTCCCGGGCCCGCTCCAGGACTTGGCGTTCGTCGAATGCGCGTGGTCTCGCCATGGTCGCAGCCTACCCATTCTTGACTCGATCGTCCATTACTGCCTACGTTATGGACGATCCATTCCACAACCGAAGGGGTTCGACATGCCAGGCGTGCTGCAGGAGAAGGTGGCCGTGATCACCGGAGGGACCAGCGGGATCGGGCTGGCCATCGCCCACCGCTTCGTCCGGGAGGGCGCACGGGTCTTCGTGACCGGCCGGGACACCGACCGCCTCGAAGCGGCGGTCAAGGAGATGGGCCCTGCGGCCACCGGCGTACGATCCGACGTCTCGGTCCTGGCCGACCTGGACGCGCTCTACGCGCGAGTCCGCGAGGAGGCCGGACGCATCGACGTGCTGGTGGCCAACGCGGGAATCGTCGCGGACGCCGCGCTCGGCGCCCACACCGAGGCGAACGTCGACCTGACGCTCGCCGTCAACGTCAAGGGCCCACTTTTCACCGTTCAGAAGGCGCTTCCGCTGCTGGCGGCGAACGCCTCCGTCCTGGTCGTCGGCTCGAGCAACAGCGTGCGGCCCAATGAGCAACTCGAGGTCTACAGCGCCTCGAAGGCGGCGGTGAGCAACCTTGTGCACAACTGGGCCCGGCAGTCGCGTGAGCGCCGATTCCGTGTCAACGTGCTCAGCCCGGGACCTACGCGGACCCCCGGCCTGCTGGGCGCCGCGGGGCCTGACGTCGACCGGTTCGCCGAGGCCGTCGTGCCACTGGGGCGGCTGGCCGACGCCGAGGAGATCGCCGAGGCCGCCCTCTTCCTGGCTTCGGACGCCTCGTCGTTCGTCACCGGCGCCGAACTCTTCGCCGACGGCGGCTACACCCGGGCCTGAAGGACGGCCGAGGTCGTCACTCACCCGCATTCCCGCGGCGTCGTGACGGGCACGGACCGTCGTGGAGTCCGCGCCGACCAGCGACAGATGCGTCCGGTCCGCGCACGCTGCCGCGGCGATCAGGCTTTCCAGCAGAGCGGAGAAGCCACCGGCGTTGCGCCGGACCTGAAACCGCCCGTGGACGGTGGCCCAGGGGCCGAACTCGGCGGGCGTCTCCCGCCGCTGACCGCTGGCCGCTGGCCGCTGGACCGAAACCGCCAGATCACTCCTGGTGCGGCATGAAGCCCGGCGGCACGGCGCTGCAGGCCAGTCTTCTGCTCCGAGAGCGGTGCAGGGCTCGGCCGTTGCACGCGTTGACGGCTCGGCGGCCATGCTGGGCTGGCAGCGTGTGAAGCGGGCCGGGCGGGTTTCGCTCCTGCGGCCCCCGGCCGCTGCGGGGCTCGCGGGCCCGCCCGGCTGCGGTCATTCGGGACGGCTGAAGCGGCGTGCGGCGTAGAGGAGGGTGAGGACGCCGACGGTGAGGAGAGCGGCGGCTTCCAGGAGGAGCGGGGGCTGGTGGCCGAGCCACTCGATGCCGGCCGCGGTCGTCTGCTGGGGCACCCGCACGGTGATGGAGCGGCGCAGCAGGTCCACACCGTAGGCGATGGGGTTCAGGGCGGCCAGCCCGCGTGCCCAGCCGGGGAGGTTGTCGAGGGGGAAGAAGCCGCCGGACAGGAAGAGCAGCGGCATCATCACCAGGCCCAGGAGCATGTGGAAGAGCTCGGGGCGGCCGAGGGTGACGGCGAGGGCGAGTGAGAGGGCGGTGATGGTGAAGGAGGCCAGGATCATGCCTGCGAGAAGCAGGGCCAGCAGCAGGGGGTCGTAGGGCAGACCGACCGTGCCGCCCAGCGCGAGGAGGACGGTGCCCTGGACGGCGGCCACCGCGGTGCCGCCTGCGCAACTGCCCAGGAGCAGGGTGGCACGGCTGACCGGTGCCATGAGCAGTTCGCGCAGGTAGCCGGTCTGCCGGTCGGTGATCAGGCGGATGCCGACCATGATGGCCGGAGTCTGGACGGTCATCATCAGCATGCCCGGGAAGAGGTAGGTCTGGTAGCCGACGCCGAGCGTGGAGGCGGGGATCAGGGCCGCGAGGCCGCCCCCGAGGACGAAGAGGTAGAGCACCGGCTGGATCAGCATGAGCGCGGTGTGGGTGGGCTGTGAACACAGGCGCAGCAGGTCGCGGTTGACCAGGGCGTGGATCGCACGCAGTTCCCGGCGTAGACGGGCCGGCTGCGCCGGACCGGGGTGGGCGTGGCCGTCGGGGCCGGCTGGTGCGGTGACGGCGGGGACGGTCATGGGCCCTCCTTCGCCGTGGTGGGGGTTGGGGTGGGGCGTGGGGTGTGGATGCTGCGGCCTGTGTGGTGGAAGAAGACGTCGTCGAGGGTCGGTGGTGTCGCCGAGGCGGCCTGGACCGGGATGCCGTCGGCGGCGAGGGCCCCGCACAGGCGGGGGATCCAGGAGCTGCCGTCGGGTAGGCGCAGGCTGATTCCGTCGGGGCCGAGAGTCGTAGGGGTGCCTGGCGGCGTGGTGCGGCGGACGGTGCGGTCGGCGGCCGCGTCGTCGTGGGTGCGCAGTACCACCCGGTCGTCGCCGATCGCCGCCTTGAGGGCGGCGGGTGTTCCCTGTGCGACGAGGCGGCCGCTGTCGATGATGGCGAGGCGGTCGCAGTTCTCGGCCTCGTCCAGGTAGTGCGTGGTGACGAAGAGCGTGGTCCCTTGCCGGTCTCGCAGTTGGCGAAGGTGGTCCCAGACCCGGGCACGCGCGTGAGGGTCGAGTCCGGTGGTCGGCTCGTCCAGGAAGAGGACGCGCGGTTCGTGGAGCAGGCCACGGGCGAGTTCGAGGCGGCGGCGCATGCCTCCGGAGAGGGTGCGGACCGGGGAGCGCCGCCGGTCGTCGAGGCCGACGGCCTGGAGGGTCTCAGTGGTGCGTCGGTGGGCGTCGCGGCGGCTCATGCCGTAGAGCCGGGCATGGATCCGCAGATTCTGCTGAGCCGTCAGTTCCGTGTCCAGTGCGCTGTGCTGGAAGAGCATGCCGACCCGACGGCGGACCTGGTCGGGGTGGGTGAGCACGTCGGCGCCGGCCACCGTGGCCGCTCCGGAGGTGGGGCGGGCCAGGGCGCACAGGAGGGCGATGGTCGTGGACTTCCCGGCGCCGTTGGGGCCGAGAAAAGCGAAGGTCTCGCCTTGGTGCACGTCGAGGTCGAGGCCGCGCACGGCGGGAGTGACACCGCCGTCCGGGCCTGGGTAGTTCTTGACCAGTGCGCGGGTACTGATGGCGTACGGCTCCCCGGTGACGGGCCCCGCATCGTCCGGGTCCGTGCCGGCGGTGGTGGGGAGCGCGGCCCGGGCGGGGGCGTCGGCACCGGCGTGCGGCTGCATGGTCACTCGGGTCCTCGTCTGCTGGGTGTCGTCAACGGCCCTGCGTGAGCGATATGTTGAAGGGGACGGCTGTGTTCGGGGCGCTTACGTGGTGCCCCCTGGTGGCCCAGCCGGACGCTCCGGCCGGTGGCTGCTGCGCGTGCAGCCACCGCCCGGAGGTCGAGCAGCCCCTTCGTGCCGCCCTGGTCGGCTGGCGACGCGGGTGCACGGGGCCTTTTTGCTGGCCTACGGGGAACCGGCGTTCACTGCCCCGTCAACAAGAGATGCGGTTGCCGGGGCGGCTGGGTGGTGCCGGATCCGCGAGGGCTCGTGCCTGGTCAGGCGCAGCTGACGCCGACGCAGACGGTGTTGAGGAGCGTGAGCAGGCCGACACACTCACACGTCGCGGCGAACGCCGCTCCGTCGGCGCCGACCGGGTCGGTCTCCGGGAGGGCGTGGAGCTCTGCCAGCAGTTCGAGGTCGCGGTTCTCCATGACTTTCTCCTTCTTCTGCGAGGTCGGCGACAGGGGTTCCTGTCGCTCAGCCCGGCTGCTGGATCATCCAGAGCCGGGAGTCCGTGTGGAGGGTCCGCTGGAGGAAGGCCAAAATTCCTGCGGACCCGTCGCTCCAGCCCGTCGAGACCTCCCCGTATTCGTTGGGGAAGACGACGTGGGAGCCGCGGTGGGAGCGTTCGGCGGCGATGAGACGGGCCATGGCTTCGGCACCGGCGCGGTGGGCCGGGTCGCCGGTCGCGGCGGCCAGGTCGAGGAGGAGGTCGCCGTTGCCCGCCAGACCGTGGCACTGCGTGAGGGGGGCGCGGGAGGCGCGCTCCATGACGGCTCGCGCGGCGCCGGTGGCGAGGTCGCGGTACCGGTCGTCACCGGTGGTCTGCCACAGCTGGAGCAGGAAGGAGCCGATACCGGCTGAACCGTGGCACCAGTACGGGGCCGTAGGCATATCGCCTGCCTGGGCCGGCCAGTGGACCGCCTCGCCGACCGTGACGGCGTGCGCCGCCAGTGCCTCGCCGGCCGCGACGGCCAGGTCCCGGTACTGCTGGCTGTCCGTGGCGGTGGCGGCGGCGAGGAGGAAGCAGCCGATGCCGGCAGTGCCGTGGGCGAAGCCGAGGTAGCGCTTGCCGGCTTCCCCGGCGACCGCTTCCACAGGTGCGGGCCAGCTCACTCCGTGTGCTTCCGGGGTCGCGGCGGCAGCCAGTCGTTCGGCCTCGTCCGCGACCAGGGCGGCGAGCCGCGGATCACCGGTGCGGTGCCACAGATGGACGGCGGCCAGTCCGCCGCCGGCGAGGCCATGGGTGATGTCCCGGTGGGGGCCGGGTTGCTGCGGCGCGAGGGCCAGGGCGAGCGCGTGGTCGGTCAGGGCGCGGTCGTCCAGGACGCGACCGGTCTCGTACAGGGCCCAGGCGGTGCCGCGGCCGCCGAAGTGCAGCCCTGGCCGGGTGGACCGGATGTCCGTGCGGGCGGCCACCCAGTGGCCCGCGGTGGCGAGCAGTTCCGGCAGGCGCCGGTCGGCGGTGAGTTCGAAGGAGCGGGTGAGGACACCGAGGACGCCTGCGGCCCCCTGCTGAACGGTGCAGGGGTCGCTCTCCCCCGCCATGGTGGAGACGGGCCACAGGCGACGGTCGTCCTGCGGGGTCATGGAGTCGATGAGGTGGTCCACGATGCCGGCCACCACGGCCGTCACCGTGCAAGGGTTCGCCGGGGCGTTGCCCACGGCGTCGGGCGGTGTCCGGCCGGACCCGGCGGCAGCGACGGGTACCCCTCCCCCGAGCCCGGCGGGCCGTCGGGCCGGGAGAGCCGGTGGAGCTGTTCGGTGCTCGGCCGAGCGCCGGGCGCTGCGCAGCGCTGCGCCGGCCCTGGCCGGGTCCCAGCGCTCGGCGGGGTCGTCCTTCATCAGTCCCAGGATGATCTCGGGCAGCCCTGCGGGCAGGTGCAGCACCGCGTCGCCTGCGGCCAGCCACTCGGCAAGCCGTTCCTGCGTCGGCCTCGCTGCCGGTTCATCGGGCAGGAGATGGGGCACCTTGCCCGCGAGGACGAAACAGAGGGTGGCACCGAGGCTGTAGTAGTCCGCCGTCGGCGCGACGAGCGCGCCGGTCAGGCGTTCGGGGGCGCTGAAGCCGGGCGTCCCGACGGTGGTCGGCAGCGGGTCGTCGTCCTTGAGGACCGCCAGTTCGAGGTCGATCAGGCGCAGTTGCCCGTCCGGCCGGACCATGACGTTGCCGGGTGTGAAGTCCCGCAGGACGCAGCCGTGGGCGTGCGCGGCGGCGACGAGTTCGACGAGGCGTGCGCAGAGGTCCAGGGCGTCGGCCCGGTAGCGCTCGCTTCCGGCGTCGCGGAAGTGCTCGGCGGTCCAGTTGCGCAGCGGGATACCGGGGATCTCCTCCTGGGCGAGGAACAGGTGCCCGGCGTGCTCGAACGTCGCCAGCACGTGTGGCGCGAGGTCCTCGCCGTCGAAGTACTCCAGCATCCGGGCTTCGGCACGCAGCCATTGGCGTACGTCGGTCCCGGACGCGTCGGCCTCCACGTGCGGCCGCGCCTCCTTGATGACCACCGGTAGGTCCGTGGTGACGTCGGTCCCCCGGTAGACGCCGCCCTTGTTCGTGTGGCGGATCGCCTCCCGGATCGCGAAGCGGCCCCCGAGCAGCACCGGTGCCGCGTTTTCCGTGCGGGGGCGCGGCGCGGTCGGGACCGTGGCGGGGAAGGGGCTGACCGCCCAGGACGGCGGAGCGTAGTGGCCGGTGCGGACGTCCTCGACGGGAT
The DNA here is from genome assembly GCF_042873115.1 of Streptomyces sp. NPDC005017. NCBI lineage: Bacteria > Bacillati > Actinomycetota > Actinomycetes > Kitasatosporales > Streptomycetaceae > Streptomyces > Streptomyces sp. NPDC005017. The sequence goes on along the minus strand of NZ_JBIALD010000022.1, from coordinate 108,434 downwards.
TGCCGTCGGGGTCTTCGATGAACCACACCAACAGGCCCTGGTCGGAGAGTCGCCGCCGGGCGACGAAGGCGCCGTAGCGGTAGTGCACCAGGCTGTTCGCGGCGTACGGCTGGTCCGACAGGATACGGGGGCCGGCGAGTCCGGCCGTCGCCCTGTGCAGTTCCTGCGCCAGCCGGGCCGCGTCGGCGTCGGAGCGCGGGTACACGGTGATGAACTTGCCGGAGCTTCCCCGAGGTGTGGCGCGGGAGTTGAGGGCGCCCACCTGGTCCAGGGAGCGGACGAACTTGAACGCCGAATCCCGCAGCAGCAGGACGGGGAGGGCTTTCGCCAGCACGGCGGGTGCTGAGGCGGCGGTCGCCGACACATGGAGTTTCCAGCCCTGTGTGCGCCGGATCGCGGACGAGGGTGTGAGGCGGCACCACATGTCGTCGGCGTCGGTGGTCCACCGCGCGTCCTCACCCGTAGCGTCCAGCGCCTGGTGCAGCAGCGACTGGAGATCCACTTCGCTCGCATTGCTCGTCATGCCTGTCCCTCCTGTCCCTCTCCACCGCGAGGAGCACACTGTTCGGAAAATGCCTTCAACACGCACAGCCGAGGCGTCCGGCGCGGCGTCATCGCGAGTCGGAAACCATGCGAGCGGGAAGGAAGAAGACGGGTACGCTCGCTATATTCGAACGGAATCAAGGGATTCTCCATACCGAATCCGGCGTCCGGACGCAGACCACCACACACTTTCGCGCCGACCACAGGACACTTGGATCCACCGCCGCCTTTGCGGAGAAATCCATCGTCCCGCCACCACGCAATACATCGAACACAGAATCGACGTTCGAACTCGTTCGAAAAAGCTGGGCATTCATGCTCGAGACCGGGAAGAAAACCTGCAACGGCTCCACCGCTCCTCGCCTCGATAACAAATCTTCACCGCGGCCGGCCTTCGAGTAAAGAGCCTGATTTCGCCACGCCGTCGGCTGAATACGGACAGCAATGGCGCAGTCCGCAGCCGGGCGCCATCGGACGTTTGAGCGGCAGATTCCGGTTCTCCGGGACTGAAAGTTTTCGAAAGACCGCGCGATCTGACTCAAAACGGCGTCGAAATCTTCCATCCCGCCCACGGGGTGCGGCCAGTAGGTCAGAGTATGCGGAAGAGGTATTCAGTGACCAAATTTACGTGTGGGACTACGGTCGAGATCTGCAGTACACAGATGCGTTCGCGAAGCATTACTCGAGCACTTTCGGACCGGACGTCATCGGGCTCATTGGGTGACGGATGACCGGCGGAGGTGGGTGCAAAAGCGCTCATGCAGACGGCGCAGACCCGGCGCACATCTTTAGGCGAGCCGGACGACGGCGGGATTGCCGACCTGTCTGCGCAAGTGCGTCCAGCCGCAGGCATGTGGGCGAAGGAAGGGGAATCTCCATGACTGGGGAGGCCGGCCCCGCGCCCGACGGGCAACGAGCCTCAGAGAAGTCGCTCCGACCGAGCCGCGGCGGCAGCGACGGCCCCACTGTCCTCCGGTAGGCATCTTCCGGAGGGCTACACGCAGATGCGCCCCTACGTGGGGCTGCCCGGCCAGGGCTGGACCTGACGGCCGCGCTCTCGGAGCCCGTGCAGAAGGCCAAGGCCGCCCGCAGGGAGCCCGCCAAGGCGAGATACCGACTCCGACGGTGCTAGAAGAGCAGTTGGACGACGACCTGTTCATGCCCCTCGACAGCCATTTCACCGTCGAACTGCCCGGCACGGAACCCGAGCCGAACCTCATCGCCTTCCGTGCCGGCCGGGGCGACGGGGCCTACCCCGTCTGGATCGGCCGCACCGATGACGGACAGGTTGGTCGCGTCGTCGTCGACTTCCAGCTCCGTACCGCCGACGGGGGAGAGTAAGGAGTCGCCGACCGTCGGCGCGAGGCCGCACTGCCCGGGACGGGGACCACGGCGAACCTCCGGAGGGCACACGGCGATTGAGGAGCTCGACGACTCGATCAGGCTTTCGGCTTGGTGGACGCCTTCCCGCAGAACGCCGGCCTCGGCGGGCGCATCATGGCCGCGTTCACCGAGGAACTGGAACGCCGGGCCCCGTCACCGCCCACCTCTCTCTGATCGCCGACGGCCCGGCCCGCTTCCTGTACGAGAAGTTCGGCTTCGCCGACACCGCCACCCACGACGCGATCGGCATGTACGGCGCCATCGGCAAACCCGTGAGGCCAGCCGACCTCAGCACGGCTCCAGACGCTGCCGCGCCCCATGACCGCGGCTCCCACCAGGCCCGACCGTCCCGTGACACCGACGGCCGGGCGAGCGCACCCGACCCCGCCTGGCCGATCGTGAACATCTCGTTGCAGGTCACCTCACTGTCCACAGAGGCGTTGATACTGGCCAGGCGAACAACCGGCAGGGGCGACGGTGGACTGGACGGTGCCAGGAGGGCTGGTCGCCGGGCTACTGATCGCGACCGTGACCGCACCGGTCGGCGTGTCCGGTGCAGTGTTCCTCCTCCCCGTCCAGCTGAGCGTCTTCGGCGTGCCCAACCCGGCCGTCACTCCAACCAACCTGCTGTTCAACGTCGTCGCAGGACCCGGCGCCCTGTGGCGCTACCGCCACGACGGCGCCCTGCGCGGCGGCCTCGCCAGGCGCCTGGTGCTGGGCACTCTGCCCGGCGTCACCCTGGGGGCCGCCCTCCGCGTCTTCGCCCTCCCCGGCCCCGACGTCTTCCGCCTCCTGATCGCCGCCCTGCTGCTCCCTCTCGGCCTGTGGCTGTGCCTGCGCACCCTCGCCCCGTCCCGTCACCGGCCGCTACCGGCCGACAAGTTGACTCCCCGCGCCCTGACCGGCCTCGCCCTGGCGGTCGGCGTGGTCGGCGGCATCTACGGCATCGGCGGCGGCTCCCTCCTCGGCCCGATCCTCGTCGGCCGCGGCCTGCCCGTCGCCCGTGTCGCCCCGGCCGCGCTCGCTGCCACCTTCGTCACCTCCCTCGTCGGGGCTGGAACCTACGTCCTGCTCTCCCTCGTCAGTCCCGGAGACGTCGCCCCCGACTGGTGGCTCGGACTCGTCTGCGGGACCGGCGGCCTGATCGGCGGCTACCTCGGCGCCCGCTTCCAGTCCCACCTGCCCGAACGCGTCCTACGCCTCCTCCTCGGCGCCCTCGCCACTGCCCTCGGCACCCTGTACGCAGTCCAGACCCTGACCTGAGCACCCGGTCACAGGCCATCAACGAGCGTCTCCCCAAGGCTAGTTCGCTACGGACAGCGGACAACGGACAGCGAGAAACCCTGCTGCGCGGTCTCCTGCTACCCACCGGCGTTCCGTTCCAGCCCGACGACAGCGTGTTCAATCTCCAGGCTGTCGCTACACGGCACCCGCCGCTGTCAGGACCGCGACCGGCAGGAGCAGAATCCACTGCGGCAGCCGGAGCAGTGGCTTCGGCCAGCCGACCGACAACGTGACGACCAGGAAGGCGACGGTGTACGCGGCGAAGTGCGCGGCCACGAACCACGCCATCGGGGCGGTCGCTGACGTGTCGTGCGATAGCGCGAGGTAGACCAGGGCGGCTGCGGAGAGGACCAGGTCGACGGTGACCATGTGCCATACGGCGTGAAGGACGCGTCGGGGTTCGTCTGCGAGTGCGCAGGACAGCAGCGGGCGGACCACGTCCCGGTGTCCGGCGGCCATGTGTACTGCGGCCACACCGGACGCGGTGATGCCCGCTGCGAGAAGCCAGCCGTTCATCGGACCTCGATCCCGTTGGCTATGAAAGCAGCCAGCCGGCCGGCCAGCTGAGGGTCGGGGCGTTCCCCGACCAGGCCGATGTGGAAGAACACGGCCCCGGCCAGCGTGTCCAGGACCAGATCCACGGGCGTGTCGGCCGCGATCTCTGCGCGCGTCACGGCGCGCTCGAAGACGATCAGCAGCCGTTCCTTCGACGGGGCCAGGAAGTCGCTGCGGATGCGTGCCTGCAGCACCGGATCCGCGGCGAAGTCGGCGAGCAGTCCCGGGAGCGCCGCTGCCGCGGCAGGCGCGTGGAACTCGTCGATCAGGCCCTGCAGCAGTGCGGTCAGGTCCCCGGCCAGCGTTCCGGTGTCGGGAACCGGAACGTGGTCGGTGGTGGTGAACACGGCGTCGAAGACCAGCTCAGGCTTGCCCCGCCAGCGCCGGTAGACGGTGTCCTTGCCGACCCCGGCACGGGCGGCCACCGCCCCGATCGACGTCGCGGCGTAGCCGACCTCGATCATCAGCTCTGTGGCCGCGCTGAGGATCGCCTGATGCGAGCGGGGGTCCCTGGGACGGCCCCTGGAGGGCGGAGCGGAACTCATACCACTTACGATACGGGTCGACCCGTTTGGTAATCAACCCCTGGGTCGGCGTGCCGAAGGACATCACCGCTGCAGCGCATGCACACGCGTATGAAGCACATCGCAGACCGCCTGCGGCAACCGGACGCAACCACCCCGCTCCAAAGGTGCGGGTGATCCCCCGCCCGGGACTGCCGTCCGGTGCCGTGACCATCGTGCAGAGGCACCCCAACCCCGCACAGGACCCGAACCGTTGCCGGGTCAGATCCCCTGCCGCACGTCAGACAGGTCGGCGCCCGCGAGGTGCGCAGGCGCGCCGCACATCACAAGGAGGGAGCCACGCCCCGTCGAACCGAATTGGCGAGCCTCAACCGCCCCTGCACTGCCAGGATGCGCCTCATGGACGGTGCGAACCTCAGCAGGCTTCAGGTGGAGCGCGCGGACCCGTCGGACTGTGCGCGCTGGCCGGGATCGATTCGGTCGCGGCAGCCGGCGACCGCGCTCGACGGGACAGCATCCGGCGCTGGTGCGAACAGAGTGCGGTCCTCGTCGCCCGGGACCCGTCCGGACCGCTGGGTTACAGCGTGCTGGAGTACACCTTCTTCGAACAGGGCTTCGTCACCATGCTGATAGTCGCCCCCAGCGCTCGCCGACGAAGCGTGGGCACCCATCTGCTCACGGCCGCCGAAACCGCATGCACCACCGGGAAGTTGTTCACCTCCACCAATGTCTCCAACCACTCGATGCAGCTGCTGCAACGCGCCGGCTGGCGCCCGGTCGGCCTGCTCCACGGCCTCGACGAGGCAGACCCCGAACTCTTGCACCTCTGCCCAGGCACCCGACTCCGCAGCACCACAGGCCTCGGAGGCTGAACAACCGGCCCGGAGCCGCTGGCCGTCAACGCGGCCCGGCATCGTCTTCGCCGACCGCGGCAGCCACGGCCGTGGACGCGGTGCCCGCGCCGGGCGCGTCCTCGCGGTTGAGGGGAGCAGACGGCCGGCCGGACGATGTGGGCAGCCGTTTAACGGAGTTGCACGCTACCGGTTCTGGCCACTCGGCACCTCCGCCGAGGACGGTCGCGGCGCCGGCAACGGTTTCCGGAAGGGCGGCCCGATGTCCTGCGCGAGGTACGGACTGGAGGGCCGTGGTTGGCGGCGGGTCGACGGCCGGCTCGGGCCGTACGACAGTCCCGTCGGGATGGGCGACGACCGGCGGCGGGTGCCCGGCGGTGGAGAAGACGCAGATCCGTGTGACCGGGTCGTGTTCGGCGTACAGGCAGGTGGCGTACGAGTCGTCGCCCAGTTCGCGGACGAGGTCGCTGAGACGGGCGAGCGGGTCGTCAGGGGATGTCGAGGTCGGCAAGGGTACGGACTGCTGTGCGCAGCCGTGCCATGGTGACCGCCTCGGTGACACCGTGTCCCGTGACGTCACCGTCACGCCTTCTTGGCCGACGTGATCATCAGGGGTCGGGGGCTCGTCGGTTTCCTGACTCGATCGGGTGAAGGCGGCGGGCCTCGGTCGGCCAGCGCCGGGGCAAGGCGGTCGTCGTTCCGCGCAGCGGTTTCCGCAGGTCCACCGTCCGGTGGTGACATGACGGCCACCGGGGCGACGCCGTCTCGCGTAGCGTCTGGCCAGGCAGGAGTGTCAGCCCGTGGCACGTGCGTTGCGCTCACCGGCGGGCGGGACCGCGAACGCGACGCGGCGGTGGGCCCGGCGCAGCGCCCGGCGGGCCAGGTACGGGTGGAAGATGCGCGCCAAGGCGAAGTAGAGCCTGCCGCCCGTGTGGTGCAGCCGTACGGCGGTGGCCAGAGTCACGGAGTCTTCGTCGACCAGGACCGAGGCTCGGAAGTCCAGGTGGGAGGCGTCCTCTCCGAGCATGAGCTCGTGGTCCCCGGCGCCCCGTTCGGTGAAGGGCAGGACGTGCCGCCAGGCTTGCGGGTCGCGGGGCATGCCGGGGGTGAGCGGCATGCGCCAGGCGTCGGTGAAGTCGGGCCGTTCGACGGCGGCGTGGAGCAGCCGCGCGTTCGCCGGTACGGGTACCCCGGTCGGCCGGAGCCACAGGAGCCGGTTGACCAGCAGGGCGCGGCGTGGGCGGCGGGCCGGCGGGTGAGGCAGTGAGCCGAGAGCGGCCCTCTCGGCGTTGTCGAAGATCTCCTCGACCATTGTGTCGTGCACCGGTTCGATCGCCAGTTTGAAGAAGGTGAACTTGGCCGCGCTCGTGGTGACTTCGAGGATGTGGGAGATCCGGCAGCGGTCGGGGCCGAGGGTTTCGATGTCGAAGCGGTGGTATCCGGCGCCGAGGCCGTCCCCGGTCGTGTCGAAGCGGACGGACCGTCCGGGCTCGTAGCAGGTGACCTTGTAGCGGATCCGGCCGTGGCCGCCGTCGGCGCCGACACCGAGGGGGCGGTCGAGGACCATGGCGGGCCAGACAGGGGTGGGGAACAGGGGATCGTCCGACGTGGCGAGCCGGTCGAGGAGGGCCCCTACGGTCTCGGCCGGGGCCTCGATGATCCGCTCGTGAACGTTGCGCAGCGTGCGCATACCGCACCTCCATACGGGAGCGTATGTTCTACCGTACGGTAGCGTATGGAGCCATGCGCGATCAGCCCGACCCCTCGAAGCGCCCCGCCCGTAAACGCCTCACCGCCGACGACTGGGCGGACGCCGCCCTCGCCGCACTCTCCGAACGCGGCCTCGGGGCGGTCGCCGTGGAAACACTGGCGGCCCGTCTGGGCACCACCAAGGGCAGCTTCTACTGGCACTTCACTAACCGGGACGCACTCGTCGCGGCCGCCCTCGCCCGCTGGGAGGAACTCTCCACCGAGCGGATCATCCAGGCCATGGAGGCGACCGAGCCGGATCCCGCCGACCGGCTCCGGGCGCTCCTGCGCGGAGCCATCGCCACGGCCGCAACGGACGCCCTGGAAGTGCGGCTGCTCGCCGCCGCCGACCACCCCGCCGTCACAGCGGCCCTCGCCCGCGTGACCGAACGCCGGGTCGGCTACCTCGCCCACCTCTTCGAACTGCTCGGCTTCCCGCCGCCCGAGGCCCGTCGGCGCGGCCTCCTCGCCTACACCAGCTACGTGGGCCACGCCCAGCTCACTCAAGCCGTCCCGGGTTCCGTGCCGGCGGACGCCGGGTACCTGGCAACCGTGATGACCGCTCTCCTCAGACGCTGACCGGGTGGTGACCGTCCTTCGGAAGCACGTGAAGCACGTGCCGGCCGCGGTCCTGCACACCGCGCGGCCGACGGCGGGGACATCCCGGGTCCTTGCCGATCAGGTTGACGTCATGGCCGGAGCCCGCCGCTGCCGCGGGTTCCCCGGTCAGAGATCGAGGGCGGCCCGGAGTGCGTTGTCGACGAGTTCCCGCTGGTCGGCGCCGATGTTGCCGAGCCGTGTCCCGGTCTCGGACTTCTGGCCGCCGGTGGGCCCAGGGTGACAGGGCGGGCCGGGTGCAGGCGGGGATGACGGGCCGGTGCGCCACTGGCGGAACCCGCACGGAGGCCATGGCCTGGTGCCAGGCACCGCCGGGGTCGCCGTGTCCGTCGCCGTTGACGTCGCCGACCGTGGCCACCAGGGCATCGCCGTGGGCCAGAGGGACGCTCCACTGCGGGCGTCCTCGGCGTGGATCCGCCCGCCGGTGCTGCCGCCCGGCCAACCCGAAAACTCGGAGCGTGTCCCTCAGCGCCCCGTCACGCGGCAGTCCCGAGGGCGCCGAAGACCATGAACGCCTCCCGCCGGCCACGGCCGTACCGGCGCCCGGTGCTCACCGCGCCTGGCGCGCGGCAGAGCGCTCCAGGGCCCACAGCCGTCGTGCCAGACTGCCCAGCGGGGCTCGGCGTGCCTCGGCGAGTTCGGGGGGACTGACAAAGCCCGCGTCCTCCAGCCGGTCCAGGGCGGTGCCGAGGTCGGCCTGTATCGCCGCGCGGTCGTGTTCGTCGAGATCGGCCACGCGGGCGGTGAACTCCTCGAAGGGCGGCCGCGCCACGGTCGGGACGCCGCGTCCGGCCGCCTTTCGGGCTGTGCGCACGCTCACCACGCAGGCCACGGTCACGGCGATCTGGACCGCGCACAGGCTCCACAGCCACCAGGACTGCCCGGCCAGGGACGCGGCCGCGAGGATGCCGGCCGAGATCATGGCGAAGCAGGCCTCGAAGCCGGCGAGCAGCGCCTCCCGCGCCGTGGCCCTCGGCCCGCCGGTCCGGGTCCGCCGCCGTTCGAGGACGCGCAGCAGCACGTGGGCGACCGAGACCAGCCCGATGACGCCGTACAGGCCGGCGGCACCGTCCGTGTCCTTCACCGCGAAGACCGTCAGCACCGGAAGAGCCAGAGGCGCAAAGAGGACTGCGAGCCACCCCGCGTCCCGCGCAAGGTCCCACCCGGTCCTGTCCCGGTCGAGATCGGCGCCCGCCGCCACCGCCGCCTCGTACACCTCGGGCACCCGGCCGAACGCACTCGCCTCCAGATCACTCCACCGAAGAGGAACGATCACACCGTTCACCACCGCCTCGGCATACGCGGCAGCCGTGGACGAAGACCCTGTGGTGGACATCAGCCGGTGTTCTCCCTGGTCACTCACCCGCCCCATCGACGGCTCGCGGAACATAACAGCAGCCCCGCCCGCCGACAACACCCACCACCCCGGCACCGAACGCAGTGCTTCTGCTCGACCGTCCGATGTTTTCGCTGTGAGGGTGCCGTCGCGGGGGCGAGAGTCCACACCGATCAGCCCATGACGACTTGAAAGTCATGGGGGCGTCTGAACGGTCGTGATCGAGGACCTGGCCGTCCGCGACCTGCTGAAGAACGACCGCCTCGCGCGCGCCGTCTCGGACGCGTCGTGGACGCAGCTGCGCTCCATGCCGGAGTACGAGTGTGCCTGGTACGGGCGCGAACTCGTGACGGTCGACTGCTTCTTCCCCAGCTCCCGGCTGCGCGGAACCTGCGGCACCGTCCGCGAGGCACTGCCGCTCGACGTCGGCAAGTGGCGTTGCGGCTGCGGTACCGTACACGACCGCGACGTGAGCGCGGCACGGGACACCCTGGCCGCCGAGCCGGCGGCGTCCGCCCGTGGAGACGGTGGAGGACCTCAACGGGAGTCCTCCCGGACGGGGCGGTCGTCGGTGAAGCAGGAACCCCAGCGGGCGACCGCTGGAACCTCCCGCCCTCACGCGGGGGAGGAGGTCAAGTCCCCGATCGCGTAATCGATCTCCGTTCGGGCACCGCCCAGGCCGAGGAACACGGCCCTGAACGGCCATGGACCCTCCACATGACCCACGTGTCGTCGGTCAGCGCGGCCTCGCGCCCACCGTCCGGAGCGACGACGCAGCAGGCACCGCCGACCTCCGGGTCCTGGAACACCCTTATCCGGGCTGCGTCGACGCCGGGTGACGATGCAAGGGGTGAGCTTTGTCGGTGTCGCGTCTTCACCTCCCCCACGCCGCGTGGGGCTGGGCGCCTCGGTTGACGGGCAGCGATCCACCGGCACGGTCTCCGTCCTTGGAATGACCGGCATGCCGGGCTCCGAGCGGGGCAAACGGTCTCTCCGACGAGAGGGAGGACGCCATGACCATGACGGAGCGGCCGGGGCGGTCGACGAGCGACGACAAGCTCTGCTGCGGGCAGAGCGCAGCGGAGCGACCCGCCCACCGGCCAGGCCCCGACGCCGAGGAGCCGGAATCGCCGCACGAGCGGATCAACCGCCGGTGGAACGAGATCCTGCAGGAGACCCGGGTCACCCAGACCGGTGTGCAGATCCTCTTCGGGTTCCTGCTCAGCGTGGCATTCACGCCCGTGTTCAAGGAACTGCAGACGCTGGACCGGGTCATCTATGTCGCAACCGTGGTGCTCGGCGCGTCGGCCACGGCGTCGCTCATCGCTCCGGTCTCCATCCACCGGCTGTTGTCCGGCCACCGCATGAAGGACGACGTGGTGGAGACCGCCGGCCGTCTGATGATGTGCGGCATGGTCCTCCTCGCCCTCACCATCGGCTGCACACTCCTGCTGATCCTCCGCTTCGTGGTACCCGGTGTCCTCGCCGAAATACTCGTCGGCGCCGTCATGCTCTGGTTCGGCCTGTGCTGGTACGTGCTGCCGCTGCGACTGCGCCATCGTGCCGCTCGCCCCTCCCCCACAGACCACGCCTGAGGCACCGGCTGGACGGGGTTACGGCCGGAGCCCACCGCACACACCCGGCCAGCCAGGTCAGAGCGTCCTACGCCGCCCGGGCGAAGACGCCCTCGCGCAGGCGGGTTCCAGCCCGGCATCGCGGCGCCGACAAGGAGGTCGCGGCCCCGAGATGGTCCGATGCCTGTCGGCCGGGGGGCCGGGTACACGATGCGCGCACGTCATGGCACGGACGACGGAGAGGAAGCCGGAAAGTGACAGTGAAGGCGATGGGCTGGGCGCACTCCTTCCCCATGTCCCAAGGAGTGCGCGCCGGCCGCGAGTGGACCCGCGGACGACTGGAGTCCCTGCCGTGGAGCACCGCCCGGCCGGACACGGTGGACGCCATCGTGCTGGCGGTGTCCGAACTGATCACCAACGCGCACGTCCACGCACACAGCGACGCCCACCTCGTACTCACCTGGGACGGCGACTGCCTGCAGGTGAGCGTCCACGACGAGGACCCCGCGCTGCCCCGGCAGCGCGATCCGAAGCCGGACGCGCCCTCCGGCCGTGGAGTGGCCATCGTGCGCCGGCTCGCCGACGAGTGGGGAGCCAGGTGCCAGCGGCACGGCAAGACGGTGACGGCGTGCTTCCGACCCGCCAACGCCGACACGAACCCTCAGCGAAACGGCAGTTGAGCACCGCTCACCGGCAAATCATCGCGGGAACCGGGTATCTCGATTTGACGGCCCCGTCTCCCTTTCGGTGGTAACTCAGGGCGATGACTGTCCGAGGAGGATGCGGTGGCGGAGCAGGGTGAAGCCCTCTCGTCCGCGCAGCTGCCGCGCGATGCCCTTGGTCCAGTCAGCGGCACGCCCGGCCTGTCGTCTTCAGCTTGACGATCTGTAGAAGCTTCCAGGTCAAGCTAAAGCAGGACAGTCGGTGACGTCAGCCAGTGAGTCAGGCCCACCAGCAGAACCGCCAGTCACATTCACCGTCAGTAAGCAGGCAAGGCGGAGGTGAACGCCTCCTCGGGGGCGGGGTCGAGGACGAATCCGTTGTCGAGCCGGACCCGGACCGTGACGTGGAGCATCCGTCGCTGATGGGCGACCCAGTGCTCTTCCAAGTCCCCCACCTGCTCCTCCAGCTGCGTTCTGCTCACGGGCGGCATCTGGTGCCCGAAATCCTCGAGGAGTGACTTCAGGCGCAGGTACTCGCGGACCTCGTGACTCTGCTCCCGGTCGTGCTCGTCCACACGCTCGACGGTGCCCTCGACGCCTGCCGCCAGGGCGAGAGAGGCGGCGAAGGCACCCGTCTCCTCCGGCGGTTCCCCGGCCGGGGTCGCCGACCCGCCCAACCGCAGCTCCACCGCCAATCGCACCCGCTGCCCCACACTCAGCGTCATAGATCCTTCGTCTTCCTCATCGGACATCGGCAAACCCCGGAACCTGTGACGTCGCCGGGCATACCGAACAGGACAGAATCATCCCACTCCCGCCCGCCGGTCCCGACCCGCTCGCAGCGTGATCCGCGTGGAGGGCAGGTACGGCTGCCGCAGGCCGACATGGGCGAACTGACGAGTCCTCTGCCCCCCGGATACACGACAGGGAACACGTAGTAGACCATTCCCCAGCCCGTGATCCGGGTGGCGCACGGTGCGGGCAGGACGGCGCGGGGCCTCGGCCGGTCCCTGACTCCGGTCGTGACCCCGCGGGTGTGGAGTTCGGTCATCGTGGCGTCAGCAGCAGCCGCCTGCGGAGACCGGTGCGGGCCCCTCGGTCTCGACGGTGGCCGGGCCGGCGCAGCAGGCGCTGTTCTTCTCCTTGGTCAGGGTGTCGGCGTCGGCTTTGACGACGTACACCTCCCACGGTTCACGGCCGGGGCCGTGGACCCACACCTTGTCCTGGCGGGCGTAGCAGCAGGTGGTGTCGTTCTCCTCAGTCGTCGCCAGGCCCTCGCCGCTGAGCCGGGTGGTGGCGGCGTGGACGGCGTCGGTGCTGTCGACCTCGACGCCGAGGTGGTCCATGCGGGTGTCCTCGCCCGCAGCGCCTTCGATGAGGACGAGCTTGAGAGGCGGTTCGGCGATGGCGAAGTTGGCATATCCGTCACGGAGCTTGGCCGGCTCGGTGCCGAACAGCTTGGTGTAGAAGGCGACGGACGTTGCCAGGTCCGGGACACGCAGGGCGAGCTGTACGCGGGACATCACGTTCCTCCTGTGGGTGGTTGAGCGGGTGGACCGGGGTCAGCAGCCACCTGAGGCGGCGGCCGGTGCGCCGACGCCGATCTGCAGGGTTGCCGGTGCCGCGCAGCAGCCGCCGCTGTCGGCCGTCTCGTCGGTCTGCGGCTGGTCGAAGAGGCCCGCACCGCCGCAGACCCCGGTCTCGGGCAGGACGAGTTCGACGCGCTCGGCGGACTCGCGGTCGCCGGCGATCGCGGCGACGACGGAGCGGACCTGCTCGTAGCCGGTGAGGGCGAGGAACGTCGGCGCGCGGCCGTAGGACTTCATTCCGACCAGGTACACGCCCTCCTCCGGGTGCGAGAGCTCCTTCACACCGTGCGGGTAGACCGTGCCGCAGGAGTGCTGGTTGGGGTCGATCAGCGGGGCGAGCTCGATCGGGGCCTGGAGGCGTTCGTCGAGGCCGAGGCGGAGTTCGTCGAGGAAGGACAGGTCGGGGCGGAAGCCGGTGAGGACGATGAGCTCGTCGACCGGGGCGAGGCGGCGGCCGTCCTCGGCGACGAGGATCAGGTGTTCGCCGTCGCGCGCGATCGCCTCGGTGCGGAAGCCGGTGACGGCGTCGGCGTGGCCTTCGCCCACAGCGGCCTTCGCGGCGAGGCCGAGCGCGCCCCGGGCGGGGAGCTGGTCGGCGGTGCCGCCGCCGAAGGTGGAGCCGGTTATGCCCCGGCGCAGGATCCAGGTGGCGTGCGTGCCGTCGCCGTCCTGCGACTTCGCGAGCTCGGCGAGCGAGGCGAGGGCGGTGAAGGCGGAGGCGCCGGAGCCGATGACGGCCGTGCGCTTGCCCGCGTAACGGGCCCTGGTGGCAGGGTCCTTGAGGTCGGGGATGCGATAGGAGATCCGGCCGGCTGCCGCGCGCTCGCCCAGAGCCGGGAGGCCGTCGCCGCCGGCCGGGCTCGGGACGGCCCAGGTGCCGGAGGCGTCGATGACGGCGCGGGCGGGAATCCGGCCCTCGCGCCCGTCGGCGTACGCGACGTGGACGGTGAACGGCTGGGTCTCGCGGCCGGTGTCGACGATCCGGTCCCGGCCCGCGCGGGAGACGCCGGAGACGCGGGCGCCGACGCGGACCTTGTCGCCGAGGATGTCGGCGAGGGGCTGGAGGTACTGGTCGGCCCAGTCGCCGCCGGTCGGGTAGGTCTCGGCGTCGGGCTTCACCCAGCCGGTCGGGGCCAGGAGCTTCTCGGCGGCCGGGTCGGTGACCTCGCCCCAGGTGGAGAACAGTCGCACGTGCGACCACTCGCGCACAGCGGCGCCCGCCCTCGCGCCGGCCTCCAGGACCAGCGGCTCCAGGCCCCGTTCGACGAGGTGGGCGGCGGCGGCCAGGCCGGCGGGGCCGGCCCCGATGACCACGACGGGCAGCTGCTCGGCGGCGGTGGCGTTCATGCGGGTCCCCTTTTGTTTCGACATCCGTCGATCTCTTATGCCCTCAGCATGGCACCTGTATCGATAGGCGTCAACATAGACATCCATCGATTTGGGCTGGGCCTCATGGAACACGTCGACGTCGCAGCCATCGGCGGCCAGACAGGTCCCGCGGCAGCGCACAGCCTGCTCCGGGAAGGCCCCACCCCGTGGTCCTGGAGGCTTCGGAGCGGGCGGCGGGGTCGGGGCCCCGCAATACTCACCCTGTTCCCGCCCGCCCGGTACAGCCCGCCGCCGGGGCTGCCGAGCGGCGGCGACCCCGGCCGGTACCCGCACCGCGACGAGGTGGCGGCCCGCCTGCTCCGGTACGCCGAGCACCTGGACGCCGACATCCGCACCCGGCAGAAGGTCACGTCGATGCGCTCGCGAGGCGAGGGCATCGCGGTCGGCCTCGCGCACGGGCGGCGGCACGGAGCTCGGGCGGTGGTGACGGTGACCAGGCGGTGACCGGCGCTTTCGGCCGGCCGAACCGCCTCGCTCCGCCTGGGCTCGGCACCTTCGTCGGCACGGTGCCGCACGTCGGGCAGCAGCAAACCTCGCAGCCGTTCGCGGGGCAGCGGGCCGTGGCCGTTGGCGCGGGGGATTCCGCGGTACGGGTGGCGGCCGGGCTCGCGAACGTCGCGCGGGTGAGCCTTGCCAGCCGCGGCCCGGTGCGCCGGTTCACGCGGAAGCCGTTCGGGCGGGATCTGCGCTTCCGGCTCACCGTGACCGGCTCGGACACGGCACCGTTCGGCCGCTTCCAGCGCCGCCCGGCCACCATGGCGGTGATCGACGACGGCGTATCGAGCCGCCCTCGCCGCAGGCCGGCCGGATCACCGCCGGATGTTCACGCGCATCGACGGCCCCGGGGTCACTGGGCCGACGGCGCCAAGGAGGACGCAGCCGCGATCATCCAGGCCACCGGCCACGCGCCGGATCTCGGCTGCCCCGCCCCGCTCGGCGCCCTCGACGAGAGGGGCCGGCCGGAGGCACCGCGACGGCGCTTCGCCGGCCCGTCCCCGCCTCGCCCACGTCGGGCTGGAACGACAGCGAAGCCTGTCGTCCGCACCCCTGCCCGGAGCCGGCCGCGATGCACTGCGGGCTGCCCGGCGACCGGGTCACATCCTCGGCCGCCCGCAGCCCTATGCGACTGATTCGACATGTGTCAACATAGACGTATGTCGAACGTGAAGGCGCTGCCGCTGCTGGAGACCGTCGCCGAGCCCTGCTGCCCGCCGCTCAACGAGCGGCCGCTGACAGCGGAGGAGGCCGAGCGGACCGCGGTCATGTTCAAGGCGCTCGGCGATCCGGTCCGGCTGAGGCTCTTCTCGGCCGTCGCCTCACACGAGGGCGGCGAGGCGTGCGTCTGCGACATCTCCGACGTCGGCGTCTCGCAGCCCACCGTTTCCCACCACCTGAAGAAGCTCAAGGATGCCGGGCTGCTCTCCTCCGAGCGCCGCGGGACATGGGTGTACTACCGCGTCGAGCCGGCGGTCCTGGCAGCCATGGGGCAGCTCCTGACCAGAGCCTCTGCCGCGTGACCGCCTCCACTCTCGTGGTGCCGCTGACCGGCGACCACGCGGACGAGGTCGTCGCGATCTACCGGGCCGGGATCGAGGAGGGCAACGCCACCTTCGAGACCACCGCTCCGACCTGGGCGGAGTTCGACGCGGCCAAGCTGCCCGAGCACCGCTTCGCCGCCGTCGACGAGACCGGGCGCGTGCTCGGCTGGGTCGCGGCCACCAAGGTCTCCGACCGCTGCGCATACGTCGGTGTCGTCGAGCACTCGGTCTACGTGCACCCCGACGCCCGGGGCCGCGGCATCGCCTCCACGCTGCTGAAGGCCCTGATCGACTCGACCGAGGCGGCCGGCATCTGGACCATCCAGTCCGGCGTCTTCCCGGAGAACGCCGCCAGCCTCGCCGTCCACGAACGGGCCGGCTTCCGGGTCATCGGCACCCGCGAGCGCATCGGCCGCCACCACGGCCGCTGGCGCGACACCGTCCTGATCGAGCGCCGCAGCCCGCACATCGACTGATCCGTTTCAGCCGCTCGGGCCGAGGGCGAGCTGAGCGTGGTGGAAGCCGAAGTGCCGGGTCGGGTACCGGACGCGAGGGTCTTGACGCCAGGCACCCGACGCACCCCGCAAGACGCCTCCCGCCGGACCGTACGGGCCGTCGGGGACCGTCTCACCCCGGCCCACCAGCCGCCCCCAAGGCCCTGCAGGCCCGCAGCCACACGTGCCTGTCTCACCCCTGCCGTCGCCCTCGAACGGTCGCGAAGGCCCCGCACGGACGAGGCTCCCCGGGCTCCAGGCCCTGACCGAACGCACCCTCTCCGGAGCCGACGAGGGCGTCTGCTGCCCGAATTGACGAACTACCGGTCGATATCTTTTGTCCGCGAATACCCGATACACTGCCGCCGCAACTGACACGGTCGTTTGTCCAGGATGTGACCCGGGGGGCATTTTGGAGCCGTTGGGACCTCAAGACCCCGCCGTCGTGGGGCCGTACCGGCTGGTCGCCCAATTGGGCAGTGGCGGGATGGGCCGGGTCTACCTCGGGTACTCCCCGAGCGGTCGGCGGGTCGCGATCAAGGTCATCCGTCCGGACTACGTACAAGAGCCCGCCTTTCGCCAGCGCTTCGCACGGGAGGTGATCGCCTCGCGCGCCGTGAGCGGGTTCTTCACGGCCGGCGTGGTCGACGCGGACCCCGAAGGAAGCCTTCCGTGGCTCGCGACGGCGTACATTCCCGGCCCGTCGCTGCAACAAGCGGTGCAGAAATCCGGCCCTTTCCCGGAGCAGTCCGTACGGGCGCTGGGTGCGGCGCTGGCGGAAGCGCTCACCGCGATTCACGGTGCGGGTCTTGTCCACCGGGATCTCAAGCCCGCCAATGTGCTTCTGGCCGCGGACGGCCCACGGGTGATCGACTTCGGGATCTCCCGGCTTGTCGAGAAGAGCGGACTGACGCTCACCGGCACCACGATCGGCTCTCCCGGCTACATGTCACCCGAGCAGATCCAGGGACAGCGGATCGAGACCTCGTCCGACGTGTTCTCGCTCGGCTCGGTCCTCGCCTTCGCCGCGACGGGTGCCGGACCCTTCGGTGAGGCGTCCGTACCGGCGCTGTTGTTTCGCGTGGTGCACGAAGCACCCCAACTCGACACGATCCCGCCCGGGTTGCGCGAGCTGATCGGCTGGTGCCTGGCCAAACGTCCTGCCGACCGCCCGGCCCTCTCCGAGCTGATGCCCGCTCTGACGGGCGGCCGCTCCCCGGTGGAACTGCTCGGCGAGGGGTGGCTTCCCAACTCCTGGCAGGGCGACGACACTTCCGGCACGCTCGCCCTGCCGGAGATGCCGACGTCGACGTCTGCGGGCCACAACCCGGTGCCCGAGCAGCGCGGGCTGCCGGAGCCGTCGCCGGTGCGTCCCCCAGCGCCCTCGCCGGAGCGGCCGGTCAGCCGTCGCCGGCTCCTGTACGCCGCGGCCGGCGCCGTGGGGGCCGGCGGGCTGGCAGCCGCCTGGGGCATCGCGCGGGACCGCGAACCGAAGGGCGCGGGATCGCTGCGCTGGCGGTTCACCACCACCGGCACGGTGCTGTCCTACCCCAGGGTGGCCGGGGATCTGGTCTACGCGGCCAGCAACGACGGCACGCTGTACGCACTGGCCACCGACGACGGGCGGCGGCAGTGGCAGCACACCACCGCCGCGGCCATCGGCTCCGCACCCGCCGTACTGGGCGGCAGCGTGTACCTCGGCGGCGACGACCGCGTCCTGTACGCCTTCGACGCCCGTTCGGGCAAGGTCCGCTGGCGGTTCACCACCGGGGGCATCGTGCACACCCCGGTCGTGACCGGGGGCGTCGCCTACGTCGGCAGCGCGGACCATCGGCTGTACGCCGTCGATGCGGCCAGCGGAGAACGCCGGTGGGCCTTCACCACGGACAACGACACCCACTCCCCCGCCATGTCCGGCGAGACGGTCTACGTGGGCAGCAGCGACACCAGTCTCTACGCGGTGAACGCGTACACGGGCGAGAAGCGCTGGGCCTTCACCACACGCGGTGCGGTGTCCGGCATCCCGACCGTGGCGGGCGGCCTCGTCTACTTCGGCAGCACCGACGGCACCCTCTACGCGGTCGACGCGGGCACAGGCAAGGGCGCCTGGCGGTTCGAGGGCGCCTCCGTCGGATCGAACCCGGCGGTCGCCAAGGGGATCGTCTACGTAGGGGGCGGCAGAACACTGCACGCACTGCACGCCAGCACCGGGCAACCTCTGTGGGAGTTCACGGCCGCCGGAGACGTCCACGCGCCGGCCGCGGCAGGCGCGGTCGTCTATGTGGGCAGCGACGACGCCAAGCTCTACGCCGTGAACGTCGCCGCAGGAGAGCAACTGTGGGCCTACTCCGCATCCGCTCCGGTACACGCACCGGCCGTCACCCAGGACGCGGTGTATTTCGGCAGTGACGACAACACGCTCTACTCCGTTCGCATCTGAGGCGGCCGGGAACCGGCCGGGTACCGCGAGCAGTCCTACTCAGCGCAACTAGCGGCTTATTCACCTCTGAGTGATGCTGTTGGTTACCAAGGGGGGAAATGTCCAGATATTCACGCCACTTGGAGCGGCGCGCCGAGAAGAGGAGCGGCCGCAACGCCTCAGCCGTCGCCGCCTACGCGCGTGCCGCCCGATCATGCGGCCCGCTCGCCAACCCCGGCCGGGAGGTACGGTACTGGTCGTTGCTGCGACCGGGCCACCGAGTGGCGCTCACCGCTCTCACCCTTGCCACAGCCCTGGCCGACATCGTCTTCATAGGCTGGCTGCTGCTTCCCGAACATGTGCCGGGCCCTGGGGTCACGGGCATCGGCAACCGCTGGCTGTTCCTGGCCCGGATCGGGTTCTGCCTGGTCATCGCGGTCGAGATGATCAAAATCGTGCAGGCGGTGGCGATCTGGGTATTCGCCTTCCGGGCAAAGGACCCCATCCCCATGGTGCCGCCGGAGGGCCTCCGGGTCGCCATGCTGACCACCATCGTGCCGTCCAAGGAGCCGATGGCCGTCGTACAGCAGACGCTGCGGGCCATGCTGGAGGTGGAGCGCTGGGGCTGCACCGTGGACGTCTGGATCCTGGACGAGGGCAATGATCCGGCCGTACGCCAGATGGCGGCGCGCCTGGGAATCCATCACTTCAGCCGCAAGGGGCGGCCGGAGTACAACCAGCAGTCCGGCTCCTTCCGCGCACGCACCAAGGCCGGAAACCACAACGCCTGGCGCGCCGAGCACGAGAACGACTACGACGTCGTCGCCCAGATGGACCCGGACCACGTGCCGCTGCCGTGTTTCCTGGAGCGGACCCTCGGCTACTTCCACGACCCCGACACCGCTTTCGTGGTGGCACCCCAGGTGTACGGCAACGCCTACGACAACTGGGTCGCCCACGGCGCGTCGGTACAGCAGTACCTGTTCAGCAGCATCGTCGAGCGGGGCGGCAACGGTCTGGACGCCCCCTTGCTGATCGGCACCAATCACCTCTACCGGGTCACCGCCTGGCAGCAGATCGGCGGCTACCAGGACTCGATCATCGAGGACCATCTGACCAGCATGAGGATCCACGGCACGCTCAATCCCGCCACCGGCAACGGCTGGAAGGGCGTCTACACCCCCGACGTCGTCGCCGTGGGCGAGGGCCCGACCACCTGGACCGACTACTTCAACCAGCAGAAGCGCTGGGCCTACGGCATCTGGGAGATCAAACTCAGCCCCCGGCTGAGGCAGGACATCCGGCTCCGCCCCCGACAGCGACTGCTGTACGGCCTGGTTCAGTTCTACTACCCGAGCGTCGCCATGAGCCTGACTCTCGGCACCCTGGCCACCGCCCTGTACATGCTGCTCGGCGTCTCGTCGATCCAACTGCCAGGACTCCCCTGGCTCCTGCTGTGGTCGGCCGGCATGGCGGGCTCGTTCGCCATGTGGTTGTGGCTGCGCCGGTTCCACCTGGCCGAGCACGAGAGGCGGGAGATCGGTATGGCCGGCATCCTGCTGGCGCTCTTCGCCGGACCTGTCTACATCGCCGCCGCGGCGAACGCACTGCTGCGCCGGCCGCTGGCGTACGTGGTCACCGCCAAGGGCGAGCTGCGCAGCCAGGAGTCCCTGCGCACCTTCCGACTGCACCTGATGTGGGCACTGCTGGCCGGGTGCCTGCTCATCGTCAGCTTCCTCGACCAGCATGACTACACGGCCCTGCGGATCTGGACGCTGCTGGCTCTCACGGCCGGCTCGGCGCCGCCGGTGCTCGCTCTGGCGGAGGGGATCTCCACCCGCCTGCGTACCGCGAGGACCGACCGGTGAGGGTCACCGCGCCACGCGTGCTCGCGGTGCTGAGCGCGGTCCTCCTGTCCTGGTACACCTTCCAGGTGGCACCGGGCCTGGCGGACCGCGAACGCCGGGCGGCAGCCGCACGCGCCGACGCCGTGCTGCCCCCCACGACCGTGCTGCCGGACGAGGGGCCCGCGCCGCGCCGCCCCTCCCAGCGTCCCACGGTCCCCTTTCCCGCCGTGGGTAAGGCGTTCATCGGTGTCTTCACGTCGGCGGGCGTCCATGACTTCACGGAAGGTGCCGACTTCGTCCGGCAGACCGGGCACCGCCCGCAGGTCTACGAGTTCTCGGCCGACTGGGAGAGCGATCAGTTCGACGCCGAGGCCATCAACAGTGTCGCCAGGCGGGGCATGCTGCCCCTGGTCGCCTGGGAGCCCTGGGACCACAAAGCCGAGGCCGACGAACCCACCCTGCGCGGTGAGCAGTCCGAGTACCGGCTGTCGAGAATCATCAACGGCTCCTTCGACCGGTACATCAGGTCCTGGGCTCGGGGCATCAAGTCGCTGCGCTACCCGGTGGCCATCCGCCTCGCCCACGAGATGAACGGCTACTGGTACCCCTGGTGCGAGCAGTCCAACGGCAACCGCCGCGGGGAGTACGTCCGGGCGTGGCGTCACGTCCACAAGGTCTTCGACTCGGTGGGAGCCCGCAACGCCGTATGGGTGTGGAGCCCCAACGTCAGCTACACCAACTCCACGCCGCTCACCCGGCTCTATCCGGGAGACGCGTACGTGGACTGGGTGGGCCTGTCCGGCTACTACGGGACGGTGGGCAAGGAGAACTACCAGTCGTTCGACAGCCTGTTCACGCCGACGAAGACCGAGATACGGCGCTTCACCCGCAGACCGCTCGTCATCACCGAGCTCGGTGCCACGAACGCCGCCGGACGCAAAGCAGAGTGGATCACCGAAATGTTCCGCTCGCTGCCGCGCCACGACGACATCATCGGCATCATCTGGTACCAGGCGGTCAAGGAGATCGACTGGCGCGTGGGCACGAGCCGCGCCTCCTCGGCCGCCTTCACCGCCGGGGCGTCGGCGCGCCGGTACCAGCAGCCGTGGAACCCGGGTATGACGCCACGCGTAAGTTGAAGGGAGAACGCAGCTGCTGCTCACTGCCTCGTTCGCCGGTCCTCAAGCGCCGGACGGCCGCGGGTCAGGGACATCGACGGCCGTCGCCCCGTCACCCATGGCCGCCGCGCACCAGGTCACAAGGCGCGCTTTCATGTCACCGATCGAGTAATCGATCTCCGTTCGGACACCGTCCGGGCCGAGGAACACGGCCTTGAACGGCCACGGACCCTCCACATGACCCACGTGTTCCTCCGTGTCGTCGGTCAGCACGGCCGCGCGCCCGCCGTCCAGAGCGACGACCCAGTAGGTACCGCCGACCTCGGGGTCGTAGAACACCTCTATCCGGGCTGCTTCGACGCCCGCCTCCAACAGCGAACCGATGACCCCGTACCGATCGGCGATGCCGAAGGCATCCCCCCGCGTGACCCTGGTCGCGCTGGGCGGCACCTGCGGCGGACGCATGAGGCCGGGCTCCGGAACAGCGGCGTCTTCAGCACGCATGGTGACGAGACCTCCTTCACGGACCAGACCCGCAATCCTGCCGTACAGACTGCTGATCCCCCCATCGGTTCACCAGGTCGACTCCTCCGGCGTCGAGCTGGACGGGGTGGGGGCTGAGGTCACCGTCGCGAGGCAGTCGCGCCTCGGGGCGCAAGTACTCCACCCCGTGACAGCGGGTCAGCCGGTCTTTCAGCACCACCCGCTCACCTGCCGCGGCCCCACCCCGCGCGCCGACACCAGCACCCGAGAAGTTCCGTTGCCCCCGAGGCGGGGACGCCCTGCGACGTCGGCGAGAACCTCGGCGAGGACGAGGTGAAGCGTTTGCGGGGGTGGGGCGGGCGGCTCGTCGTGAGGTCGGCCATCTCACAGGGCAGGCGTCAGCTGCGGCGACAGGGTGAGGCTGAGGACATGCCGAAGAGCCGCCGGTCGGTGGCGAGATCGGGTTGCTGCTTCGGTCAGATGACTCGGAGGGCGTTCAGGTCGTCGGAGCGCAGGCCGACAGCCAGGACGCGGCGGAGCCCGAGGCGGTACAGCCCTCGAAGGGACTGAAGAGGCATGCGTGATCTCCAGATTGCCGGCTAACGGCAGGGGCTGGTGGTGTCAGCGGACTCGCCCGGTGAGACGAGTCCTGTCTCATAGGCGAGGACGACGGCCTGGGCCCGGTCGCGCAGGGTCAGCTTGGCGAAAATCCGGGCCACGTGGGTCTTCACTGTCGCCTCACTGAGCGTCAGTTTCCGCGCCAGTTCGGCATTGGAAAGGCCTCGGCCCATGAGCGTCAGCACCTCGCGCTCGCGCGGCGTCAGTGCGGCCAGGTCTCGGTGGACGGCCGGGGTCGAGAGACCCGAACCGGTTCTGGTGGCGCCGGGGGCGAAGCGCTCCACCAGGCGGCGGGTGATCGAGGGTGCGAGCAGGGCGTCACCGGTGTCGACCAGGCGTACGGCGGCGGCCAGATGCGCGGGGGTGACGTCTTTGAGCAGGAATCCGCTGGCCCCGGCGGCGAGGGCGGCGTAGACGTAGTGGTCGAGGTCGAAGGTGGTCAGCATGATCACCCGGCAGTCCGGGGCCTGCGCGAGTACGCGGCGGGCGGCTTCCAGGCCGTCCATGACGGGCATCCGGATGTCCATCAGTACGACATCGGGCCGCAGCCCCCGCACGGTGGCCACGGCTTCGGCTCCGTCGCCTGCTTCGCCCACCACGTCGATGCCGCGGGCGGTCAGGATCAGGCGGAAGCCGGTGCGGACCAGCTCCTGGTCGTCGGCGATCACGACGCGAGGGGCGGGTTCGGTGTGTGTCGTCATGGCCGGCCCAGGGGGATGCGGGCGCGCACTCGGTAGCCGCCGCCGAGACGACGGCGAGCGTCCAGGTCGCCGCCGTAGACGGCGACCCGCTCCCGCAGGCCGAGCAGCCCGCGTCCCGTTCCGTCCGCCTGCCCCGGGACCGGTTCTCCCCGCGCGGGCCGGCTGCCCGACAGGACGCTCGGTCCGCTGTTCAGCACCTCCACTCGCAGGTAGTGGTCCGCGTATCGCACCGTCACCTCGGCTTTCGCTCTGTCCCCGTGTTTAAGGGCATTGGTCAGGGCCTCTTGGATGATCCGGTAAGCGGTGACATCGATGCCCGTCGGCAGGGGACGCGGCTCACCCGAGATACGCATCTCCACGGGCAGGCCGGCGAAAGCGATCCGGTCGATCAGCGGGCTGAGCCGGCTCAGGCTCGGCTGCGGTGACAGGTCCATACCGGAGGGCTCGTCGTCGCCGTCCTGCGCGGGTGCGAGCAGGCCGAGCAGGTGCCGCAGCTCGGTCATCGTGTTCCGCCCGGCGGTCTCGACGGCGCTCATCGCCGCCACGGCCTCGTCCGGCATCGTGGCCAGCACCTCGCGGGCGGCCCCGGCCTGGACCACCATGAGGCTCACGTTGTGGCTGACGATGTCGTGCAGCTCGGTGGCGATCCTGGCCCGCTCGGCGTCGACCGCGGTCCGTGCCGCGCTCTCCCGCTCCCGCTCCAGCAGCCAGCCGCGCTCCTCGACGGCCGCCTGGTGCAGCCGCCGAGCCCGGACCGTCGCCACGCACAGACACCCGGCAATGGCGACTGCCGCCGCCAGGGCGATGACCAGCCAGACCGTCCCGGATCCCCACACCGGATCATCTTCGCAGCTGCACCACGCGCCCCACAACAGCCCCTGGACGCAGCCCCGTACATCCCCGGGATGACCTGCCCGGGCGGATACATCCGGGGTGTGACGCCCCGTCCGCACACCGGGTCCTAGGTTCGAGCCATGACAACTGATCACGACAGTGCCCGGCAAGTGGTGGTACGGCTGGACGGCGTGCACAAGGAGTACGGCGACGCGAAGGCCCTGGACGGCCTGTCGCTGCAGATCAGAGCCGGGGACGCGGTCGCCGTGATGGGCCCCTCCGGCTGCGGCAAGTCCACCCTGCTCAACATGGTGGCCGGCCTGGACCGGCCGACCTCGGGCACAGTCGAGGTGCAGGGTCATGACCTCGGGAAACTGAACGAGACCGGCTTGGCGCTGTTCCGGCGGCGGAACGTCGGCATGATCTTCCAGTTCTTCAACCTCATCGACGATCTGCCTGTCCTTGACAACGTGGCGCTTGCCGCGCAACTGACCGGTACCCCGGCCCGGCAGGCGCGCCACCGTGCCCTGGAACTCCTGGACGAACTCGGCGTCGCCGGACGCCGGAACAGCTATCCGGGGACGCTGAGCGGTGGCGAGCGCCAACGCGTCGCCGTCGCACGGGCGTTGATGAACCGCCCGGCTCTGCTGCTTGCCGACGAGCCGACCGGCGCCCTCGACAGCCGGTCGGGCGAGCAGGTGATGGATCTACTGATCGACCTCAATCAGATCGGCCAGACCCTGTTGATCGTCACCCACGACCCGCAGTTGGCCACCCGCTGCGCCAGCCGGCTGGTCGAAGTCGCCGACGGTCGGGTCGCCCGCGAGAGCACGCTGGAGGCGACCGCGTGAGCGCCGTATGGAGAGCCTCCCGTGCGGCCGTGAAGCGCCGTCGGCTCCAGACCTTCGTCATCGGGCTCGTCGTCTTCTGCTCCACCACGACCGTCCTGCTCGCGCTGGCGCTGCTGAGCGCGGCCTCGAGCCCCTTCGACAAGGCCTACGCCGCACAGCGCGGTGCCCATACGGTAGCGACCTTCGACACCACGAAGGTCTCGCAGGAACAGTTGGCGCGGACCGCCCGGCAGCCCGGGGTGGAGACCGCGGCCGGACCGTTCGGACAGGCCGTCGTCGACATCCCCCAGGACTGGCTCTGGATGGCGGGCGGCACGCTCACGGTGGTGGGCCGGGCCGATCCGGCGGGCCCCGTGGACCGGATCGAACTCCTTGAGGGCCACTGGGCCACCGCACCCGGCGAGATCGTCGTCAACTGGTCCGCCCAGGGCTCTCCCGGGACCGCGCTCCTCGGCACCAGGCTGGAGACCCCCGGCGGACCGACGCTGACCGTCGTCGGATTCGCCACCAGCATGAGCAGGTCGGCGAGCGCCTGGGTCTCGCCCGAGCAGATGGCCGCACTGCACCCGGCCTCCGCCCAGATGCTCTACCGCTTCACGGACTCCTCGACGGAAGCCCGGCTGAGCGCCTCACTGGCAGGGGCCACCACTGACCTGCCCAAGGAATCGCTGACCGGCGCACATACCTACCTCACCCTCAAGCAGGCCTTCTCCGCGCTCGCCGACTCCTACCTCCCGTTCATCACACTCTTCGGCATCCTCGGCCTGCTCGTCTCCACCCTGATCGTCGGCAACGTGGTCAGCGGGGCGGTCGTCTCCGGGTACCGACACATCGGGGTGCTCAAGGCCCTGGGCTTCACCCCGAACCAGGTCGTCGCCGTCTATCTGACGATGCTCTCCGTACCGGCGGTGGTGGGCTGCGTGCTGGGCACTGTGACCGGCAACGCGCTGGCCGGGCCGATCCTGAAGGTCGCGTTCACCGGCGTCGAGGTGGGCCGGGCCTCGGTCGGCGGCATCAGCCCGTGGTGGTCCGTCGCCTGCCTCGCGGGCATGCCCGCCCTCGTCCTGCTGACCGCGCTGGTCCCCGCCCTGCGCGCCCACCGGCTGCCCGCCGCACGGGCGATCAGCGCGGACGGCGAGCGGCGCACGGGGCGCGGCCTGCGCGTGCAGCGGATGCTCGGGGCCACCCGGCTGCCGCGCCCGGTCAGCCTGGGCCTCGGCCAGCCGTTCGCCCGCCCCAGCCGCACCCTGCTGACCATGGCGGCCATCGTCCTCGGGGTCACCACGGTGACCCTGGCGACCGGACTGACCAGCACCATGCTGGCGTACGGCAATGTCGGGCGGGAGGACGGAGGCGCCAGGATCCACGTGACGACCGGAGGGCCGGGTAACGACCGGACCCCGCCCCGGCTCGGTGACCCGCAGATCGAGAAACGGCTGCGATCCCTGCCGGGTGCGGCGGGGGTACGGGCCCGCGCGCTGTCCCAGGTGAACATGACCGGGCAGCCCCAGCCTGTCTTCGCCGACTTCTACCGCGGCGACGACTCCTTGTACGAGCACACCATCGTCAAGGGCCGGGCGCCGGCCGCGGCGGGCGAGATCGTAGCTGGGCCGGCGTTCCTGACCCAGCGCGGGCTGAAGGTCGGCGACCGGGTCACGCTGGAGCTGAACGGCAGGAAGATCACTGCGATCGTCGTGGGTCAGCTCATAGAGGGCAACGCCCGGTCCCTGGAAGCCGCTTGGGAGAGTTTCGCCCAGCTCGCACCGGACGCCCGCGCCACCGAATACACGGTGCGGCTCGCCCCTGGCGCCGACGCGCGCGCCTACGCCCAGACGGTCGCGGCGCTCGACCCGGACCTGCACACATCGGTTCTGGACTCCGGCAACGCCGGCACCGCCACCGTCATCACCTTCTCGACGGTGTTCACGGTGCTGCTGACGCTCGTCGCGTCGCTCGGTGTCTTCAACACCGTGCTCCTGAACACCCGTGAGCGGCGCCGGGACCTGGGCATGCTCAAGTCGATCGGGATGACCCCCCGGCAAGTGGTGGTGATGACGGTGACCTCGGTCGCCTGGCTGGGCGTGTTCGGCGGGCTGCTGGGCATCCCGCTCGGCATCGTGGCGCACCGCCTCGTCGTGGACAACATCGCCGTGGTCGACTTCCCCGCGCACATGAAGGACGTGTGGCACGCGCCACAGCTTGCCGCGATGCTTCTGGCGGGCGTGGCGACCGCCGTCCTCGGCGCCCTGGTCCCGGCCCGGTCGGCGGCCCGGACGACCATCGCCTCGGCGCTGCACACCGAGTAGATCACCAGTCAGCACCGGCCTCTGGAACCCGTCCAAGCCGGCCGACGCCGGCAAAGGTCGTGCCGGTGGCCGCCTCGGCCGTTCGGGGGAAACGCGAGTGGTACAGGGGGCGTGTCCCTCCACCGTGGCATCTGTTGATGGGACGAAAGGGACACATGATGCCGCTCTACCTGTCAAGGTTCAGCTACACCCCGGAGACCTGGTCGAGACTCATCGACCACCCCGAGGACCGCGCCAAGGCAGCCCAGTCGTACATCGAGTCCGTCGGCGGCAAGCTCCATGGCTTCTGGTATGCGTTCGGCACCCGCGACGGCTACAACCTGTGGGAGGCCCCCGACAACGTCTCCATGGCCGCGGTCGCCCTGGCGATCAGCGGAGGCGGCGCACTCAGCTCGTTCGAGACGACCGTTCTCCTCACCATCGACGAAACCATCGCCGCCCTCCGCAAAGCCGGGCAAGTGCGGTACCGGGCTCCCGGCACCCAGGAGTGAATCGCTGGCGTGTCCAGCCGCAGGAGTTGGTCCTCGCGGTCCTCGGGCTCCTCGACCAGATGTTGCCGTAGCCCGTGGTCCCACTGGAGTGTCTGCCAATCGCCCGTCCGCGAGTCGGAGACGTCTGCGACGCACGCCGGGGGCCCTACCATCCGACCAGAGCCGTCAAGCAGTCGTCCTTCGGGCGGCGACGTCCACGTTGAGCCACGCCTGCCAGCGCTGCCCGTCGGCTCCCAGCCCGGTCACGAGGGCGATGTCGCCGGCCACACATGCACGCTGTCCTTCAGCTCCTGACGGACACGGTCGAACACGAGTGCCTCCCGGATGGGTGCCCTCGGCATCCGTGCGGTAGCCGAAGCGCAGGGTCAGCTCCTCGCCCTGCACCGCCACCTCCACGGCGGCGGTGCCGGCGGAGGCGCGTGCGGCGAACGTCTGACGACGCGTTCCGGACGGGGAAGAGACCGGTGCGCGGTACGGCGCGCGAGGTCGGCTTCCAGCACCGGCGCAGGGGCCATCTCGGCCGCGACGTCACCGCCGGCGTGCCGTTCCACGCCCCGTCGGCCTCGGTCGCCAGGTCGCGCTGGAGCTGGTGGAGGGCCGAGCAGGCGGGGCACTCTCAGTGCGGGTGGGTCCGGGGGCAGGCGGCGCCGGCTCTGTGCCGGACCGCGTTGCAGCCGCGGCTGCTCGGTGCCGGCCTGGCTGCTCTGGGCTTGGCCTCGCAGGCGGGGCAACGTCCGGCTTGGGTCAGGGTCGGGCATCCAGGTCTGGTGCAGACCTGTAGCGCGTTGCGCGGCATGACGGTGCTTCACCTGCGGAATGCACTCGGGATGGCAGCAGAGATGTCTGAAGCTTTTGCAGCGACAGTGGCGGCAGTTGCTCCCGTGGTGCTCCTGGTGGCTGTTGTCGAGGTGGCCAGCCGTGAGCGGTACAGGCGGGAGAGGTCGCGTGAGATGGCGGAGGCGATCTTGGTGGATCTTGGTGAGTGGCGCGCCCTCCGGGAGAGGCGACGTCAGGCGTCAGAGATCCCGCCGCCTGATGACGGGTGGGACCTTACCCCTGTGATAGCGGAGCTCAAGTTGCGTAAGGCTGTTGCCGAGATGTACCCGACCACGGCGTGGTGGGCGACTCGACGGCTGGCCGACAGGAAGAAGCGGGTGCCCTTGGTGAGAACCGGGTGGGTGGCTTGGATGCGTCTGGGCGCCTGGTTCCTCTGGGCCGCCGTGATGGTCGCCCAGGTCTTGGCAGTCATCCTTGCGTTGAACGCGCTCCGTGATCCCTCGTCCGTGGCGTCAGCTACGGACGAGGTGTGCATGATCTTTGTGAGCGTCGGCGTCGGATGGGTCGCGCTCTGGCCGATCTTCCGGGTGGTTCTCGCGGACGGGTGGGGCGTCGTCTCGGCGATCGGCAAGCACGCCAGGGCGAACAACCCGTATGTGAAGGATCTGCAGGAGCGCATAGACCGACTGGAAGCCAGGCGGAGGGAGTCACAGTAGGAGGCGCAGCCGACGGCCAGCGGACGAGGTCCGATCGAGCCAGGGCCCGCGGAGCACGCGTCGGTGCCCCGCCGACGGTGAAACGCACAACCGCTCGTCCGGCTCCGCGGTCGGCCGAACCGTCACCTCCCGGTCGGCACGAGCCGACGCGCCCCGGAATGCTGAGGCATGACTACGTCCTCAGCAACGGTGACTACTGCCGGTCCTTCCCGGGCCGTTGCGGGCTCAGCGGCTGTTCAGCAACTGCCGTACGCGGCGCCGTCCACGAGGCGCTACTGGCCGGCGGCCACGGGCGCGACGGCCAGCGCCGGGGCGCCGAGCCGGATCGAGACCGGGGCGACCACGGTGGCCGCGTCGTGCCGCTCGGAGACCGTTGGCCAGGCCACGGGCAGGAAGTACGCTGCCGACAAGACCCCGTGTTCCGGCTGCTGCCCTGGGGTTCACGAAGCTGCGGGCCGAGTCCGTCACGGGCTTGTCAGGGTCTGGGGCGCGAGGTTTTTGATCATGGTGTTGGTCCAGCGCATCTGCCGCAGCGTCTGCGGGTGGCAGGCGGACGCCACGGCCAGGAGTTCCTCGTCCTTGGTGGCCTGCGCGGCCTGCGCGAGCATCTCCCAGTGGAGGGAGTTCTCGGCGGCGTCCAGGTGCAGGTCCAGCAGGTCGCGCAGGAGCGGCAGACCGGGCTCGTGGCGGCGCCCCACCGCTTCGGCGGCCTTCTGCCTGAGCGTGGAGAGGAGAGTGGGGCCCGCGTCAGCGGCGGAGTCGTCGAGGTCGAGGCCATGGGAGCGGGCGGCCTGGGCCAGGCGTCGGACGTGTTCGCGGGACCAGCCGGCGAGGTCGATGGCCACGTGGTGGACCTCGTGGTCGGTGCGGTGGCGTTCCGCCACGGTCGTCAGCTGCCGGGCGAGGTGGGTCTCGCCCTGGTGCAGGGCGCGAAGGGTGAGGCTGATGCCGTTCACTCGGTGGCCTCCTCACGATCGGCGCCGCCCGCCTCCGCCGTGAGGGCGGACGCTCCTCCCCTGGTGGCGGGGACGGCATCGGGGCGTGCCGGCGCGGACGCGGTGGTGGTCGGCGCGGGAGCAGGGCGGCCGTCTCCGCGTTCCACCAGGTGCAGTGCGGCGGCGGCGGTTTTGAACAGCGGCTGTTTGGAAGCGGGGTCCCAGTCGGTGATGGTCGTCTCGTTCGCCGCGCGTCCCGGGGTGTCGTCGGGGCCGGATCCGCCCGCGGTGTCCCAGTAGCCGTAGTGGAAGGGCACGAACAGCAGTCCCGGGCGGATGGCGGTCACCCGCAGGCGCCCTCGCAGCGCGCCGCGCGGGGTGCTGACCTCGACCAGGTCGCCCTCTTCCAGGGCGAGTGCGGTCGCGTCGGCCGCGGACGCCTCCACCCACACGTCAGGAGCCGCCGCGTTCAGCTGGGGTGCCCGCGCGGTCTTCGTACGGGTGTGGAAGTGGTAGAGGGTGCGGCCGGTGGTGAGCTGGAACGGGTAGCGCTCGTCGGGCGTCTCGTGCGGCGGCAAATAGGCGGCGGCCTTGATCACCGCCTTGCCGTCGGGGTTGAGGGAGCGGTACTCGACCACGTCGTCGGTCGCGCCGGTCACCAGGTCCTTGCCGTAGCTCTCGCAGAGGTCGGGGTGCGCCCAGCTGATCCCTTCGGTGTAGAGGCGTTGCGTTCCGCCCGGGGCCTGTTCGTTGCAGGGCCACTGGATCCCGCTCGCTCCGCGCAGCCGGCCGTAGGTGAGGCCGGTGTAGTCGCAGGGCCGGCCGGCGCTGCACCGTTTCCACGCCTCGAACGCGGCCTCGGGGTCGTGCCAGGTGATCAGGGGGCCGCCGTCCTTGTCGCGGAAGTCCATCCGGGCCGCGTAGTCGAGGAAGATGGCGAGGTCCGGCTTCGCCTCGCCGGGCGGTTCCACCGCTTTGTCGGAAAGGTGCACGGTGCGGTCCGCGTTGGTGAACGTGCCGGTCTTCTCCCCCCAGGTCGCGGCGGGCAGCACCACATCGGCCAGCTGCGCGGTCTCCGTCAGGAACACATCCTGTACGACCGTGAAGAGGCGGTCCTGTCCGAGGATCGAGCGGATCCGGGAGAGCTCCGGGAGCGACACCGCGGGGTTGGTGCCGCTGATCCACAGCATGCGGATCGAACCCTGCTCCGCGTACCGGAACATCTGCATGGCGGGGGTGGGCGGAGCGTAGTGCGGGATGGTCCGCGGGTCGACGTTCCACACCTTTGCCAGGTCGGCGACGTGGCTGTCGTTCTGCCAGTTGCGGAAGCCGGGCAGGTCACCGTTGGCGCCGCACTCGCGGGTGTTCTGGGCGGTGGGCTGTCCGTTCATCTGCAGCACCCCGGCACCCGGCCGCCCCAGCATGCCGCGGATGAGGTGCAGGTTGTTGACCTGCACGGCCGCCGCGGTGGCCTGGTGGGACTGGTAGACCCCCTGCAGCACCGTGGACAGCAGCCTTTCCGCCGTGCCGACGAGTTCCGCCGCCTCACCGATCCGCGCGGCCGGCACGTCGCACACGCCGGCCGCCCACTGCGGCGTGCACTCCTGCACGCGGGCTGCCAGTTCCTCGAATCCGACCGTGTACGCCTCGATGTAGTCGCGGTCGACGCGGCCGGTACGGATGATCTCGTGCAGCAGCGCGTTGAGCAGCGCCACGTTCGTGCCGAGACGCGGAGCCAGGTGCACGGCCGCCCTGCGGGCCACCCGCGTGGGGCGCGGGTCGACGCAGAGCAGGCGGGGCGGCTCGCCGCCCTCCAGTCGGTCCAGGATCCGCATCCACTGCACGGGCTGTGTCTCGGCGATGTTGTGCCCGAACAGCGCGATCACGTCGGCGTGGTCGATGTCGTCGTAGCTGCCCGGCTGTCCGTCGCTGCCGAAGGACTCCTTCAGCGCCTCGCCGGCTGTCGCGGTGCACAGGCGCGTGTTGCCGTCCAGGTGGTTCGTGCCGATCCCGGCCCGGGCCAGCACCGCGAGCGTGTAGTACTCCTCAAGGAAGAACTGCCCGGTGGTGTAGAAGCCGATAGACCCCGGGCCCCGCTCCGCCAGCAGTTGCCGTGAACGGGCCACGACGCGCTCCATCGCCGTGTCCCAGTCGCATGCGACCAGGCGTCCGTCCTCGCGGACCAGCGGCGTCGTCAGCCGGTCCGCTGAGGCGCCTGCCTGCCAGCCGAAGAGGTCCTTGGGCCCCAGGCGGCCACGGTTGACCCGGTCCTCCACCCGCCCGCGCACGCCCACCATGCGGCCGTCGAGGACCGCGATGTCCATGGCGTCACCGTCGGAATGCAGCAGTGAGGCCGTCTGCAGCCACCGTTCCACCTGGGCGGGTTCGACACCGTCCTCGAGATACATGTCGACCCGCTCGGGCCACGGTTCGTCACGGCTGTACGGGGTACGGCCGCCCCAGGGGTACGCGATCCGGTCCACGGAGGCGTCCATGTCAGCCTCCCAGCGACGGCAGCCGACCGTGCGCGTCGTCCACTGCCGGAATCCCCCTCGTGTGGCGTGAGGTCATGACGTTCGGATGCCGCTCGATCCGTGACGGCTGCGTGGCCATGTCACCCGCTCCCTCGCACTGGCGTCGGATTCCTTTCACCGGGTGTTCCTGACCGGCCGGATCGAATCCCGGTACAAGGCAAAGATCCCGCATTACCGGGCCGATGCCCGGCCTTCGCCGGATGGCGCCTGGCGGGCGCCATCGGCCGATTCGGCGCTCGGCCGCCCGGGACGGAGCGTGCTCGTGCAGGACCGCTGTCCGCGGCGGTGCGGCGCGGAGCGGCGCCGTTTTCGTTTGGAAGACAGCCCCCCGCGTAGCGTGTGATGCGGGCTGGCTGGGGGCCCGCCGCCGGACGGGAACGGCCGGCACCAGTTGTCCGCACGGACATCGACGCTCGCCTCGGATCGGACAACCGCGCCCACGCCGCGGGACGGAACCCCGCTGTTCAGGGCTACTGGAAACCTTCCCGCCCGAACGTGCGGCCACATCCCCGAAAACGAACAGACCGCATGCCGGCCATCCCCGAGACGAAACACGGCCGCCACGCCGGGCGAGCGCAACAGGCGCCGCGCGAAGAGCACAGCACAGTGCCTGTGACCTGGCACTCCGGCCGGCTCCGCCCCGCACGGAAGCGGTCGCCGCGCACACCTCATAGCCTGTGCCGAGGATCTGGATGGGGCCGTGACGGTCCAGGGCCGCCTCCGGCTCGGCACGAACCTCCAGCGGTATCTCACTCGACCGCCCCCACAGCAGAACCAGTTCCCCCATGCACCACAGTTGACGTTGGTGTGCCGCGAGGACCGGCCGACGACCGTCACGCAAACTCTCGCGATCTCGGCCGGTCACGATCCTGAGCATTCAACCGCATTCGCCGAAGCGGGACAGCGTGACGCTGACGTCCCCACCCAGCGGCTGCGCGCCTCCGGCGTTTCCCCGCGCACCCGCCGGAAACCCGGTGGTTCGCAGGCCGACCGCAGTCCCGGCTGTGGGCTGGAGCCGGGAAAGATGATCCTCTGCGAGCGCGCACGGCAGGATGGCACAACGCCGGGTCGACGAGCGGGACCATCAGCAGCGAGGGCTGACCCCGTTTCACGAGCGCTGCGTCGCGGGGGGTCTGACGCCGGTGCGGACTGCACGCGGGTGAAGCGACTGCACCTGGCCGTGTGCCAAGAGCGGATGCAGCCGTGCCGAGGACGAGCGGCGGGGAGGTGGTCATGACAGGTGACGGTCTGCTGGGTGGCGGAGACGCCGAGCAGGAGATGGACGTCGAGCGTGCCCGCATCGCCCACGCACTCATCGCCGCAATACGCGGGACGCCTCTCGCCGAAGTGCCCCGGGCCCTGTGTCACGCCTGTCTGGCGCTGCTGCCCGCGGCGTCGGGACTGTCCGTCTCCATCACAGGCGATGTGCCGGACGCAGGAGTCGTCCTGTGCGCGAGTGACGACGTCGCGGCGCGACTCGCGGAGATCCAGTACACCCTTGGCGAGGGCCCCTGCAGGGAGGCGATCCGGTTGCGCGCGCCCGTGTTCGTCCCGGATCTGACCGGTCCTCCGGCCATCCGCCGCTGGCCGCTGTTCTCCGTCCAGGCGGTCAAGACCGGAGCAGAAGCCGCGTTCTCGCTGCCCTTGCGGGGTCCCGGAGATCCTCTAGGAACCCTCGACCTGTACCGCGAAACGCCAGGACCGCTCACCACCGACCGCGTCCGCACCGCCCTGCTGGTCGCCGACGCCGTCACCCTGGCCGTCATCGCCCTTGATCATGCTTCCCCAGACCCCGAAGGAGTCGTAACGTGGCTGTCAGGAGCGGAGACGGACCGCGACGAGGTGCACCAGGCCACAGGAATGATCATGGTACGGCTGGGAGTGAGCGCCGAGGAGGCACTGCTGCGGCTGCGCGCGCGGGCTTTCGCGCAGGGTCGCACCTCAGCGGAAGTCGCCCGGGCCGTCATCGACCGTTCGATGAGCTTCGATGATGAATAGGCAGCCGGCCCAGACGATGACAGTGCCGGGGAGGCGGGCATGAACCGCGAGCGACAGCTGGCGCAGGCGTTCGTCGCCCTGTCCGACACCTATGCGGCGGAGTTCGACCCGCTGCAGCTCTTCGCCTACTCGTCCACACCTGCCTGGACCTGCTGGACACCGACGCATCAGCCGTGATGATCGCCGACGCCAGGGGCATTTTGAAGCCGATGGCCACGACCCACGAGGACGCGGCCTTCGCCGAACTGCTCCAGATGCAAAGTGGCCTTGGCCCCTGCATGGACTGCTATCGCACCGCAGAAGCGGTGAGTGTTCCCGACATCGCCGCGGAACACGAGCGGTGGCCCAGACTGCCCACCGCCATGACCGAGCTCGGGTACGGCTCCCTGCAAGCGATCCCCGTGCGGCTCCACGACCGCGGCCTGGGCGCCCTCACCCCTGCGCAGGCCCATGGGAAACCTGCCCGGAAACGATGCGGACCCGGCTCAGGCCCTCGCCGACTCCGCGAGCCTGGCCCTGATGCACTGGTCGACCGAGCCCGCCCGCAGTGACGACGCCATCACCCGCCTCCAGAGCGTCATCGCCGCCAAAACGACGCTGGAGCTCGCCAAAGGCATGATCGCCGAGTACGCGGGTTCAACGATCGGGGAGGCGGCCGCCTGCTCAACGCTTATGTGAACGAGCGGCACCTACGTCTCACCGAGACCGCCTACACCCTCGGCAGACGACAGCTGGCAGTGACTTCCATCATCCACGCGCAACCCCAAGCCACCCTTGAAGACTGAACGCAAGGGACCTGCCGGGTTCGCACCGCGCTCCTCCCGTGTGTCGCGGACAGCTCAACGGCCAGACGCCGAGTACGTAACCCAGCACATGTTCCCAGCGGCATGGCAAGAATGTGCGAGGTACCAGCCGGAGCGACCGAACGAGGCCGCTATCGATGGGGCCGTGTGCTGTGGAAGTTGCAGAGCCTGAGGCCGAGGCAACGGGAGACAACGCGCATCCCGACCCCGGACGAGCCTGTTCGACAGCGGACGGGGCGCGCCCTTCCTGGTCCTGCCCGGACGGTCTCCGTCGGCCGACGGCCGTGTTCTTGCTTTTGCCGCGAGGCAGGGCAAGGCTTGACATGCGGGGTCGTAGGGTGGCCGGGAAGTCAGGAAAGGGTCGGCCGTATGTCTCACGGTGGGCAGTCGGCCTCGCCCGGCGCGCCATGTGCGCAGCCGGGTGAGCAGGTGACGCTGAGGCCGGTGACCGGCGGCAGCGTGGACGTTCTGTGTCTGTCCGGCATCCTCGACTCCGACGGGGCCGCCAAACTGCTGCCCGAGTTGGCCCCCTACCTGGAACGGGCCTCCGTTCGGGAGCGGCCGCTTGTCCTTGACCTGTCGGACCTCCGGCTGGTGAGCGCGGCAGGCATCCGTCTTCTCGACCTCCATACACGCCATCTCGATCGCAGGCCCGTTCTGGTGGTCGCCCAGGCCGCTCATGTGCTGGACATGTTCGCGCTGTCGTCCACGCCGGGTCTGCGGGTGTGCTCCACTCTCGGTGCCGCCCTGGCGGAGCTGGAGCCCGCACTGCCTGCGGATTCCGGGCCGGCCGACCAGTCCGCCGCGGCGCTCGGGGATCTGCGGAGCGAGCTGTTCGGTCTGCGCGCCAAGGCGCGGGCCGGCGTGGTGATCGGGATGGCTAAGGGGATCCTGTACGAGCGCTACGGCCTGGCCTCTGCGCCGAAGGCTTTTGACCTGCTGCGCAGGGCTTCCCAGCAGTACAACGTACCCCTGCGGACCGTCGCCTCGGCCGTCGTGACGGCAGCGTCGCCGACCACGTCGAAGGAGCCGTTCTCAGGGAGCTATGACACAGCGCCACCCCTGCCGGAGCTGCTCGACTGCACCGCCGCCCAGATGCGCGACCGCGCGTTCCTGCTGCGTGCAGTGGCCGGCGAGGCGGTGACGCTCACGGATGCCGATGCCACGGAAGTGCACCTGCCCGACCCGGCGCTGGAAAACCACCTGGTCCTGGAGGCCCACGTCGGCCTGGACGCCGCCTACCGAGACTGCCTCGCCGTCGTCAGCAGTCCGCCGGTACTGGCCGCGCGCGCCTCGGCCCGGCAAGGACCGGTCTTCGTCGCCGACATCACCGAAGACGCGGACCTGGCCCGCTCCGACCAAGGGCAGGCCGCGCTGGCCAACGGCAGTCGCGCCCTGTATGCCGTGCCGGGGATGGACGGCACCGGTGAGTGTCTCGGGGTCATCTGCGTCCACCGCCGACAGCCAGGCTCCTGGATGACGCATGTCCAGCGCACGGGCCTCGCCGCTCTCGCGGACGACCTGGCCGCATGGCACACCTGGTACCGGCAGACCATCGTTGCCGACGCTCTGGAGTACCTGCACGCCTGCGCCACCCACCAGATGTGACGGTGGGCGCCACCGTGCAGCCTTCATCTATCGGCGTTCCCCGTGTGTGGGAGCCCTGCCGCAGGGCTACCCGGCTCCTGAGGGGTTGAGACAACAGCCCCTGGGGCTTCCCCCGGGGGCACAGCTCCTGGGGGAGCCTCTGCCGCCGGTGACTGCCTCCAGCGAACCGCCTCAGCCCGGCGCCTCCGACGATGCGGACCGTGAGCCGTTCCAGCCCGCGCGGGCCGGGCTCGGTACGAGCGTGCGGTCAGCGCGCAATGTGCGGCGGCTCGGTGGTGCGGGGCAGACTCGATCGCCCGACGTCCAGACGGCCGCTCACCGTGATGTCCCGTTCCCGCGCGGCGACGATGTCGTCCTGCTGCGGACCGGTGAGGCCGGTAAAGCGCCGTACCGCTGCGAAGTCGGCCGGTCGCTGCTCGTACAACCTTTCCGAAGTCCGTTTCGCCCTTTTCATGCCGGGTACGTGAACAACGTGCTTCGGAACGGAGGCACGACCGTGGGACACCGCGCGTCGGCCCCCATCCTTCTCTGCGAGCACACGCACGCTGCCTCCCACGGTGGCCCCCCTTTACCGCACCACCCGATCCGGGAGGTGTACGCGCCGTGCGTGTGACCGCCACCACGAAGCACCACCCCCATGACGACGCCCCCGACACCGCCGCGGCCTTCGACCGGCTGCACCGGCTGCCCGACGGGCCCGAACGCCGTCAACTGCGCAACGAACTGGTCAGCGCCTGGCTGCCGATGGCCGAACGCATCGCCATGCGTTTCCGCAACCGCGGCGAGAACCTCGAGGACCTCTACCAGGTCGCGGCCGTCGGCCTCGTCAAGGCCGTCGACCACTACGACCCCGGCCGCGGCCGCGCCTTCGCGGTCTACGCCATCCCGACCATCACCGGCGAACTCAAGCGCCACTTCCGCGACCACCTGTGGACCCTCCACGTCCCGCGCCGCGCCCAGGAACTGCGCAACAAGGTCCGCCGCGCCGTCAAGGAACTCACCGCCACCACACCGGGCGGAGTCCCGGCCCTCGACGAGATCGCCCGGCACACCGGCCTCACCCACGACGAGGTCCGCACCGGCCTCGACGCCCTCGACTGCTTCTCCGCCCTGTCCCTGGACGCCGAACTGCCCGGTACCGACAACTACACCCTCGCCGACACCATCGGCACCCCCGACCCCGCCTACGACCACATCATCGACCGCGAGGCCGTCAAACCCGGCCTCCAGGCACTCCCCGAGCGCGAGCAGACCCTCCTCTACCTGCGCTTCTTCCAGGGCATGACCCAGAGCGCCATCGCCGAACAACTCGGCATCTCCCAGATGCACGTCTCCCGCCTCCTCACCGCCTGCTTCACCCACCTGCGCGAAGAACTCCTCACCGACACCGACTGAAAACGGCCCGACGCAGCACAGAGGGCCACCGTGCTCGGTCGCAGCAGCGACGGCGACGGCGGCGTGTGCTCGGCTAACCGGCCGGGATGCGTCACGAGTGACTGCGGGACAGCTGCGGCATGTCCATCCGGCGCGAGGGGCCAGGGCGGAGGGACGTCTTCCGGACAATTGCCGCCCCTGGAGCGGGAGCAGGCTGGCCGGGCGTGCTGCGCCTGTGCCAGGCTGCAGGGACAACCAGCCTGGTCTGGTGGGAGACCCCGCGCCGCCCCTGAGTGCCGGCCCAAGTGGCCAGGACGCGGTACGGGTTGTCTTGCTCGGCTGTACGCGGCCCCACGCCGCGTGCTTGACGCCCCCGTGCCGGGGGTGTGATGGGCTCGACCCGGACCGAGGGCCGAACCGTGAACCAGCTCACCACATCGACGCGGCAGCACACGCACTGCACGGTGATCACCGTCACCGGGGAAATGGACTTCGACACCAGCCCCGCCCTCTCCCGGGCCGCAGAACTGATCCCACCCCGGTGCACCACGCTGCAGATCGACCTGTCGGGCGTTTCCTTCATGGACGCCGGCGGTCTGAACCTGCTGCTGCGACTACGCCGCCACCACAGCGCCGGCGGAAGCTCCTTCACCCTCACCGGCCTGCGTCACCAGCCCACACGGCTGTTCCGCCTGACGGGAACCTACGAACTGTTCACCATCGGGCCAACCCTCCCCCGATGATCATTCGGCCGGGACTGCGTCCTGGGAAAGGGTGTCCGGGTTCGACCTGATTCGGGGGGTTTCCCCGGCGTCGGGATGACACCCGCACAGATGAAGGCCACCGGCTGACCTTCGAGGTGCCGGAGCCCGATGGAAGCCGACACCATGACCGCATCTGGCAGTCTGCCCCCGCACGCCCTCGCCGAGGACGATCTCGCCGCGGCGAGTCCCGATCGGCTGCGCGCGA
The DNA here is from genome assembly GCF_042873115.1 of Streptomyces sp. NPDC005017. Lineage (NCBI taxonomy): Bacteria > Bacillati > Actinomycetota > Actinomycetes > Kitasatosporales > Streptomycetaceae > Streptomyces > Streptomyces sp. NPDC005017. The sequence continues at coordinate 68,963 of NZ_JBIALD010000022.1, read as the reverse complement.
TGGTCAGGACATTCGCCTGCGCGGTCATGTCGCCAGAGCCCATGCCCCCGCACTGGCTGCGTCGCACCGGCCCACAGGCTGATGAGCACCTGCGGCGACGGTGCCCCGAGCATGGTGTCGATCGAGCGCACGCCTGTGCGTGTCACCCGGGCAGGCCGGGCACTCGGCGGCCATGGACACTGATCAGGTACTCCGGACGTCGTACTGGATAGAGACCGCACCGGACCATGAGGCCGCTCCCCCACCGGCCGGGGACATCACCGTCGATGTCGCCGTGATCGGCGGCGGTATGGCGGGACTCAGCACGGCGTGGGAGCTGGCCCGGCGCGGGCGCGAGGTGGCCGTGCTGGAGGCGGGCCGGATCGCCGGCGGCGTCACCGGCCACACGACGGCCAAGCTCACCGCGCTCCACACCCTCGTGTACGACCATCTGCGCCGCACCCGCGGCCGCGACGGCGCGCGGCTGTACGCCCACTCACAGTCGGCGGCGATCCGCCGTGCCGCCGAGACCGTCGACGACCTGGGAATCGACTGCGCGTGGGAGGAGGCCGCGGCCTGTACGTACGCCGAGGATCCGCAGCGCGTCCCGCAGCTCCGCGCGGAAGCGGAGGCGGCGCGCGAGGCGGGCCTGCCGGCCGAGTTCGTCACCGAGACCGAGCTGCCCTACCCCGTGGCGGGCGCGGTCCGGGTGACCGGGCAGGCGCAGTTCCACCCCGTGAAGTACCTGCACGGCCTGGCGGACGAGCTGCGCCGACGCGGCGCCACCATCTACGAGGGGACGCGTGTCACCGGCCTCACCGAAGGCGAGCCCTGCGTCCTGGCGACCGACACGGGCGTGAAGGTGCGCGCACGCGAGGTGGTCGTCGCCACGCACTACCCGGTCTTCGACCGCGCGCTGCTGTTCACCCGGCTCGCCCCACGCCGCGAGCTCGTCGTCGCCGGAACCCTCGGCGCGGACCGGGCCCCGCGCGACATGCACATCACCACCGAGCAGAACACCCGATCCGTCCGCAGCGCCCCCTACGCCGACGGCACCCGGCTGCTGGTCGTCACCGGCGAGCACTTCACCCCCGGCAGCACCGACGTCGAGGAACGCTTCGACCGGCTCGCCGCCTGGGCCGCCAGCCGCTTCCCGGGACTGACCCTCACCCACCGCTGGGCGACCCAGGACAACGACTCCACCGACTCCGTCCCCCTCGTCGGGCCACTGCACCCCGGCAGCCGCCACACCTACGTCGCCACCGGCTTCGGCGGCTGGGGCCTGAGCGGCGGCGTCATGGCCGGCGAGCTGATCGCCGACCTCGTCGAGGGCCGCAAGCCCGAGTGGGCGGGCCTGTACGACCCGCGCCGCCTCGGCACCGTGGTGCGCGAGGGCGTGTCGTTCCTGAAGAACCAGGCGCACGTGGCCAAACACTTCGTCGGCGACCGGCTGCCGTCGGTGACGACACCCGCAGTCGAGGATCTCGCACCGGGCGACGGCGCCGTGCTGCGCGTGGGCGGGCACCAGTGCGCCGTCCACCGGGACGACAACGGACAACTCCACGCCGTCTCGGCCCGCTGCACCCACCTCGGCTGTCTCGTCGCCTTCAACCGCGCGGAGCAGGCCTGGGAGTGCCCGTGCCACGGCTCCCGCTTCGCCCCCGACGGCCGCATCCTCCAGGGCCCCGCCGTACGGCCACTCGAGAAGCGACAGATCTGACTTCCTCGCCCGCCTGCAGGCGGGCATTCCGGCGGTCGCCCACGGTGGTTCCTGCTTCACCGACGATCGTCCACACCCCTCCTCCGCATGTGGTCACCCGATCGGAGACGTACCGCCAGGCCCGGCACCCCGCGCCGGATCACGCAATCCGCCGGGGGCTCGGGCTCGGCTCCGAGGACCTCGAAGCCCGCCCGCCTGCACAACCTCACCCTGGCAGCGTGATCCGACGGGCCGCGATCCCGCCCCGCCCTGCCCGATCGAGGCCCACCGTCACAGGGCTTTACGCCAGCCCCGTGCGGGGAACCCGGAGCCCATGGCTGTCAATCACGCGGAGGCCCCGGTCCTCGAAGCACTCGCTCAGTACCATGACTCCGACGAACTGGGGTTCGCTCCCCCAGGCCACAAACAGGCGCGTGGCGCGGACCCGCGCGCCCGGGCGGTCCTCGGTGACGCCGTCTTCTACGGAGACGTACTGGCCGACGGCGGTCTGGACGACCGGCTCGCCCGTCACCGGGTCCTGGAACGGGCCGAGAAACTGATGGCCGACGCCGTCCACGCCGAGCACACGTTCTTCTCGACCTGCGGCAGCTCCCTCTCCGTCAAGGCGGCGATGCTCACGGTCGCCTGCCCCGGCCACAGGCTGCTCGTCGGACGGGACGCGCACAAGTCGGTGATCGCCGGACTGATCCTTTCCGGCGTCGAACCGGTCTGGGTGGAACCCCAGTGGGACCCGGCCCGACACCTCGCCCACCCGCCCTCCGCGGTCGCCTACGACAAGGCCTTCACCGAGCATCCCGACGCCGACGGGGCGCTCGTCACCAGCCCGACGCCCTACGGCGGCGCGGCGGACCTCACGGGTATCGCCGAGGTCTGTCACCGCCGCGGAAAGCCGCTCGTCGTGGACGAGGCGTGGGGCGCGCACCTTCCCTTCCACCACGATCTGCCGTCCTGGGCCATGGACGCGGGCGCCGACATCTGCGTGACGAGCATCCACAAGATGGGCAGCGGACTGGAACAGGGCTCCGTCTTCCACCTCCAGGGGGATCTGATCGATCCCGCCGAACTCGCCTCACGGGCCGACCTCCTCGGCACGACCAGCCCCAACGTCCTCATCTACGCCGGCATCGACGCATGGCGCAGGCAGATGGCACAGCATGGCCACGAACTCGTCGGCGGGGCAATGGAGTTGGCGGCGCGCACCCGTGAGGCCATCGAGGCGATCGAGGGGCTCCACGTCAACGACGCGGACGACTTCTGCGGCCCGGGCCTCGCGGCCGACTTCGACCCGCTCCCCGTCGTCATCGACATCACCGGACTGGGAACCACCGGCTACCGGGCAGCCGACTGGCTGCGCGCGAACCATCGCATCGACGCCCACCTCAGCGATCACCGTCGCCTCGGCACCCAGCTCACCCACGCCGACGACGAGCAGACCGCCGCAGCGCTCCTCGCCGCCCTGCGCGACCTCGCCGCCCACGCGCCCGGCCTGCAACACGCCCCGGCCGTAGCCGTCCCTCCCCCGTCCGAGCTGCGGCTGGAGCAGGCACGCCTGCCTCGGGACGCCTACTTCGCCCGCCACACGAAGGTTCCCGTCGCCGAAGCCCCCGGCCGGATCGCCGCCGAGATGATCACTCCGTACCCGCCTGGCATCCCCGTCGTCCTGCCCGGCGAACGCCTGACCCAGCCCGTACTGGAGTACCTCACCACCGGCGTACGAGCCGGAATGTTCCTGCCCGACCCGGCCGACCAGGGGCTGGCCACGGTGCGCGTCGTCGACGAGGACCCGGCGAGGCCGGCCCGATGAAGCCGCAGCCACGCGGACCCTGCGCCCTCATCGTGATCGACATGATCAACACCTACGATCACGAGGACGCCGAGCTGCTGGTGCCCTCCGCCCGACGCGTCGTACCCGTCCTGGCCGACCTGATCGCGCGGGCCCGGCTGGCGCGGGCACCGGTGATCTACGCGAACGACAACTTCGGCAGCTGGCGCTCCCACCACGGCGAACTCGTGGACACCGCGCTCGCCGGCGCCCACGCCGACCTGGTCGAGCCCGTCCGCCCGGACGACGACTCCCTGTTCGTCGTCAAAGCCCGCCACTCGATCTTCCACGAAACCCCGATGTCATACCTGCTGTGGCGACTTGGCGCAGGACACATCGTCCTCAGCGGCCAGGTCACCGAACAATGCGTCCTCTACTCCGCCCTGGACGCGCACATCCGCCACCTCGAAGTCACCGTGCCCGAGGACGCCGTCGCCACCATCCATCCCCAACTGGGCTCCGCCGCCATGGAGATGATGCAGCGCAACATGAACGCACAGATCGTCGCCGCGAAGGAGATCGACTTCGCCCACCCACCCGACCAGCCGAACCCGGGTTGACCCGATCAACCGTCGCCCTGCGCCTCCTCCTGGGCGGAGCGACCGGGCCAGGGGCGCCGACGGCCTCACCCCCAAAGCTCCGGGCGGCGTTCCGGAAGCGGTGCCGGTCGCACTCGGACCATGAACTGGCGGGGCAGCACCCGCCCGATGCGGGTGAGTCGGTGAGGCCGGGGGCGGTGGTCAGCGGTAGGCGGCGAGGAAGACGCGGGCGCCGGCGGCGGCGTAGCGGTCGAGGTCGGCCTCGGTGTGCTGGGCGCTGCCGGTGAACATGGCCTTGTTCACCGGGATCCACAGCAGCAGGCCGGAGAAGTGGTTAGCGGCCAGGAGTGCGTCGTCGATGCGGAGGAGCCCCTGGTCGGCCAGGCGCTGGAAGGTCGCCGCCAGCGTGGCGAGCCCTCGTTGGAAACCCCGCTCGTACCACTCGGTCCCCAGTTCGGGGAAGACGTCGGCGTTGGCGATGATCAGGCGCCGCAACTGGATCACTCGGGGGGCGGTGAGGGCGGTCAGGAACTGACGGGCGAGCCGGGTCAGGTTCTCTTCCAGGTGCGCGTCGTCGGTGGGGAGGTCGGCCAGCAGGTCGATCGTGGTGTCGAGCCGGTCGGTGGTGGCCAGGACGATGTCGGCGAAGAGCTTCTCTTTGTCGGAGAAGTGCTTGTAGACGGTCTGCTTGGACACCGCGGCCAGCTTCGCGATGTCGTCCATGCTCGTTCCCGCGTATCCCTTGTCCAGGAAGACGCTGGTCGCGGCCTCCAGAATCGCCTCGTGCTTGCGCGCTGAACGGCTGTCCATCATCGACCCCTTCTCCATGCGTCCGCCTCTCCCACCAAGAGTACTGGACTGACCAGTACCCATTCGAGTACTGTACCGTCCAGTTCCGAAGGTGCGGGGCTTCCGGCCCTGCGCACCCCGCAGACATATGGAGTGGTTCCTCATGGACAAGGTGTTCTCTGCCGACGGCACGGCCATCGCCTACGAGCAGCAGGGCTCAGGCCCCGCGGTGGTACTCGTCGGCGGCGCTTTCATGACGCGCGGCGATTCCGCCGCACTCGCCGGCCTGCTGGCCGAGCACTGCACCGTCATCACGTACGACCGACGGGGCCGCGGCGACAGCGGGGACAGCCCGGAGTACGACGTACAGCGCGAGGTCGAGGACCTGGACGCCCTGATCGAGCGCGCGGGCGGCGAGGCGATGGTCTTCGGCATGTCCTCCGGCGCCGTCCTGGCGCTGGAGGCCGTAGCCCGGGGCAGCGCCGTCTCCAGGCTGGCCGTGTACGAGCCGCCCTTCATCACCGACTCCAGCCGCCCACCGCTGCCCGCCGACTACGTCGCCCACCTGACGGACCTCGTGCAGCAGGAGGCGTACGGCGACGCCGCGGCCTACTTCATGACCGCGGCCGTGGGCATGCCCGCCGAGGTCGTCGCCGGGATGCGGCAGTCGCCCTTCTGGACCGGTATGGAAGCCACCGCCCGAACCCTGCCTTATGACGGCCAGGTCATGGGAGACACCATGTCCGGCCGACCGCTGCCCGCAGACCGCTGGCGATCTGTGACCGTACCCGTCCTCGTCGGCAGCGGGGACGCGGGCGCCCCGCACATGCTCACCGGCGCACGGGAACTCGCCGCGCTGGCCGACAACTTCACCCTGCACGTCTTCACCGGCCAGGAACACAACATCGACCCGGAGCTCCTCGCCCCCGTCCTGACCGGCTTCTTCACCACCGGGGAACAGGCTTGAGCAAGGACTTCGCCCGCCTGGGCATGTCCCGGGACGACCGCATCGCCGGCCCCGGTTCCCGTCCCGACAGGAATCGGTCCGGTCAGTGCCCCCTTTGCCGCCCGGAGGCTGAGGGAGTCGATCGCGCACCGTGACCAGCCCAACTCGCCTCTGGCGCCGAGTTCGTCGAGAAGGACGTGGTGGAGCGTCGGTAGACCGTGGGCCGGGCCGGCCGAACACGGCTGCAGGGACGGCAACGTCCGAGTGTGGGACAGCACGACCATCGAGCGGGTGACGCCACCGCTGACTGCCGGATCCAGCGCAGCGTACGACGTCTGGCTCGGCGAACTGCTCGGGCGGAAGGTCGTTTTGGCCGTCTGCGGCGACGGCTCTCTGCGCGGCTGAAACGCGCGGACCTTCACGACCCTCGGCGAACTCATCGCCGCCCACACCGACGAGGCCTGGGGAATAGGGGTGGCGACGGACACCGGCCACCCGGTGGTGGTCACCATCGCACTGGACGCGACGGTATGCAGCTGGGATCCGCCGCCTGACGCACGTACGGACCGTCCCACCCGCTGAGGCGCAGCTCCCTCGGGCAACCCGCAGGTGCCAACCTCGCGGGGAGCCCGTGAGTCGACCGGGCGCGGATGGCGCGCCCGGGTCGGAGGAATCCCTTGCGCAGATCCGTCACGGCGGCCGCCGCCGCGCTCACCGCCCCTGCCCTCACCCCCCCAGGGCATGACGGCACGTCATCGGTCACTTGTCAGAGCCGCGTTGTCAGTGGGGGGAGATACGTTCGAGGTCTTGGAAGCGCTGTTGCACGACAGGAGTGGACGATGACCGAGAGCAGTGCGCTGCCCGCGCTCAGGGTGGTGCTGACGGACGTCAACGAGCGTGTGGTGGAGGCGTGGCGCGCCGCGTTCGCCGACACCCCGGGCATCGAGATCCGCAAGGGCTCGATCCTCGACGAGGACGTCGACGCCTGGGTCACGCCCACGAACTCCCGCGGTCGGATGGACGGCGGGGTCGACGCCGTCATCAAGCGGTATCTGGGGTCCGGCATCCAGGTACGCGTCCAGCGGGCGATCCGCGACCGGTTCGCGGGACCGATGCCGGTGGGCAGCGCGGTCTGCGTCGCGTCCGGCGCGAGCGTCCCCCGGTACCTGATATCGACGCCGACGATGGTGCGGTCCTCGCAGAACGTGAGCGCCACCCTGAACGTGGCGCTGGCGTGCGCTGCCGCTTTCCAGGCCGTCCACCGGCAGAACCGGAAGAAGCCGGGCAGCATCCGGTCGGTGGCGCTGGTCGGGTTGGGGGCGCAGACCGGCCAGGTGCCGGCCCGGGTGTGCGCCAATCTGATGTGGACCGGCTACACGCTCTTCCACGACCACTGGTTCGAGGACGACGACGAACTGCGCTCCACGATCGTCTCCCAGCTCCACGGGATCGAGAACGCGCCCGTCGACCAGCGGGTGCGCATCGTGCCACCGACGGCCGCAACTCCCATCGCCCCCGCCCCCGCCCCGGCTCCGGCGCCCGAGACTGCCGCTCCCGCTCCTTCCACTCCCCCTGCCACGACGAGCGAAAGCACCTCCACCGTGACCGGACCCTCGACCGGCGTCCCGACGCCGGGCCAGCCGCCGCAGCCCCAGCCCGACGCGAACGACCCCCTCGCCCTGACCGAGCTCTTCGACGGCGGCGGCGAGACCTGGCTCCCGCTGCTGAAGCCGGTCATCGAGGCGCAGCCGGACGCCGAGCGGTTCATCGGGAAGGGCCGCAGCCACGAGGTGGTCCCGGTCCGCGAGCTGACGTTCCAGGCGCTCAAGCCGAACCCGCCGCACAAGTGGAAGGTCGTGGTCTTCGGCCAGAACCCGTATCCGCGGCCGGAGAGCGCCACCGGCATAGCCATGTTCGACAACACCTTCGGCGACTGGAAGGACAGCCAGTTCGGCCGGGTCGTCAGCATCCGGTGCCTGATCAAGGCGGCGGCGATGTGGAAGTACGGCATCGCCAAGAAGACCCCGATCGCCGACGTGCGGAAGCTGCTGAAGGAGCGGGACACGGTCCAGCCACCGGAGTGGTTCCAGGCGATGCTGACGCAGGGCGTGCTCCTGCTGAACGCGTCGCTGACCGCGAGCGGTGACGGGGCGATGGGAGCCGACCAGCACACGGCGTTCTGGCGGCCGGTCGCCGAGCGGATCGTCGAGGAGATCCTCAAGGCCAAGCAGGACGCACCCGAGGAGGACCGCGGGGTCGTGTTCGCGTGGTGGGGAGCGCACGCCCGCAGCCTGAAGAAGGTCGTCCTGCGGCTCCAGCAGAAGTACCCGGACGTCGAGGTCCGCCACCTCGACCACGCGAACCCGGCGGCACAGGGCGACATCTTCTGCGAGGGCGACCACTTCGCCCAGGTCAACGACGCTCTGGCCTCGCTGGGCGCCGACGGCATCGACTGGCTGCCGAGCAAGGGGTGGAACGAGACGGCGGCCGGCGCGGGCGGTGCGGACGGGGGTGTCGCGGCGCGCATGGGCGCGTTCATCGAGTCGACCATGAACCTGCACCAGCTGTACCTGGAGCGCCTCACCAGCGTCAAGGACGAGGGCCTGGTCCTCCCCGAGATCACCGGTGTCTTCGACACCCCGCTGATGGACTTCCAGGACGCCGTAGCCCCGGTCTCCGAGGCGCTGTCCGGGCTCGCCGGGCACGTCACGCGCTCCCGTGACTTCGGCAAGCAGCGTGCGGACCAGACGGTCGGCGGCGGCCTGTCCGCCGACGCGATCGCCGCGCTCCACCTCTACACCTGCGAGTCAGCCTTCTACCGCGAGATCAACAGCGTTCTGCGCTCCCCCGACCGCACCAGGGTCACGCCGTACCTGCCGTACCTGCGGCTGCTGTTCTCGGCGGTCTCCAAGCTGCCGGCCTACACGCAGCCGCTGTGGCGCGGGGTGTCGCTGGACCTTCGGGCGCAGTACCCGGTGGGCCGGACGGTGACCTGGTGGGGCGTCTCCTCGTGCACCTCCGAACTGAAGGTGGCCAGGGCGTTCCTGGGCAGTCGCGGCAAGCGGACCCTCTTCGAGGTGACGCCGGCCCGGGCGGTCGGGATCAAGAGCTTCTCCGCGTTCACCGGCGAGGAGGAGTACATCCTTACGCCGGGTACTCAGCTCAAGGTGACGGAGGTCAAGAGCGAGCCCCGCGGACTGTGCACGGTCCGCCTCAGCGAGGTCACGGACACCGCTCCCGTGGTGTCATGAACCGTCCCCGCTCCACGGCGGCCATGGACGTGGTTGCCGCACTCCTGCGCCCGGCAGCCTCCGGGCGCAGGCCAGTACCGATCCCCTGGCTGCCCCTGCTGCCACCCGGGGTTTTCCATGTGCTGAGAAGGGCCTCCAGCCCCAGGACTCTTTGATTCAGCGCTTGGCGGGCCTTTCGGCGCTCTGCCGCAGAGTGGGGTCCCCTGCGCCTGCAGCGCACCAGCCGTACCGGGGAAGTACTCGGCGACTCCGGCGACGGATGTGCCATCCGCGCCCGGAGTCACCAGCAGCGCCCGTCACGCGCTCGGACGCTCCCGCAGGGCCAACCAGTGCACTCCGTGCTCCCTTGGAAGGGTGCTCCGCGCTGACCTGAAGGGAGTTGATCATGCACGAGATGTGGCGTGGTACGGACGCTTCGGGACATTGGGTGTGGCATGTCCTGACGGCGGAGAAGACCTGGACGATGTGCGGAATGGCAAGGGAGGAGAAACTCGGTGGAGAGGAAGCGACGGACAGGCACTGCGTGGTCTGCATGCAGATGTTCCAGGCAGCCATGTAGATGCGGCTCATGGCCTTCGTGGCCCCACTGAGCGAGGGGCCGCGGTGGCGCCTGACGTCAAGGGCGGGCAGGCAGCACGAATACTGTGGCGAGGGGCTGGGAGCCCGCTCAGCGCCAGCGCGGTTCGGCGAGGATCCCGACCCGCACCGCCGGCTGCTGACCTCCTCGGAACGATCGCCTCGGCGGACTGCGGCCGACGTCGGCAATACGGCCGTCCTCGTGTCCCTGCGCCCCGGTCGATCCTCCGCCGCCGACAGCTGCCGAGACGCCGGCTCGCCCCCTGGGTGCCCTCGTGGGACGTACTGGGGCCTCGTCGAGGGAAGTGTGACCCTGCTGGCCTTTTGTAAAGGATTGCCCTTTCTGTCTTGACCGGGGGCGCCTCGGAGAGAAGCGCGGATCAGTGACACGCGACAGCCATGACACTCTGCCGCAGCCGCACACACAGAGTGGAGGCGGAACGGGATGTTTAGCAGAGTTACGGTGAAGAGCCTGGTCACAGCCGTCAGCGCGGGAGCCGCGGCCTTTGCACTGGGTCTCGGCGGCGCGAGTGTCGCCGACGCGAAGATCAAGCCGGTGGACACTCAGTGCACCAACAACGGCGGTCAGCAACCGGGCGGCCAGCAGCCCACGTGCACGGGCGGCGGCCTCACCCAGGAGAGCGAGAACCAGAACCCGGCCGGGCACGCCCCACCCGGCCAGAACTGACGCAAACGGCGAAGGAGCCGGCGGCAGACCATCGGCCGCCGGCTCCTCCGCGGCGTCAACCAGCGCAAGGGGGCCCGACTCGGTTGCCTCGGCCGACGGTGTCGGACGGCGCAGTGCCGACCGCAGCACCGCGTCGATATCCGCCCCGCTGCCGTTCCTCGCTCACCACCCTCTCATCGTCATCTGCGGCAGCCCCCGAGGACGGCCCTCGGAACGAGGACTCGCGGCGTCGAGGCTGCGGACGGTGATGCCCGGCGTGAGGTCGGCGACGGGGCCGTCGCCGCTCCGGGCCGGGACGCCCACGGCGTGCTTGTGAAACCGTTTCGGCCTCTGCACGGGGAATGCCCCGGGCGGTGGAAGGCGTGGATCTCGCCGCGCCTCTCGGTCGGGGAGGTCAGTGGGGACTGCCGGGCCCTCGTGTCTCGTCGACGCGGCGCCAGTCCTGCTCGTCCCATGTGCGGGTGTCGCGGGGCTGGGTGTAGGGCTCGGCGTCGGGTGGGTAGCCGCCCGCGATGGCGCGCTGCCGTGCGGTCTCGGCGTCGAATTCCAGGCCCAGCAGGATGGCGATGTTGGTGATCCACAGCCAGACGAGGAAGACGATGACTCCGGCCATGGTGCCGTATGTCTTGTTGTAGGAGGCGAAGTTGGCGACGTAGAAGGCGAACCCGGCGGAGGCGATCATCCAGATGAGCAGTGCGATGAGGCTGCCGGGAGTGATCCAGCGGAAGCCTTTCACCTTCGCGTTCGGGCTGGCCCAGTACAGGATGGCGATCATGGTGGTGACCAGGACGACCAGGACGGGCCACTTCGCGATCGACCACACGGTCAGGGCGGTGTCCCCGATGCCGAGTGGCTCTCCCACCTGGCGGGCGAGGCTGCCGGTGAACACGACGATCACCGCGCTGGCCACGGCCAGCACCAGCAGCACGACGGTCACGCCGAGCCGCACCGGCAGGATCTTCCAGACGGGGCGTCCTTCGGGCATGTCGTAGACGGCGTTCGCGGAGCGGATGAACGCCGCCACATAACCGGAGGCCGACCACACCGCGAGTACCAGGCCCACGATGGCCATGGCCGAGCCGATGCCGGCGTTTCCCTGCAACTGCTCCACGGCATTGGTGAGGATGTCACGCGCCGACCCAGGTGCCAGCTGCTGGATGTTCTCGAGTACCCTGTCCGTGGTCGACTTCCCGGTCAGGCCCAGCAGGGAGACCAGCACCAGCAGCGCCGGGAACAGTGCCAGTACCCCGTAGTACGTCAGTGCGGCCGCGCGGTCGGTCAGCTCGTCGTCCTTGAACTCGTGCAGGCTCCCCTTGAGGGCCGCCCTCCAGGCGCCTTTCGGCAGCTTGGCCGGCGTGTCCGGTTCTCTTCGTTCCACCTCCGGCCCTGGCCCCGCCGCGGCCGGCTCCTCGTGGTTGGTGCGGTGGTTGTCGCGCTTGGGAAGACGCAGTTTCGCCATGCGCGCCGGGTACCCACCTCACACGGCCCTACCGGCGATCATCTCTTCTTCTGGGTCTTCCGGGGCCCGGCCGGGGTGCCCCGCCTCAAGCGGGATGCGCCGAGGGGCGGGGCGCGACCGTCGGCAGGCCGTCGGACCCGCTGCCGTCCGGGTCGGCGACGTGCTCGGCCCCTGCACGTCCTCACGCTCCGGCGGCCGGACATCGTCTCGTCCGAGGCAGGGGCGGGAGTCCGCGGGCGGCGCCGGTCTCATCGCGCCAGATCGGCCACCAGGTCGTCGAGGACCGTCTCCTCCTCCACGCGTACGCCCAGTTCCGCCAGCGCCTCGGGCAGAGCGGAGTCCCACGGCGCCTGTGCCGGCAGGCCGGTGAGCGGCGGGCCCCCGGGGTGCACGGACGCGGCGGCGCGATAGTCGGCCGCCGTGTAGCGCCAGGGCCGCCAGGGGACCCGGCGCAGCAGGGTGGAGGCGATACGCAGCCCGCCCCAGTCGAAGTCTCCGTGGTAGAGGAGCTCGGTTCCGTGCTCGTGCAGATGGCTGAGCAGGGTGAGGGTGGCGGCGGAGGGCTGGCCTTGGAGGCAGACCAGTGGCGCCGCGCTCGGGCCGTGGGCGTCGGCCGCCGCGGCCAGGACCGCCGGGTTCTCGCAGAGCCGCACGGATGTGACCGGGGCGGGAAGCGGGCCGCGGACGAGCTGGCGCAGGGTCAGTACGGCGGGCTCGCCCGCGTCGGCGGCCCAGTCCAGGGCGGGAGTGCCCCGCAGGTTCAGGGTGAGGACGGTCGAGGACAACTCGTCGCGGAGCAGGCCCGCCGAGGCCCATGCCTCCCTGCGCCACTGCGCGCCCTGTCCGTCGGGGAAGCCGGTGAGCGCGCGGATGCCCGAGAGGGTGACGGTGGCCAGGGACGTACCGTCGTCCAGTGCGTGGGCACCACCGAGTCGCCTGGCCGCGAAGGCCGGCAGCGAGATCGGCGGGTCGGCCGGAAGGGAGGCCAGGGCGACGGCGGCGAGGCCGAGGAGGTCCCGGGCGGCGGCGGGAGTGACGGCGAGGCGCCGGACCAGGCCGTCCGCCCGTAGCCTGGCGGCCCATGGGGCAAGCACCGGAACCCGGTCGGCGAGGGCGTCGACCGGGGCGTACGCCTCGCCCCAGGCCCTCTCCTCGGCTTCGCGGGCCGGGCCGAGCGCCACGACCGGCCCGGTGAGCAGGGCCACGGCCGCGGCCAGGCCACCGGGGCTGATTCCGGACCGCCGCAGGACGGCGTCCACCTCGTCGAGCCGGACGCTCAGGGAGCGTCCGCTGCCGGGGGAGCGCCCCAGGAGCCGCTCGACCGACACGCGTTGGGCCGGTGTGGGCGACGTAAGGGCGACGGGCCCGGTAAGGGGCTGTTCGCGCTCCAGCCGTCGGCGCGCCCGGGCGACCAGCCAGTCGAGGTCGGGGCCGCCCAGCAGTCGGCGCAGCCTCGCCTCGTCCACCGGCTCGTCGCCGGATGTCAGTTCCACGACGGTTCCCGTCCGGCGGCCTGCGGCTCCGCGTCCGTGTGGTCCGGGGACCGCACCGGGTCCGCGCGCCGCAGCCGCCGGCCGCCGTCCCATTCCCAGCGGGTGACGAGCACCGCAGCCACCTCGTCGACTCGGGACAGCTGGGCGATGGCGACGCCGGGCACCTGCGGGTAGCAGGCCCACTCCCGTTCGCTGGTCATCACCACGTCGAGGTCGAACGCGTGCAGAAGGCCCAGGCACTTGGCCCGTGAGTCGTCGTCCACTCCTGCGAACGCCTCGTCGAGGGTGACCAGGCGGGGCGCGTACGGGCTGCCCGCGCTGGCGTAGTGCGAGGAGGCCGCGGCGAACAGCGGCACGGACACCGCGAGGACCCGCTCTCCGCCGGAGGCCGGGCCGGTGGCGGGGACCCAGCGGCCGTGCTGGTGCCGCTCGACCGCGAACTCGTGCCAGGCACGGTAGTCGAGGGCCGCGGTGAGGTGTTCGAGCCAGCTGCCGGAGGTGTCCTCCGACTGCTGCCGGGCGATCTGGGCCTGGAGGAACTCGCCCACCGCCGTGCGGTCCTGCGGTGTCCAGGCGTCAGCGGACTGGCGCAGCCGCTCACGGGCCGGGGCGAGGCCGGAGGGAGCCTTGCGGGAGGCCCGCCAGACCAGCCGGAGTTTCATGCCGGTGGACGTGGGGCGGTCCTCCAACTCGGCGTTCATGTCGCGCACCTGCCGTTCGGCGGCCCCGATGAGTTCCTGGAGGGTACCCGCGACCTCGGTGATCAGGTGTGTCTCGAGGATCTCCCGTTCGTGGGCCGAGAGGATGCGGGTGAGCTCGCCCACCTCCGTGGTGAGTGCCTCGGCGAGCTCGGGTACGGCGCGTTCGCGGCCCTGGTAGACGATGTCGACGACCATGCCGTCCTCCACCATCCGGGCGGAGGCGGTGTGCCCGTGCCGGGACAGCGTGTCCTGGAGGGTCTTGAGTTCCTCGCTCAGCCGGCGCTGCACGCGTTCCCAGGCGCCGTCCGAGTCGTCGGCCGAGGCCAGGGCCGACTCGATGGCGCGGGCGAGCGCGATCGCCGGGGTGGCCGCCCAGGGACCGTCGCCCGCGGGCGGCACGGAAAGGTCCGGCAGGGCTACGGTGATCAGGCCGGTGGCGGTGAACCGCTGGAGGCCCGCGACGGCCTCCGCCCGTGCCTCGGCCGCTTCGGCGAGTCCCTTCTCCAGCTGCTCGATGTGCCCTTCGGCCCTGCTCGCCTCGCGGTCCGCCTCGACCTCCTGCCTGCGGGCGAGCCGCTGGTCCGCCTCGCATCCGCGCAGGGCGTCGGCTGTCTCGGTGAGCCGTCGCTGGAGTTCCGCGACGGCCGCCCCGACGGTGGAGCGCAGCGTGGTGTGACGCTCCTCCGAAGCCGCCGCCTCGCGTCCGGCGTCTTCGCAACGCCGGGCGAGTTCCGCGGTCCGTTCCGCCGCCTGTTCAGCCTCGGCGCGTTCCTCCTGGGTCCGGCGAGCCGCCTCGACGCGTCCACGCAGGGCCGGCCACAGGGCGGCCAGCGCCACGGCGAGGGAGCCGTGGGCGCGGCGTACCCCGGCGAGGCCCGCCCGGTCGGCGGGCATGCCCAGTTCGGCGGCGGTGGCCGCGAGTTCGGCGGCGCTCCGGTCGGCCAGCCCGGCCGCTTCGCGGAGGTCGGCGGCGCGCTCCTCGCGCCGCAGGCGCGCGCGGAGCACCGACTCGGCGGCGGCGGTCACCTGGGCGTGGGCCCGGGCGAGGGCGCCTTCGTCCGGTACGCCGGCCAGCTCGGCGTCGAGGGTGCCGCGCCGCTCGGCGACCTGCGCGGCCTGCGCCTCGGCCGCGTCCGCGTCCGTCCGCAACAGGCCGAGTTCCGCGTGCAGGGCCGCGACGCGGGCTCGTCTCGCTGTCTCCCGCGCCCCCTCGCCGACGTACTCGGCGGCGGCCTTGGCCCAGCGGCCGGTGAGCGCGCCGACGCGGAAGCGCCCGTCCGGCGTCACCCAGGTACCGGTCCGGCCGTCGTCGTCGGCGCCGATGGCGGCGAGGAGCCGTTGCACCGCGTCCTCCCCCACCGCAGCGGCCCGCGCGTCGCCGTCGCCGGGAGCCGGGCGCAGCACAGTGGCGAGGGAGGGCCCGGCCGTCGGTCCGGCCGCCGGGGAGAGCAGGACGTCGTACCCGTCGGCGGCGAGCGCGGAGCCGTCGGGGAGCACCCACGCGTCGAGCAGTCCGGAGGCCTGCAGCGCCGCCTCCAGCCCGGCCCGCTCCTGTTCCGGGCAGTCGTCGCGGAAGTCCACCAGTCGCCACAGCGGCGCGCCGGGAAGCCCCTCCCGCAGGCCGGGTGTGCGGGTGGGAGGGGGTTGGGGGGCCTGTCCGCCGCCGGCCTCGAGCGTGGTGAGTTCCTCACGCAGGCGTTCTGCTCGTAGCGCGAGTTCCGCCGTCCGGCGCGTCGCTTCGGCCGCGAGAGAGGCCAGGTGGGCGGAGGCGGCGCCGTGAGCTCGCGCGGCACGGGTGCGGGCGGGGTAGGGGCCGTCGAGGTGCTGCGTCCATTCCTGGAGTTCGTCGAGCAGGCCGGGGAGGTCGGGACAGGCCAGCTCGGTCCAGGAGCCGACGTGTTCGCGTACGGCGTCCAGCAGGGCCCCTCCCGCCCGCGCGGCGGCGTCCTGCGCCCGGTCCTGCGACGCGACGGCCTGGTCGAGATCGCTGTCCGCCTCGTCGAGCCGGACCGATGCCCGGCGCCGTGCGTCGGCCGCGCGCTCGGCCCGCTCCGCGAGGTCCTCGGTGTGCGCGAGGGCCCGCAGCCCGCGGTCCGTCACCTCCTGGGCCGCGCGCCGCAGTTCGGGTTCTTCGGGCTCGGGCGCAGCGGGCAGTTCGACCCGTGCGGCCCCGGCCGCCTCACGTGCCTGGCGGAGGGCGTCCTCGACGAGACGGTCCGTGGTGTGCGATGCCTTCTCGGCGGCGGCGAGCCTGCCGAGCGCCCTGGTGTGCAGGCCGGCGGCCCGGTCCCGGTCGTCCCGCGTCTGGTCCAGGACGTGACGGGTCCGCTGCACGGTCTGCGCCGCCTGCTCCAGTTCCCGGGCGCTGCGCATCTCGGGGCCCTCGCGCAGGGCCGCGTCCTGGGCCCGCAGGCGGGCCGAGGTCTCTTCCAGGGCGGCGATCCGTTCCGTGGCGGCCGCCCGCTCTTCTTGGGCGCGGGTCCGCCGGTCCTGGGCTTCGGCGAGGTCCCGTTGGAGGTGCTCGTAGCGGGAGTGCTCCGCGCGGGGGAGGCGGGCGCGCCGGCGGGTGGCGATCCGGGCGTAACGCCGGTAGTGCTCCAGGAAGGCGGAGGCGGCCCGTTCGGCGGCGGAGGCGGCCGCCAGCTCCTCCTTCTCCTCGTCCAGGGAGCGGAACGCCTCGGCCACGTCCGCGATGACCGCCTGGTCCATGGGCGGCAGTGCCTCGGTGAGGGCCCGGGACAGGGCGGCCTCGTTGGGACGCTTGGACAGCTGGGGCTGGCGCAGCTGGATGAGCAGGTCGACCAAGGCGCCGTAACGCTGTTCGCCGAGTCCGAAGAGTGCCTCGTCGACGGCCCTGCGGTAGGTCCCGGCCTGGTCGTACACCATGCCGTGCCCTGCGACGGCCTCGGCGAGGCGGTCCCGGGACAGGGCGGTACCGGTGGCGTCGAGCAGGCGCAGTGACGTCTCGGCGGCCCCCTGCCCGTGGTCGACGCGCTGCTCGGTGAGCGCGTACCAGTGACGGGCGATACCGCGCCCGCTGACCGCCTTGAGTCCGCAGAGCAGCGTACGGAAGTGCCGCTCGCCGCTGGTCTCGTCGCGCCTGCCGAACTCGATCCAGGTGTAGCCGAGCCGCTCGGAGTGCGGATGCTCGCCGCCGAGGAGCAGGTTCCACTCCATCCGCTTGCCGGGGTCCCCGTCGGGCTCCACCCGGCGTGCGCTGAGATCCGCGTCGAGCAGGAAGGGCAGGGTCAGGGCGAGCACCTTGGACTTGCCCGTGCCGTTGTTGCCGCGCAGCAGCAGCCGTCCGTCGCGGAAATGGAACTCCTCGACGTCGTAGTGGAAGAGGTCGACGAGTCCGATGCGCAGGGGCTGCCAGCGGGAACGCCGCGGGTCGGGGAGGCGGGTCACGGCTTGTCGGCCTTTCGCTGCGCGGGCGTACGTGCGGCGCCCGGTTCGAGTACGACGGTCTGGCCGACCGCGTACCGGGCGAGGGCCGGGCGCGGCGCCACGCCGTGGGCGGTGCGGGAGACCAGCCCGAGGGCGGCGAGCCGGGAGACGGCCTGTTCGACGAGTTCGGCTTCCATACCGGGCTCCCGTGCGGACCGGGCCCAGAATCCGCCGTGTTCGGCGGCGAGTTCCCGGACACGGAGCGCCAGTTCGCCGGCGGGTACGAGTCGTCGCGCCGCTGCCAGGTACTCGGCGAGCAGCAGCGTGATGTGACCGTGGGTGCCCTGCTCGGGCATCCTGACGTCGGTGAGGTCGTCGTCCGGGTCGACCATCGCGATGCCCTCGGCCCGCACCTCGGCCACCAGTCCGGTCAGTTCGGTGACGCGGGCGGTCAGGAAGCCCCGCTGGCGCGTGAGGTAGCCGAGCTCGGCGTCGGTCAGCTCGTCGTAGTAGAGGACCGGGTCGTCCAGGAGCCTGCGGGTCAGGGAGCGGCGGATCGCGCGAAAGCGCAGCTCGTCGCTGTCCAGGGCGGTCTCGGCGACGAGTTCGGTGAGGCGGTCCGCGGGCAGTTCGGCGTCGACGGTGGAGGGGCCGCGGCGCGCGGCGAGCAGCCCGGCCAGCACCCGCCGTTCCACGTCGTACAGCACGTCGCCGGCTCCGCTGACGTACGCGTCCTCGTCGCCGGCGACCCGCCTCAGCACCCCGATGGCGAGCAGGAGCCGTACGACGGCGGCCAGATCGAGGCGCTCGTCGCGGCGGTCCAGGGTGAAGTGGATGCCCGCCCGGACGAGGTGGGGGTCGGCCGCGTCGAGGACGACCTGATCGGCGAGACGGCCGAGCGCGATCTGGGCCTCACCGCGTTCGAGGGCGCTCAGGGCGAGACAGAGCAGGACGTAGCGGCGGCGCGTGAAGGGGGCCGCCGCACGGGTCGCCTCGCGCGCGGGGTGGGTGGGGTCGGTGAGAACGCCGGGGATCTTGTGCAGGCGGGCGGTCTCGGCGTCCGTGTGAAGGACCCAGCCGGTGTTGCGGTCGAACCATTCACGCAGTTCGGAGGCATGGCGGCGGACGAGTCGGAACTCGTCGGCGTACCGGCCGCGGGCGAGCAGCAGGGGCTGTCCCAGCAGGGCACGGGCCGCCTTGCGGAGGTCGGCGGCGTGCTGCCCGTCGAGTACCTCGGCCAGGGATGTGCTCAAGGCCTGCCGCCTTCCGCCGTCAGGTCGACGATCTCGATGAGGTGGTCGGGACCGCGGAACACGCCACCGGGCGTCCGGATCTCCGCCGTGCCGCCGTCGGCGAGCGCGCTCAGCCGGATCTCCATGGAGCCGTCGTTGCTGGTGGCCACGGTGTGCCGCATTCCGGGTCGCCACGTGGCCAGCGCGTCGCCGAGCAGCTGGAGGAAGAGACCGAAGGACACGGGGTCGAGTTCCCCCAGCCCGGAGAGCCGGGTGATTCCGTCGGTGACGAGCCGGGCGCGGGCCGCCGCGGTCTCGGCGGCCTGTTTGGAGGCCACCTCGGCGAGCCTGCGGCGCGCCCCTTCCCGGTCTTCCACCTTGCGCGGCTTGCCGCGCCGCTCATAGCTGCCGGTACGGCGCAGCTGGGGGCTGATCCGCAGCGGCTCGGCCTCGGCCCACGCGGTGGCCGCGGGCACGGGCAGTGCCATTCGCGCGGCCAGCGTCTCGGCGTCGACGGTGAGGTGCCGGGCGGGGTAGAGACCGAAAGCGGCGCGCCACAGCCGGTGCCGGGAGTCGTCGTCGGGCGCCTCGGCGAACCAGCGGGCGAGAGTACGGAAGTCCGCGGACCGGTCGGAACGCCCGGCCCTGCGCTCGTTCAGCACCCGTACGACGGCCAGGAGCTGCGGGATGGCGCCGAGGGCCCGGCCGCGCAGCAGTCTGGCCTGCGACTCGCGCCCCTCTCTGCTGATGAACCACGCGACGAGCCCGGTCCAGCGTCCGGCCCACCGCTCGTACGCCTGTCGCTCGGCGTGCCCGGCCTCCTCCGGCGCGGCGTCCACGGCCTCGCGGCCGGCCGCGGCGCGCAGCAGCGACTCGATGTTCCCGGCGGCCTCCAGTTCCAGGATCAGCCGGGCGATCCGCCCGCCGAGGGTGATCAGATCCTGGATGAACCGCTCCAGGTACTGGATGAGCCGGTCCTTGTAGGCGAGGAAGACCTCCTCCTCGACGTCGTGGAGATCGATGGTCCGCTGCAGCGACCCCATGAAGGCCCTTGCGTTGTCGGCGAGGGCCGTGAAGCGGCCGGCGAGCGTGTCAAGGGCCAGATGGACCTTGGCCTGATCCGGCTGTTCCTCGGCGGCCAGTACGAGGAGGGCCCGCAGCTGGGTGACGATGTCGTGCAGGGCGACGGCCTGCAGGGCGCCACGCCGCCCGAGTGCCTCGTCGTAGACGCCCAGCGCCTCCTCGGCCGCTTCCCCGGCCCGGGTGAGCTGGTAGATGAACCGCTTGCGGTAGAAGTCCTCGACGGCGGTGACGCGGGCGGTGTCGGGATCGGCACGCAGATTCCCCCAGCCGACCAGACTGTCCAGCGCCTTCACCACCGTGTCCAGTTCCGCCGGCCGGGCCTCGGCCGGCAGGGCGGCGTGTACGTCCTCGGGCCGCAGATGCACGGCGAACCGCTCCTTGGCCGTCACGAAGGTCCGCATCACGTGACGGTAGAGATCCGTGTTCTGCACGGTGAGGTGGGCGAAGGGTCCGTACCCGTGCGGGCGGAGGTGCTGGGCGGCGGCGGTGCTGGCGGTCATCGCCGCCCATTCTCCCCCAGCCGGAATCCCCTCGGTCGCGGTTCCCGGAGTTGGCTGATTCCAGGGGGCGACTGGACAGGGCCCCCGAAGGAGGGCGATGCGACGCCGTGGTTCGTACGGGTGCTCGCCGCCGCGGCGCTGGGTGGCCTCCTGGTACGTCACGCTCAGGGGCGGGCGAGGCACGTGGAGCCGACGTGAGCCGGCCGGTGCACCGATGTCCGGGCGGGGACTCATGGGCCATGGCCCGGCACCCTGCTCAGGTTCCGGGGAGGATACGGCGCGTTTCGTAGGCCCACATCGCGATCTCGACCCGGTTGCGGGCGCCGAGTTTGGCCATCAGGCTGGCCAGATGCGTCTTCACCGTGCTGAGGCTGATGTGCAGCGCGTCGGCGATCTCGGTGTTGGTCAGCCCGCGGGCGACGGCGAGGAGCACCTGCTCCTCGCGGGCGGTGACGGGCGAGACCGGCTGGGCCACGGGCCGGCCGGCGGGCAGGTCCGCGAATGCCTGGAGCAGACGGACGGTGACGCTGGGCGCGATGAGCGCCTCACCGTCGGACGCCGACCGTACGGCCTGCGCCAGAAGGTCCGGTCCCGTGTCCTTGAGGAGGAATCCGCGGGCGCCGGCACGCAGTGAGCCGTAGACGTACTCGTCGAGGTCGAACGTGGTGATGACGACCACGGCCAGCGGGTCGGCGACGCCCGGGCCGGCGACCAGCCGGGTGGCCTCGAGCCCGTCGAGTACGGGCATGCGGATGTCGAACAGGCAGACGTCGGGGCGTAGTTCACGGGCCAGACGTACTGCTTCCCGCCCGTCGGCGGCCTCGCCGACCACCTCGATGCCGGGCTGGGCGTTCAGCATGATCCGCAGCCCGGTGCGGATGATCGTCTGGTCGTCAGCGACGAGGACGCGAATGGACACCGCTCTCGCTCCTCGCTCCCGGCAGTTCGGCTTCGACATGCCAGCCCCGGTCGGTACCCGGGCCGGCTCGTAGTGTGCCGCCGAGCAGCGTCGCGCGCTCGCGCAGTCCGGTGAGTCCGTATCCGTCACGGCCCCGGCCGGTGCGCCGGCCGTTGTCGCGCACGCTCACCCGAACTGAGTGCCGTTCCGCGGCGACCCGCACGACGAGCTCGGTCGCGTCGACCGCATGGCGCAGCGCGTTGGTCACCGACTCCTGCACGATCCGGTAGACGGCCGCGTCCACGGCCGGGGGCAGCGCGTCCAGTTCGCCGTCGAGCCCCAGGTCGACCCTGAGGCGACCACCCGGGGTGCGCGCCAGGCGTTCCAGATCCGCGACTCCGGCAGGGGGCGCCAGCTCTGCGCCGACCCCGCGGTCGCGCAGCGCGGCCACCATGGCGCGCATCTCCTCCAGCGTGCGCGCCCCTTCCTCCTCGACCCCCTCCAGCGCCTCGACGGCGGCGGACGGGTCGGTGCCCGCGAGCACCCGGCCCGCCTGGGCGATGATCACCATGGCCGACACGTGGTGGGCCACCGTGTCGTGCAGTTCCCGGGCGAGCTGCTCGCGCTCGCGGGAGCGCACCTGGTCCAACTGCCGCTCGCGAGCGGTCACCCGGAACCGCACGGCGGCCCCGACCACGCCGGGCAGCAGCAGGAAGACGAGGCCCACGACCTTTTCGACGACCGAGGTCTCGTCCACGACGACACACAGCGTGCCGACCGCGAGGATCACCACGCCGCCCAGCACGACCTCCCGTCCCGATCCCCACCGGGGCAGCGCGTACACCAGCACGAGCACGACCGCGCCGGTGTACAGGCCGACGGGCTCGCGCGATGCGGTGAGGAACGAAGCCACCGCGAGCAGCGCCACCGAGCCGAACGCCAGCGTCACCATCGCCAGCGGGCGGGTCCGGCGCCACAGGGGCAGCAGGCACAGCCATACGGCGAACACCACCGCCACCGGCCGCCACACGACGTCCTCGCGCAGGGTAGCCTCCAGCGCCACACCGGCAAGGCCCGCGGCGAGCAGCGCCCAGTCCCGACGCACCCGGGCGGGCGCGCCGGGCGGCCGGGGTTCGGTCCACAGGGTTCGCAGGTCGTCTCGGAGCACGCTTCCCAGCCTAGAGACCGGGGCGTGCCGCGCATCGGCCGAAAGGACGGGTCGTCACTCCGCCCCGGGGCCGACGGATCCGCGGCCCGCGGGCCGATGCCGCGGAGCGCCGTGGCGACGAGCCTCGGCATCGGCGGCCGTACAAGGACGGCCGACGAGGTGGTTGGAGGACCCGATGCTCTCGAAAGCCCTGTTGCGCCTGGGCGCAGGCGCCGCCCGCCATCCCTGGCGGGTGATCGCGGCATGGCTGGTCGCCACCACGCTCGCCGTCCTCGCCGCCGTCGCCTTCGGCGGGCGGACCGCGGACTCCATGACCGCTCCGGGACTGGACTCCCAGCGGGCCGCGGAACTGATCGAGCGGGCCGGCACCGGCGAGGAGGGGATGACCGCCCAGGTGGTCGTCACCCCCCTCGACGCCGGTGCGACGTTCTTCGACGACGACGGCGCGCGCACCGCTCTCACGCGGCTGCGGGCCGAGGTGAAGCGGCTGCCGCACGTGCTCGGCACGAGTGACCCGGCGGGGGCGCTCGACGCGGGCGGGGACACCGCCGTGCGCGGCGGCCTCGTCTCGGCCGACGGGCGGATCGCGGTCGTCCGGGTGCAGTACCCCGACCAGAGCCGGCTGTCGGCCGGAGACCTCGACGCCCTCGTCGATCTCGGCGACCGGCTGCGCGCCGAGCTGCCGCTGCGCGTCGAGATGGGCGGGAGCCTCTTCTACGCCTTCTCCGAGCCCGACGGCGGCGCGAGCGAGCTGATCGGTCTCCTCGCCGCGGCCGCGATCCTGTTCCTGGCGTTCGGTTCGCTCGTCGCCGCCGCGCTGCCGATCGGCATGGCGGTCTTCGGGCTGACCGTCGGGGTCGCCACGATGACGGTACTGGCGGGGGTGACGGAGGTCCCCACCTTCGCACCGGTCCTGGGGAGCATGGTCGGGCTCGGAGTGGGCATCGACTACGCGCTGTTCGTGCTCGCCAGGCACCGGGAGTACCTCGCGAGCGGGCTCGGTCCGCAGGCGGCTGCCGGACGAGCGGTGGCGACGGCGGGGCGGCCGGTGGTCTTCGCCGGCGGCACCGTCGTCGTGTCGATCCTCGGCCTGGCGGTGGCGAACGTGCCGTTCATGACGGTGGGCGGGGTCGCCGTCTCGGTCGTCGTCCTGACGATGGTGCTCGCGTCGGTGACGCTGCTGCCGGCCTTCCTCGGCGCGGCGGGCCCGCGCCTGGCCCGGGCCGGCCGGATCGGCCGGGCTCTGCGGACGAGGAAGCGGCGGCGGGGCCCGGCGGCGGGCGCCGCCCACGCCGCCGGGTGGCGTCGCTGGATCGGGCACGTCAGCCGGCACCCGGTGCCGTACGCGGTCGGCGCGGCGGGGCTGCTGCTGACCGCGACGCTGCCCGTGCTCGGCCTGCGCGTCGGCCTGCCCGACGACGGCTCACTGCCCCACAGCCGTACCGAGCGCCGTGCCTACGACCTCGTCGCCGAGGGATTCGGCCCGGGCACCAACGGTCCCCTCGTCATCGCCGCGGACCCCACCGGTGATCCGGGAGCGCTGGACCGACTCGTCAGGGCGGTCGCGGCGGATCCGGGCATCGCGTCCGTCGCGCCGACGCACGTCGACCGGGTCACCGGCATCGCGACCCTCGTGGTGTTCCCGACCACCAGCCCCCAGGACAAGGCCACGGCCGACACCATCGCCCGGCTGCGCACCGACGTGCTGCCCGCGGCGATCGGGCACGCCCCGGCCAGGGCCCACGTCGGCGGCGCCGCCGCGAGCCTGTCCGATGTGGGCCAGCGCACCAGCCAGCGCCTGCCGGTGTTCGTCGCCGCGGTGCTGGCGATGTCGTTCCTGCTGCTGATGCTGGTCTTCCGCTCGGTCGTCGTACCGCTCAAGGCGGTACTGCTGAACCTCCTGAGCATCGGCGCGTCCTACGGCATCATGGTCGCGGTCTTCCAGTGGGGCTGGGGAGGCGCACTCATCGGGCTGGAGGCGACGGTCCCGATCGTGTCGTTCATCCCGATGTTCCTCTTCGCCATCCTGTTCGGCCTGTCGATGGACTACGAGGTGTTCCTCCTCTCCCGCGTACGCGAGGAGTACCTGCGCACCGGCGACAACGGCACGGCGATCGTCGAGGGCGTCTCGCGCACCGCCCGGATCATCACCTCGGCCGCCCTCATCATGGTGGCGGTCTTCCTGTCCTTCGCCGTCGCCGAGGACCCCTCCACCAAGATGTTCGGGCTCGGCCTGGCCACCGCGATCTTCATCGACGCCACGGTCGTACGCATGGTGCTGGTACCGGCGACCATGACACTCCTCGGCCGGACCAACTGGTGGCTGCCGAAGTGGCTGGACCGGATGCTTCCCCGCGGCCCGGTCGGCACCGACGACACCGACGCGGAATCCACGGGTGAGGCCCCGCGTCCACGGCTGGTCGACCGCTGACTCGACTCCTGCCCGCCCTTGGCGTCCGGCACCTCAGCGCGTCACCCAGGGGCATCAGGACATGGCGCGGTTGAGGTGGGGGGAGGGCCGGCCCGGCCGCCCGGCCGGTGCGCGCAGCTCCCTGCACGGGGTGTGCCCGGCCAACTCGTCGAGGTCGGCGCCCAGGTTGATGAGGAACTCGTCCGTCTCCACGCCTCGGGCCAGGGTCAGCGAGATGCCGCTGAGCATGCCGGGCACGGCCGATGAAGGGATGTGATGGTGTGCGCCTGTCCACGCGATGCCGTCACTCATGCCGGTCAGGCTATCGACCCTTATCGGCGGCGGTCTTGGTGGTGGCAATGGGGCCAGCCGGTGCCGCCTGAGCAGGCCCTCATGGCCGGCGGAAACGTCCTCGCGCGCCCGGTCGGCCCTTTCCACAACAGCCGCTGCGCGGCCCGCGGCCTGCACTCCCGTTGTTCACGTCGGGGCCCGCTTTGTGCCCGGCACGAGCAGGGCGGAAAACTGCGTCTGGGCGCGACTGGCAGGCGGCCGCGCGCGACACGCGAAGGCAAGGGAGCGGAGACCGCCCAGGAGTGGACCGACACCCACGCCGAGGACGACGAGCCGGGCGAACACCACTCCCCCGGCACCGTGCCCCACAACACCTCACTCGCCGCCGACCAGGCGCAGGGTCGGGCGAGTGCGCTACGACGGGCGTGCCGGGTGTGAAGGCTCGCCCAGCAGCAGCGCGACGAGGCGTTCGGCGGTCTGCCGTGCGTCTGAGGGGTCGTCGGGGCTGCGGGTCATCAGCAGGTGGTGGACCGTGCCGACGAGCGCCAGCGCGGTCGTGACGGCGTCGATGTCCTGGGCCACTCGCCCGAGGTGCCGTTCCGCTTCCAGGTAGCCGACGATCGACTCCTGCATGGCGGTGAAACCCGGCGCTCCCGCCTCCAGTGCCTGGCGGGTGTGGAGCGAGGCGCCCGGCCGGGTCATGGCGAGGCTGACGACCGCCGCGGGCAGGGAATCCAGCAGTGCGAGCGCGACTTCGGCCAGATTGTCCGACACGCGGCCCTGCCCGGCTCGCCCGGTCAGCTCTTCGGCGTGCCGGGCGCTGCGCGCGAAACGGTCCAGGACGAGCTGCGAGATGAACTCGTCCAGACCCGAGAAGTGGGTGTGCAGGACCCCCTTGGCGCAGCCCGCCTCGTCCGTGACCGCCCGGCTCGTCAGGGCCGAGGCGCCGTCGCGCACCACGACCCGTTCCGCGGCCGTGAACAGCCGGTCCCGCAGATCGGGAATCGCCACTCCACGCGGTGACATCAAGAGCTCCCTTCGAAGAATCCGTTGCAAGTATGGGCGAGCGCCCATACTGTTTGGGCATACGCCCATTCTAGATGCCGCCTCCCCACGGGCAGGCGGCGGCTTGGAGGCATCGCATGGATCACGTCGCCGACAGCGGTCAGGTACAGGCATGGAACGGCTACGAAGGCAGCCAGTGGGCACGCAACCAGAGCCGCTGGGACTTCATCAACCAAGGCTTCAACCGGCCGCTCCTCGACGCGGCTGCAATCGGTGACGGGGACGCTGTCCTGGACATCGGCTGCGGCGCGGGCCAGACCACCCGGCTGGCCGCCGAACGGGCCCGCGGCGGCCGGGCCCTGGGCGTGGACCTGTCCGAGCCCATGCTGGACCGGGCCCGCGCGTGCGCCCGGCAGGAGGGGCCGGCCAACGTGTCCTTCAGCCAGGGAGACGCCCAGGTACACCCCTTCGCACCCGCCGCATTCGACGTGGCCATCAGCCGCTACGGCATCATGTTCTTCGCCGACCCCGTCGCCGCCTTCACCAACATCGGCCGTGCTCTGCGCCCCGGCGGCCGTGCGGCGTTCATCTGCGCGGCAGAACCCGAGGAGAACGAGTGGCTCCAGGCATTCCGCGCGCTGCGCGGCATCCTGCCGACCGGTGACTTCGGCAAGCCAGGAGCGCCAGGGATGTTCTCACTCACGGACCGCGATCACGTGCTCGGCATCCTTGCCGCCGCCGGATTCGAGGGTGCTGAAGCCGTACGGGTGGAGGCGGCCGGCAACTGGGGGCGGGACGCGGCCGAAGCCGCGGCGTTCATGCTGGACTCCGGTCCCGGACACCACATGCTGGTCCAGGCGGAAGCGCAGCAGCACGCGCTCGCTTCCTCGACCCTGACCGACGTCCTGCGGGCTCACGAAGCGGGCGGTGCGGTATGGCTGCGCAGTGTGGCGTGGCTGGTCACCGCGCGCCGCCCTCTGGGCCGGAACGGCTGAGCGGGCACCCGTCCCGGGCGGTGGCCTGGCTCTGTTCACGAGAACGGGCGCTGGTCCACGGCTTGTGGTCGAGCACGCAACGAGACAGTTGAACCTCGAGTGATGACAGCCGAAGCCGCCCGGAGATCGTTTCGACCGTGTGTGGTGGGGACGACAGTTCTGCAGACCCGACCACGTCGGGCGAGCTCGTCGGGATGTCGTTGCGGGTGCGCCGGGTCGTCGGCGAGGCGGCCTCCTGCTCGGGCAAGACGTTCGCCGGGCAGGTGCCCGGCCGGGGGCCGCCGCCGCACCCGACGGCCGGCCTCGCCCCGCGGGTGCGCCACGGACCTCGGCACGGAGCCGAGGTGCCGACGCCGGTCTGGCGGCCGCGCGTAGGGCGGGCGGGATCTGCGGGGGCGGAGCGGGACCGTACGCGACGTCCGGCGCACACGGGCTATGAGTCGTCCGGCGGTCTGATCCAGCCCAGGGACCGTTCGACGGCCCGTTGCCAGTTCTCGTACTCCGACGCCCGTCGCGTGGGGTCCATGTCCGGCAGCCATTGGGCCGCCCGGTGCCAGTTGCCGCGCAGCACCTCCAGGTCCGCCCAGTAGCCGGCGGCCAGTCCTGCGGCGTAGGCGGCGCCCAGGGAGACGGTCTCGGCCGCCATGGGCCGCACCACCGGCACGTCGAGGACGTCGGCCAGGATCTGCATGAGGAGGTTGTCGGACGTCATGCCACCGTCGACCTTCAGCTCTCTCAGGGTGAGCGAGGAATCGGCGTTCATGGCGTCGACGACCTCCTTCGTCTGCCAGCCGGTGGATTCCAGCGCCGCCCTGGCCAGGTGCCCCTTGGTGATGTACGAGGTCAGGCCGACGATGACGCCGCGTGCGTCGCTGCGCCAGTGGGGTGCGAAGAGGCCGGAGAACGCCGGGACGATGTAGCAGCCGCCGTTGTCCTCGACGGTCCGGGCGAGGGTCTCGATGCCCGGTGCGCTGCTGATGATCTCCAGGCGGTCGCGGAACCACTGGACCAGGGCGCCCGTGACGGCGATGGGGCCTTCCAGCGCGTAGACCGCGGGCTGCTCGTCGATCTTGTAGGCGACGGTGGTGAGCAGCCCGTTGCTGGACCGGACGACGTCGGTGCCGGTGTTGAGCACCAGGAAGCTGCCGGTTCCGTAGGTGCACTTCGCCTCGCCCGGGGAGAAGCAGGTCTGCCCGAAGAGCGCGGCCTGCTGATCGCCGAGCGCGGCCGTGATGGGCCTGCCCGCGAGCACCGAGCGGTCCTCGCCGTACCACTCCGCCGAGGAGCGGATCTCGGGCAGGATCGCGTGCGGGATCCCGAAGAAGCCCAGCAGTTCCTCGTCCCATTCGAGCGTGCTCATGTTCATGAGCATCGTGCGGCTGGCGTTGGTCACGTCGGTGATGTGTCGGCCTCCCTCCGTCCCTCCGGTGAGGTTCCAGATCAGCCAGGACTCGATCGTGCCGAACAGGACGTCGCCGTTCGCGGCCCGCTGTCCCAGGCCGGGCACGTGGTCGAAGAGCCAGCGGATCCGTGGGGCGGAGAAGTAGGTCGAGGGCGCCAGGCCGCAGCGTTCCAGGAAGAACGCGTCGCCCGGGTCGCTGCGCAGTTCTTCGACGAGCGGGGCGGTGCGGGTGTCCTGCCAGACGATCGCCCTGTTCAGCGGGGTGCCGGTGTGCCGGTCCCACAGGACGGTCGTCTCGCGCTGGTTCGCGATGCCCAGGGCCGAGACGGCCTCGGCGGCGACGCCGTCGCCCGCGCCGGACAGGGCTTCGGGCACGATGCGCCGCAGATTGCGCCAGATCTCCAGGGCGTCGTGCTCGACCCAGCCCGGCTTCGGGAAGAACTGCTGGTGCTCGCGCTGGGCCACGGACACCAGTCGCCCGCGGTGGTCGAACAGGATGCACCGGGTGGAGGTGGTGCCCTGGTCGATGGCCATCACATACCGTTCGACCATGATCCGGACCGCCTTCCGATGCGTCGGGGTGCGCTGCGCGAGGGACCTACCAGCGGGCGGCCCCCAGGTTCTTCGAGATCGCCCAGGCGGCCTCGCGGAGCAGCGTGAGCAGCTTGATCTCCGGCCGGCCCCTGACGTCGCAGATCCGCTCGACGGGGCCGGACAGGCCGATGGCGCCCACCGCGAGACCACCGTGCCCCCTGATGGGCGCGGCGACGCCGGCCTCTCCCATGCTCATCTCCTGCACCTCGGCGCCCCAGCCGTTCTCCCGGATCTCGGCGAGGGCGCGGGTCAGCTCGTCGGCGTGGGCCAGGGTGTGCCGGGTGTACGCCTCCAGCCCTGCGTCGACCGCCGAGTCGAGGTTGGCGGTGCCGAACGCCAGCAGCACCTTCCCGAGCGAGGAGGCGTGCAGGGGCAGGAGCGCGCCCACGTCCAGGGTCTGGAGGGTGTCGTCCGGCCGGAAGACGTGGTGGATGATGAGCACCCTGCCCTCCAGGGGAGTGCCCAGGCGGACCGCTTCGCCGCTGCGGGCGGCCAGGGCGTCGGCCCAGTTGATCGAGCGCGACCGCAGCTCGTTCACGTCGAGGTAGCTGGTGCCGAGATGCAGGAGAGCCGCCCCGAGCTGGTACTTCCCGGTCGCCGCGTCCTGCTCGACGAAATCCACGAGCTGAAGGGTGCGCAGGATGCCGTGCGTCGTCCCCTTGGCCAGCCCCAGCGAGGCGGCCACCTCCCCGAGCCCCAGCCGACGGGGGCCCGCGGCGAGCAGACGGAGGATCGCCGCCGCCCGTTCGATGGACTGGACGGGACCGGCCATACCGCGATTCTAGATCCGCGTTCCCCGTCCCACATCGGCCATGGCACCGAGGCCTCCCTCAATCGCAACCAGCGTTCGGCAATGCCGAACGACGTTTATTGACCGGCCCCACATCACTTCATAGCGTGCGTGCAGTCGGCACCCGTCGGCACCGTTCGTCGAGGAGGGCAGATGACCGCCCAGCTCAACATCGTCGACCCCACGCCAGTCGACCGCCTCGGCCCCCACAGCGCCGATCACGTCTGCCCCGTCCCCCACAGCCCGGGGGCCGTGCCCGCCGTCCGCGGGCAGGTCCGCCACGTACTCGCCGAGTGGGGCCTGTGCCCCGACGCCGCCATGGACGTACTCCTGGTGGTCTCGGAACTCCTGACCAACGCACTGGTCCACGCCCTGCCACCGGCCACGCTGCGGTTGTCGTGGGTCCGCCTCGACGGACATCGGGCCCTGCGCGTGGAAGTGACCGACGCGGGACCCGTCCTCGCCGGTGACGGGTGGGAGAACCCGGACCCGGACGAGCACGGCCGCGGCATCGACATTGTCGCCGCATTGGCGGCCCGCTGCGGCGTGCGCGTCGACACCGAGGGGATCACGCGCTGGGCCGACCTCGTCGACACCGGCAGCCGCGGCTGACGCCTGCGGGGACGCGACGGGCGTCGCGACCACGTGCCGCATCGGCCGCTCAGAGGTGGTCGTCCAGGAGCTTCCGTACGTCGGCGTTGGTCATAGGCCCGGTACCGCGCGCCACCGCCTCGCCCTCCTTGAGCAGGACGTAGGACGGGGCGCCGGTGATCCCGTATCGCCGGGTTGCGGCCGGACAACGCGTGATGTCGGCGCGTACGACCGTCAGGCGGCCCGTGTAGTCGTCGGCGACGTCTCCCACGACGAGGTCCATCACCCGGCAGGGCTCGATCGCCTTGGGCCACGTCCCGGTGAAGTAGGCGAGGACCGGAACTCCGCTCACCCCGAGGATGAAATCGAACTCCGCGTCCTCACGGGGTCGGTGGACCCTCTTCACCATGGAAGCTCCTGACCTCACGTTCCGTCATTCCACCCCCATCATCCCTCGCACGGTGCGTCAGGCCTCTCCGGTCGGTCGTCCGTTGACCGGCCGGAAGGGAGGCACGGGCCGTCGCACACCTATCCGCCGCCGCGCCTCTCGGGGACAGCCCCCGGCGGGTTTTCCGAAGCCTTGTCTGCGGTCGTGGACGGTCGGCATACGGGTCAGCCGCCCCGGAGACCCACCGCCAGCGTCAGTTCGAGGACCCGGTGTGGCGATGCGAGGTCCGGGAACAGCTCCCGCAGCTGCGTCATCCGGTACCGGACGGTCTGGGGATGGACGAACAACGCCGCCGCGACCTCGTCCCGCCTGCCCTGGTGGAGCAGCCACTCCCGCAGCGTCTCCTCCAGCCGCCGTGCGGTCGCGACAGGCAGGGTCCGCAACGGTGCGAGGGCTCGGGCACGCAGGTCCGCGAACGCGTCCACGTCGGCGCTCAGCACCAGCTCGGGCAGGTGGTCCTCGGTGTCGCGGATATCGGAGGAGAGGGAGCGGGCGCGTACGGCTCGTGCGTACGAGGTGGACGCTCGAATCCATGGCCGGGTGGGGCCGACCACGGAGGTGCGGTCGGTCAGCTGCCGCAAGAGATGGGATCGGTCGGCGTCGGGGACGAGCAGCACACCGGTGGCGTCCGGCAGATCGTCGAGGACGAGGGTGCTGGGGTCGAGCGTGCGGTAGGCGGGCCGGGCCTGGGCGGCGGGCAGCAGGACCGCGGTCAGTGAAACCGGAGGCTGCCAGCCTGCCCGTTGAGCGGAGACGAGGAGCACGTCCGGGCTCGCGCCGGCGAGGAGGTCGCGGGCCAGGTATTCCAGGTGGAGTTCGTGGGCCCTGCCCCGGGCGGCCAGTTCGTCGGCGTGGCCCGCGGCGCTCGCGGCGGAGAGCTCGTCGATGTAGGCGAAGGTCAGTTCGGCGAACTTGGCGACCTCGGCGGCGGGCAGACCCGCGGGTACGGCCCCCGCCGCCAGGCATCGCCAGGCCACGCGGGCGCCGACGCGGTAGGCGCTGAGCAGGGCGTCCATCGAACGGCCGTCGCGGACCTCGCCGCGGCCCAGCTCGTAGGCCGCGTCACCGCCGTCACCGCCCGTGGCGTTCCCGCTCGCGAGGTCCAGGTAGTGGCCCAGGGCGGTGCGGACGGCTCGGCGGATGGTGGCGCCCATGTGGCCCGAGAGGGCGTTGGCGTAGGGCGGGACCTCGTCGATGATCGCCTGGACGACCTCGTCGGCGGTGGCCTTCAGCCCGGCCCGAAGTACGGTGACCGTCGTCTCGTCCAGGGCCAGCTCGCTGGCCCTCCTGATCACATGGCTCACTTTTTATTCCCTGCGAACAATTTTGCTGACCAGATTTACGTCCTGCGGTCAGGACTTTACGCCCTGAGGCGCAGCAAGCTGGAGTCATGACGAGTACAGCCCTCCGCAGCAGCGCGTGGAAACTACTGGAGATGGTCACGACGCCGCTGCTGCCGTCTGACTACCTCGACCTGGTCAGCCCGATGCGCGCGGGCGCCGACCTGCGGGGGCGCATCGAGGCCGTGCACCCCGAGACGGGCGACGCCGCGACCATCGTGATCAGACCGGGACGGGGCTGGCGCGGCCACACGGCCGGTCAGTACGTGCGGATCGGAGTCGACGTCGACGGGGTGCGCCTGTGGCGTGCCTACTCGCTCACCTCACCGGCGAAGCGCCAGGACGGCCGCCTCACGATCACCGTGAAGGCGATCCCGGACGGCAAGGTCAGCAACCACCTCGTCCGCAGGGCGCAACCGGGCACGCTGATCCACCTCGACCAGGCGACCGGTGACTTCGTACTGCCGCGGACCAAGCCCGCCAAGGTGCTCTACCTCACGGCCGGCAGCGGCATCACGCCCGTCATGGGAATGCTGCGAGACACCGAATTCGACGACGTCGTCATGGTCCACAGCGCGCCGCAGCCGCACGACGTGATCTTCCGCAACGAGCTGCACGACCTGGTCGCGGACAAGAAGCTGCAGCTCACCGAGGTGCACACCGACACCGACGGCATGCTCGACATCGCCCGCCTCGACGAACTCGTACCCGACTGGGCCGAGCGCGAGACCTGGGCCTGCGGGCCCGCGGGACTGCTCGACGCCGCCGAGAAGCACTGGGCCGAGCACGGCCTCGAGGAGCGCCTGCACACCGAACGCTTCCGCCCCAGCATCGTCGTCGCTGGCGACGGCGGCGAGGTCACGTTCAGCACCACCGGCAAGAGCGTCGACGCCGACGGGACCACGCCTCTGCTGGACGTCGGCGAAGCGGCCGGAGTGCTCATGCCCTCCGGGTGCCGCATGGGCATCTGCTTCGGCTGCACCACGCCGCTCAAGGCGGGCGCCGTCCGCGACCTGCGCACCGGCGAGATCACCGAGGCCGAACCGGGCGTCCTCATCCAGACCTGCGTGTCCGCCGCCGCGGGCCCCTGCGACATCGAACGGTAGGAACACCTTGACCGCCATCGACCCCACCGCCCACCTGACCGCGGAGCAGATCGAGGAGCTCGGCCGCGAGCTGGACGCGATCCGCGACGAGGTGATCGCCAGCCGTGGCGAGAAGGACGCGGCCTACATCCGCAAGGTCATCTCGGCGCAGCGCAAGCTCGAGCTGGTCAGCAGGGGCGTGCTGCTGTTCTCGTTCTTCCCGCCCGCGTGGATTCTCGGCACCGCCGGACTGTCCGTGGCGAAGATCATGGACAACATGGAGATCGGCCACAACATCCTGCACGGCCAGTGGGACTGGATGCGGGACCCGAAGATCCACTCCACCACCTGGGACTGGGATCACGTCTCGCCGGCCGACCAGTGGAAGCACTCGCACAACGAGCTGCACCACAAGTACACGAACGTGCTCGGCAAGGACAACGACCTCGGCTACGGCATCATGCGCGTCGACGAGGACCAGAGGTGGCACCCGTTCCACCTCGGCCAGCCGCTGTGGAACTTCGTCAACGCCTGCTTCTTCGAGTACGGCATCGCCGCGTACGACCTGGAGCTCGGCAGGAACCTGAGCAAGCGCCGCCGCAAGAACCCGGAGTTCCGGGCGCGGGCCAAGGCCGTGGGCCGCAAGATCCGCAAGCAGGTCCTCAAGGACTACGTGATCCACCCGCTGCTGTCGGGCCCGTCGTTCCTCACCACGCTCGCCGCCACGTTCACCGCGAACCTGGTCCGCAACCTCTGGTCCCACTCGGTGATCATGTGCGGGCACTTCCCCGAGGGCGTGCAGGTCTTCGAGCGCCGGTCGATCAAGGGCGAGACGCGCGGCCAGTGGTACCTGCGCCAGATGATGGGCTCGGCGAACATCAGCGGCAGCAAGGCCATGCACTTCATGACGGGCAACCTCTCGCACCAGATCGAGCACCACCTGTTCCCGGACCTGCCGAGCAACCGGTACGCCGAGGTCGCGGTGAAGGTGCGCGCGCTGTTCGAGAAGTACGAGCTGGAGTACGTCACCGGGCCGCTGCCCAAGCAGGTGTTCTCCGCGTGGCACAAGGTCGTCCGGCTCTCGCTGCCGAACAAGAAGCCCAAGGTCAAGGCGCTGGACCGCGAGCAGGAGGTCCTCGCGGCCTGATTCCCGGTATCGGTTCGGATGTCCCGGCCGGACGGCGGCACCGCCGGGTTTCGGTGAGATCCGCTGCGGGCGGTGGGCGGCCGGGGCATCGGACCGTACGCCACGGGATCCGGGCAGCGCGGTGTCGTCGTGGGTCGTGCAGGGCTTCGCCGACGATCACCTCCCGGTCGCCGGCGGAGTGATCACGGTCCCGAGCGGCGGCGGCCGGGAAGCGTTCGTCGACGCGGACGACATCGCGGCGGTCGGGGTCGGCCGAAGACCCCGCCGCCCCCGTCCAGCGCCTCTTCGAAGAGAATCCTCCGACACACGCATCACAAGCCCCGGGGAACGATCCGTCCGTTGCCGGAGACGATGCTCGAGTAGGGCTTTACGATCACTGGGCAGAAGTTCCACAGCCGCGGCCGGGCGCTGCGCGGTCATCTCTCCGCCCTGTTCGCTCGTGCCGTCGCCGACGGTTCGGCCCGGGAGGGCCTCGATCCGCAGGTCCTGGCAGCGGAGACGGCCGCCCTCCTCGAAGGCGCCCACCTGCTGTGGCTGCTCGACCCCGAAAAGGTCGACCTGGCGGCCGTGCACCGCAGCTACTTCGAGGGCCTGTCCGCCCGCCTGCGCGTATGAACGGAACAGGGGCGGCCGCGACGCACGGCTGAGCGCCCGCGACGGCGGTCACTCGCGCCGCGGGACCCACCCAGCCCCCGGCACCGCCCTTCCCCGCCGCTGACATCCCCGAGCCACATAGCCGGTCGGAGCGTGACCGCCGTCGCTGTCAGTGGCCGTCGGTAGGGTCCTGGACAGGAAATGACCCCGCTGCCTTGTGGACAGGTCGGGGTGGGGCGGACCGAAGAGGAGCGTGTGGTGGCGGTGGGGAGCGCATCTGACGAGCGCGGAGCGGCGGCTGACGACCTGCCCACGCTTTTGCGGCCGCTGGCCTTTGCGGAGGGCGCCGGGCTGCCTGCGGCCCTGTGGGCGGTGCTGGCCCGCGCCCTGTCGGGGCGCCCGTGGACGACTCAGGACGTGGACGAGTGCCGGGAGCGGTGGGGTGGGCGCCTGAGCGAGACGGTGACGCCGACGGCCTCCGACTACCGGCTCCGGGACCCGGCCGAGGCCCTGGGGCTGCGCGACCGAGGAGATCAGGCCGGCGAGCAGCAGGCGCAACGGGCCATCACCGCCGCGCTGCTGGCCGAGGTGCCCGCGGACGGCGGCACCGGGCGCCGGGACTGGTCGGCTGCCGCCCCGTACATCGTCCGGCACCTCGCCACGCACGCGAGTGCGGGCGGTGTCCTGGACGAGCTGCTGGAGGACGCCGAGTACCTGGTCCACGCCGACCCCGGCGGACTTCTGCGTGCCCTCAACACCTCCGGCCCGCCCGAGGGGCGGTTCTCTGAAGAGAGGCGGATACGTCGGAGCGTCTACCGGGCCTCGGCGGACGTCCACGCCACCGTCGGCCTGCCGGAGCGGCGGGACATCCTCGCCGTCGACGCCGCCCGCCACGGCGAGATCGGCCTCGCCCGGGAGCTGTCCCGCGTCCGGCCGTGGCGGCCGCGCTGGGCCACCGGCACGATGGTCCACCCGGCGCTGCGCCTCGCCAAGGCGGGGCTGGGCGTGGACGCCGCCGCCTGCGCCGTCATCGACGGACGGCCCCATGCGGTGACCGGCTGCTACGACTCGCACGTGCGGGTGTGGGACCTGGTGGACGGTACCGAGCACCTCGTGATCACCGAGGACGACGGCGTGTACGCGCTGGACTGCGTCGAGATCGAGGGGCGCCCCCACGTGGTGACCGGGACCTGTTCCGGCGGTGTGCGGGTGTGGGACCTCGACACCGGGGCCGTACGCATGGCTCTCGGCGGGCACAAGGGCTGGGTGCGCGCGGTGGGCTGCACGGTGATCGACGGCCGGCCGTACGCGGTCACGGCGGGCGAGGACCGCGTGGTCCGGATGTGGGATCTGGTCGACGGTTCGGTGCGTGCCCGGATGACCGGCCACACCGACACGGTACGGACGGTCGCCTTCGCCGAAGTCGACGGCCGCCCCATGGCCGTGACGGGGGGTGACGACACGACCGTACGGGTCTGGGACCTGGACAAGGGCGTCGAGCAGGCCGTGCTCACGGGCCACACGTCCGCCGTCTACTCCGTGGCCTGTACGGTGATCGACGGCATTCCCCACGCCGTCACCGGCAGCGGCGGCGAGGACGCGGCGCGGGTGTGGTGCCTCACCGACGGCTCTGAGCGCGCCCTGCTGAGCGGGCACACTTCGTGGATCTCCGCGGTGACCTGCGTCGTCCTCGACGGCCGCCCGCACGCGGTGACCACCGGTGGCGACCGCACGGTCCGGGTATGGGACCTGACCGACGGCTCACAGCGCGCGGTCCTGACCGGACACCACGGTTACGTGGACGTGCTGGCCTGCGCGGAGGCCCGGGGCCGCCCCTACGCGGTGAGCGGCGGGCATTCCGCGCGCCCCCGGGTATGGGACCTGCGTGACGCTCTCCCGCCTGTCGCGCGGAAGGGTCACACCGAAACCGTGGAG
Organism: Streptomyces sp. NPDC005017; assembly: GCF_042873115.1. Classification (NCBI taxonomy): domain Bacteria; kingdom Bacillati; phylum Actinomycetota; class Actinomycetes; order Kitasatosporales; family Streptomycetaceae; genus Streptomyces; species Streptomyces sp. NPDC005017. The sequence continues at coordinate 32,105 of NZ_JBIALD010000022.1, read as the reverse complement.
GCCGTGCACGCGGTGACGATCGAGGGCCGCCCGCACGCCGTGACCGGCGGGGACACCACGGTGCGGGTATGGGACCTCGCCGACGGGACGGAACGACTCGTCCTTCCCACCCGGCACAGGGTGGAGGTGCTGGCGTGCTCGACGGTGGACGGCCGCCCTCACGCGGTCACCGGGGGCTGCTGCAGCGAGGCCCGGGTGTGGGACCTCGCAGCCGGGACCGGGCTGCGGAGCCTGCCCGGACACGACCATCGGGTGGAGACCGTGGCGTGGGCCGACGTCAACGGCCGCCCGCACGTGGTCACCTCCGACCAGGAGCGCACCGTGCGGGTGTGGGACCCGGCGGACGCCACCGGCCGTCCGTCCCTCACCGACCGCACCCGTTCGGCGGTGAGCGGCATGGAGTCCGTCACCGTCGACGGCCGCCCCCACCTGGTCACCGGGAGCGACGACGGCGCACTCCGGGTCTGGAGGTTCACCGCCAAGGGCCGGCGCGTCACCGCCACCGTGCCCACCGGGCATTACTCGATCCGCACGCTCGCGCACACCGTCGTCGACGGCCGCCCGCACGCCCTGACCGTAGGCGGGAACGACACCGTCGTACGGGTCTGGGATCTCACGGACGGCACCCTGCGGACCACCCTCCCCGATCACGCCTCGGGGGTGCTGGCGGTCGCGTGCGCCACCGGGGACGGTCGCACGGACGCCATCACCCTCGACAACAGCGGCACGGTGTACGTCTGGGATCTCGCCGAAGTCCGGCTCCGCGAGAAGGTCGGACTACCGGCGCGAGCCCAGTGCGTGGCGGCCGTCGGGCCGGACCTCGTCATCGGGATGGGCGACGACGTGGTCGTGCTCACTCGAGACGACAGCTGACCTGCGCCAGAGGGGCCGGCCCCCCACGGTCCCCGGTGTGGGCACCGAACGGCTTCCGGATGGGTGATCGAGACCGCTCACGTGGCCTGTCGCCGGTGGCGCCACCTCGCCAGGAGGTTCCACCAGCGCGGTCGGGCCGCGCTCACGGATCCGGGTTCGCTCGCTGTCGACGACGTGGCCATAGGGGCGGATGGCGACGGGACCGGATCCGTCGTCCGATCGCGGTCCGCTGAGGTCCGGACGGCGGAAGTGATCGGCGGGAAGCGGACGGGCAGAGCGGCCAGAGCCCGGTGGAAGGGACCTTGCCGCCACTCCAACTCCTCGACCGGAACGGCCAGCTCGATGTCGGGGAGTCGGTCGAGAAGCTTCTCCAGGGCGACCGCGGCGATCGACCGGGCGGGGCCCTTCGCGGGACACGTGTGGGGGCCGGCGCTCCACGCGAGGTGCGCGCGGTTGCCCGCACGGCGGTCGCTCGCGAGGCCCGGGTCGGTGTTCGCGGCGGCCAGGCTGATCAGGACGGGCTCGCCCTCGCGGACGAGGACCCCGTCGATCTCAACGTCCTGGAGCGGGTAGTGGACCGCGTAGTTCGCGATCGGCGGGTCGCTCCACAGCACCTCGTCGATGGCGTCCTCGACGGGCATGCTGCCGCCTGCGAGATCACCGGCGAACCGGTCGTCGGACAGCAGGAGCCGCAGCCCGTTGCAGATCAGGTTCTGCTGGGGCTCGGTGCCCGCGCCCATGAGGAGGACCAGCTGATGCATCATCTCCTCGTCGGTGAGCCCGGCGGGGTGGGCCATCAGCCAGGACGTCACGTCCCGCCCCGGCTGTTCCCGCTTGAGTGCGACCAACTCGGCGACGCCCTCGGTCAGTACCGCGTTCGCCTTCTCGGAGTCGGCGTCGGCGTCGAAGATCCCGGACATCCCCTCGACCAGCTTGTCCCCGACGTCGGGAGGGCAGCCGAAGAGCTGGTTGAAGACCAGCAGGGGCAGGACCGCACCGTACTCGCCCAGCAGGTCCGCCCGTCCGTTGGGTGCGATCCGGTCGATGAGGGTGTCCGCGCTGTGCTCCGCGTATCCCTTGAGCGCGTCGGGGTCCAGGCGGGCGAGGCTGTCGGTGATGGCGCCACGCAGCCGGGTGTGCTCGTCCCCGTCGGCCCACAGGGCGTTCGGCCGGTGCATCATCATGGGCACGACCGGGCTGTCCGCCGACACGGTCCCTTCGGCGAGGGCCCGCCATCGGCGTGCGTCCTTGGAGAAGCTGCCCGGACTGCGCAGCACCATCAGGGCGGTCTCGTAGCCGGTGACCAGTGAGGCGCGCACGCCGGGTGCTATCTCCACGGGCGCCACGGATCCATGGGCCCGCATGCGGGTGTACGACGCCATGGGGTCGGCGGCGAACTCCGGGCCGTACAGGCGCTCGACCGTCCGTGCGTCGACGTGCGCCGGGCAGCCGGCAGGAGGCGCGGCGTCACCCGCGGCGGGTCGGGGCGTCGTCATGCCTGCTCCTGAGGGGTGCGGATCTGGAGGTGCTCGACGAGGGAGATCAGTGCTTTGGTGGAGGAGGTGCCCTCCCGCGCGTCGCAGGTGACCAGAGGGGTTTCCGGGAGCAGGTCGAGCGCCTCGCGGATCTCCTCGTCGGGGAAGGGCGGCGCGCCGTCGAACCGGTTGACGGCGACCGCGTACGGGATGCCGTGATCTTCCAGCAGCCCCATGATGTCGAAGGACTGGTCGAGTCTCCGGGTGTCCGTGAGCACCAGCGCGCCGAGCGCTCCGCACAGCATGTCCTTCCACAGCTGGGAGAACCGCTTCTGCCCCGGGGCGCCGAAGAGGTACAGCACCAGGGACTCGCTGAGCGTGAGGCGCCCGAAGTCCATGGCCACCGTCGTCGTGGTCTTGCCGGGCGCTCCCTCGAGGTCGTCGACGAGTTCGCCGGCCTGCGTCATCGTCTCCTCGGTGCGCAGCGGCCGGATCTCGGAGAGTGTTCCGACGAACGTCGTCTTGCCCACGGCGAAGTGGCCGACGACGAGGATCTTCACCGCGGTGGTGACCGTGTCCGCGACGTAGAGCGGTTCAGATACGGCTTCGGAGCCCATCCAGTACCTCCTGGAGGAGTCGGGCGTCGGGCAGTTGCGCTTTGGGGACGGGGGGCCGGGCGATGACATGGCCGCTGTCGATGAGATCGCTGAGCAGGATCTTGGTGACGCTCATCGGCAGACAGAGGCGGCCGGCGACTTCGGCGACCGACAGTGCTCCTCCTCGGCACAGTTCCATGACACGGCGTTTCTCCGGACTCAGGCCGCCCAGGGGACGGTTGTTCACGGCCGTCACCAGCGTCACGATGTCGAGTGTGTTGCGCGTCGGATGGGCGCGGCCCTCCGTGACGACGTAGGGCCTCACAAGTCCCTTGTCGCGCGGGGGGCGTGGCGGGGTCATGCCGTGCCTGACTCGTCCGGTGTGCTGGGTTCGGTGGTTCGCCGCGGTGGACTCGTCAGCTCCTTGCCCAACCGGTCCACGAGCTTGTGCATGCTGTAGCTGACGGCTTCCATGTCGACGTCCGGGCCGGCGGAGACCGCCAGATAGGCGCCGGCGCCGGCGGCCACCAGGAAGACGTACCCGTCGACGAACTCGACCAGTGTCTGCTGCCAGGGCGAGGGCTCCCGCGAGCAGAACTCGCCGGTACTCCGGCTGATCGACTGCAGGCCGGACAACGCCGCTGCCTGGCGTTCCGCCTCGTCGCGCTCGATGCCCTGGGAGTGGGCCCGGAGCATGCCGTCCGCGGACAGCAGGATCGCGTGGCGGGCTTCCGGGACCTTGAGGACCTCGTCGAGCATCCATCCGAGTCCGTTGGTCATCTGGCCGGTCATCGCTGGTCGTTCCCTTCGGTGTCGGTTGAGGCGTCGCGGCCGGAGCGCGTGCCGCGGGCGAAGGCGCCCATGCGGGAGGCGGCCTCGGCCGCGGGGCGGACCAGCGAGGCGTCGGAGGAGGCCGGGGCCGCGCGGTCGGCCACTGCTTCGCGCTTCGCCGTGCGTCGCCGGCGCTTGGGCAGGCCACCCGCGGTGGACGACTGCGCCGCCTCCGGTTCGGGAAGGGCCGACGCTGCGTCGGCCGGCCCGGTGAGGACGAGGGGCACGACGGGAGCCGGTGGGGCGGCTGCCTCCTCGGCGGCGGGGGCCACCGGTGCGCCGGGCGTGACCGGCTTCGGCTTCGGGGTGTCCGGGGCGCTCGCCCCCTGCACGGGGACTGGCGGACCCGTGAAACGCACCCGGTTGATGAGCTCGTTGGGGAGGAAGAGCACGGCCCGCACGCCGCCGTACGGGGACTGCGTGTCGACCGAGACGGTGAATCCGTACCGGGCGGCGAGTACGCCGATGAGGGCGAATCCGAACTGCGGCGGGTCGCTGAGCCGGTTGATGTCGATGTGATCCAGGCCGGACAGGCGACGCGTGGCCTCCTCGGTCTCGAGCGCCTCCATGCCGATGCCGGCGTCGTCGATGACGATGCTGACGCCGCTGTGGGCGGGCTGGATGGCGACCTCGACGGTGGTGTTGGGCTGGGAGTGCCGCGCGGCGTTGTCCAGGAGTTCGGCGACCGCGAGGACGACCGGCTCGACCGCTCGGCTGACGACGTCCATGTCGACCCGGGAGTTCACGTTGACGCGCCGGTAGTCCCGGATCCTCGACGTCGCACCGCGTACGACGTCGAGCAGGGATGACGCGGCCCGCTGGCGTCCCGGCCATGAGCCGCACAGCACGGCGATGGCCTGTGCCCTGCGGCCGAACTGCGCGTTGGCGTGGTCGATCTCGAGGAGGTCCTGGAGCATATGGGGGTCGTCGTGGCGGTCCTGCATGTCCGAGATGGACAGCTGCTGTTCGTTCGCCAGGGCCTGCATGGCTCGCATCGCCGTCTTCAGCGTCGCCTTCGCCGACTTGTCCGCGCGGGACTGTGCGGACAAGTCGGCGTCGGTGAACTGCTCGACGATCTTCTGCAGGTCCCTGCCGTACTCCGTTGCGGCGAGTTCCGGGTCGAGCGGGCCTGGTACGGGCTCGGATCGGCGGGACGCCTCGGCGAGAGCGGGCAGCCGCACCTCGGCGAGGTGTCGGACCTCCTCCTCACGCGCGAGCAGGCCGGCTTCCCGGGCCGTGAGTCGACGGCGCAGGACGGCGGTGATCCGGTACTGGCGGACCAGCAGCAACGGCCCGGCGAGCGAGACCGCGGCAAGGCACCAGAACACCGCCTCCGGTATGTGTTGTGTCATCAGATCCTCATGGAAAGGGGGAGCGTGGCAGGCCCGGAGGAGACGAGGCGGGCGGAAACCGGCGCTGAGGACCATCGGATCGCGATTGGTCGGGACGGGACGCGGCACCGTGGTGTCGGTGGTGCCAGGGATCACTCGCGTCCGTCCAACGGGCGCTGGAGTGCCCGATCATTCATGGCCGGAAGGGATGCTTCAAGTGCCGTACGGGCACAAATCGAGTTCAACAAGGTGCTACCGCCTAGTAACAGTCCGTTACGTCCGGATGGCGAAGACTCACAGCCGCTCCACAGGTCATGTCCGCCGCAGCGGTGCGGCCGGGCGGTCTGTTCCTTGTCCTGGCACTCGAGGAACTCACCCACCAGGTCCCCGATCTGACCCGGATGCAGCTCATCCGCACCTGCGCCGCCTGGCGACCGAACGAGACCGCCTTGCGCGACCCGCGGTCCTGACGAGGCCGTCCGCCCGGCGGCCGTGAGCGACCGCCTTCGGCGACCCCGTGATCCTGACGAGGCCGTCCGCCCGGCGGCCCGCACAGCGGCGCCGAGGAGAAGCCGGGTCCTGCCGCCGGCGGCGGCCGCGCTGGCGCCGCAGGCAGCGCCCCAGCAGTTACCTGCGCTCGCGTCGGGCAGTGCAACGGTGGCGAGGGTGGCCGGCAGGAGCGGCGGGGGCATCGGTCACCGGTGAGTCGTCGCCGGCCACGCTGCGCTACCTGCCGACGGCGCCGACCGGGGCGGAGCCGGCTGCCTACGGCGACGTTCTCGGCGCCAATGTTGTTCTGCCTGGTGACCGCCGGGGTGGTGCGATGCTAGGAAGGAGCCATGGTCGAACGCGCCAAACGTTCCCAGGGCACCTCAAAGCGGTCACGCGGAGCGAGGAGCCCCCGGAGTCTGGCCGGTCGGGTGTTCGCCGTGCAGGTGGCGGTGGTGGTTCTGCTGGTGCTGGGGGCGATCCTGGCACTGGTCCTGGAATCCCGGAGCGCCAGTGAGAAAGAGGCCCGCAACCGGTCGGTGGCGGTCGCGCAGGCGTTCGCACACTCCCCCGGCCTCGCCGACACTCTGAACTCGTCCGACCCGTCGAAGACACTGCAGCCGCTGACCGAGGCGGCGCGCGAGGAGGCGGGCGTCGACTTCATCGTGATCATGGACACTCAGGGCATCCGCTACACCCACCCGATGCCCGACCGGATCGGCAAACGCTTCGTCGGCACCATCGAGCCCTCCCTGGCCGGCCGCGTCTACACCGAGAGCGTGCACGGGCCACTCGGCCATGAGATGCAGGCGGTCGTGCCCGTGAAGACCCCCGACGGCACGGTGGTGGGCCTGGTCTCGGCCGGAATGAAGGTCAAGAACGTCACCGCCGCGGGCAACGAGCAACTGCCGATCATCCTCGGTACCGGAGCCGCCGCGCTGGCGCTGGCCACCACCGGCAGCGCCCTCACCGCCCGGCGGCTGAAGCGCCAGACCCACGGGCTCGGCCCCGAAGAGATGACGCGCATGTACGAGCACCACGACGCGGTGCTGCACGCGGTGCGCGAGGGCGTGGTCATCGTCGGGCAGGACAGGCGGCTGGTGCTGGCGAACGACGAGGCGAAGGAGCTGCTGGGACTGCCGGCCGACGCGGAGGGCCGGCACGCGGCGGACCTGGCGGGGCTCTCCCCCGACACCCGCGAGCTGCTGCTGTCGGGCCGCCCGGCCGCCGACGAGGTGCACCGGGCCGGCGGGCGGCTGCTCGTGGTGAACCAGCGGCCGACCGACCGCCACGGCGGCGCCATGGGGACGGTCGCCACGATCCGCGACTCCACCGAGCTGACGGCGGTCTCCGGCAAGGCCGAGGCGGCCGGCAAACGGCTGGCCCTGCTCTACGAGGCCGGCACCGACATCGGCTCCACCCTCGACGTCGAGCACACCGCCGAGGAACTGGCCCGCGTCGCCGTCCCCGGACTCGCGGACTTCGTCACCGTCGACCTGGCCGACCCCGTGCTGCAGGGCGACGAGCCGTCCAGCGGCCGCATGGAGCTGCGCCGCGTCGCCGTCAGCGGGATCTGCGACGACCACCCCTTCTACCCCCGCGGCCAGCTGATCACCTTCGTTCCGTCCACGCCGCAGGCCCAGGGCTTCGACAGCGGCCTCTCCCAGGTGGTGCCGGACCTTTCGGCGGCGGACGGGTGGCAGGCGCAGGACCCGCAGTGGGCGCGCCGGATCGTCGACCACGGCGTGCATTCACTGATCACCACGCCGCTGTCGGCGCGCGGCATCATCCTGGGCGTCGCCAACTTCTGGCGGACGCAGAAGCCCGAGCCGTTCGACGAGGAGGACCTGTCGCTGGCCGAGGAACTGGTGGCGAGGGCGGCGGTCAGCATCGACAACGCCCGCCGGTACACCCGGGAACACGCGATGGCCGTGACCCTGCAGCGCAGCCTGCTGCCGCGCGCCCTGCCGCAGCAGAGCGCCCTGGACGTCGCCCACCGCTATCTTCCGGCGCAGTCCGGGGTCAGCGGCGACTGGTTCGACGTCATCCCGCTGCCCGGCAGCCGCGTCGCCCTCGTCGTGGGCGACGTCGTCGGCCACGGACTGCACGCCGCGGCCACCATGGGCCGGCTGCGCACGGCCGTCCACAACTTCTCGGCGCTCGACATCCCACCGGACGAACTGCTCGGCCACCTCGACGAGCTCGTCGACCGGATCGACCGGGAAGAGAGCGACGACGGTTCCGGGACGGGCGTCTCCGGCGCCACCTGCCTGTACGCGATCTACGACCCGGTCACCCGGCTGTGCACCGTCAGCCGGGCCGGCCACCCCGCCCCCGCGCTGGTCCGCCCGGACGGCAGCGTCGACTTCCCGGACCTGCCGGTCGGGCCGCCGCTGGGGACAGGGGGTGCGCCCTTCGAGACGACAGAACTGCAACTGGACGAGGGCACCCAGATCGTCCTCTACACCAACGGGCTGATCGAGGACCGCGCCCGGGACTTCGACGCGAGCATGGAGCGGCTGCGCGACGCCCTCACCGACCACCGGCGGGAGCCCGAGGAGAACTGCCGAGCGATGATCGACGTCCTGCTGCCTGCCCAGCCGCAGGACGACGTGGCCCTGCTGATCGCCCGCACCCGGGCGATCGACCCGGAGAACATCGCCGAGCGGGACATCCCGTTCGACCCGGAGGCCGTCGCGGAGCTGCGCACCTGGGCGACGGCCGTGCTGGAGAAGTGGGACCTCGACGACCTGGTCTTCACCACCGAGCTGATCCTCAGCGAACTCGCCACCAACGCCATCCGCTACGGCACGGCGCCCGCCCGGGTTCGGCTGCTTCGCGACAACGCCCTGATCTGCGAGGTCACGGACGGCAGCAGCACCGCCCCGCACCTGCGGTACGCGGCCACCACGGACGAGGGCGGTCGCGGCCTGTTCCTGGTGTCCCAGCTCGCCACGCACTGGGGCACCCGCTACAATCCCCGCGGCAAGACCATCTGGGCGGAGCAGGCCCTCACCACCCCGGTCGGCCTCCCACACGGCACGGCACAGTGAAACAGCCGGTGCCCCTGCCCCGGTTCCGTTCCCTGCGCTGAGGATCGGCGTGCTAGTCGGGTCCCGTCCAGTCGAAGGGGAAGTGCTTGCTCGACTTCCCCGAGCGCTCCCAGGAGAAGCCGAACGCGTCGGCGCGGTCAGCGGTGGCCCGTCCCCAGGTGGCGACCTGGCCCGGTCCCACCTCGGCGCCCGGGGCGTTGTGGACCTGGACGCGGGTTCCCTGCGGGGTGGTCGGGCCGGTGAGCGCCTCGGCGGCGGCCGTGACCCGGCCGGGAATCTCGGCTCGCCAGGTGGCGAGTTCCTCGTCGATCTCCACGTTGATCGGCGCGATGTCCATGCCGCGCATCTCCGGCTGGAGCATCTCCCCGAACTGTGCCGGCCAGCCTCCCGCCTCACCGCCGAAGACGGTCCCGAGCGCGGCGCGCTGCCGGTCGTCGGCGCGTTCGTCGAGGAAGACCGCGGCGAAGGCGTCGCTGTGCTCGCCGGCCCAGACGTTGCCCACGAAGGAGCCCAGCATCAGGACGTTCAGGTCGTCGAGCCGTACGTCGCCGTAGTTGCCCTCACGGATGTGCCAGACCAGCACGCCTTCGCAGTCGCCGTAGGTCGGGGGCTGCGCGAACGTGCAGGGGCACGGTATGGCGCATTTGCAGACGTCGAACCAGTCGCCGGCCAGATGCCAGCGGGTCGCGGTGGTGCTCTGTTCCGTCATCTCGCTTCCCTCCCGTCGAGCCCGAGGGAGCTTCTTCGGAATGGCGAGACCGCGTGTCCCGAGCCCGCACACCTGTCGCAGGGCGGCCTCTGTCCTCCAGCTTGCCGCAGGTCCTCACATGCCGTCCATCGAGGGCGTCGCTTCCTGGAGTCCCGGCAGCAGCCAGTCCTGGAACGGGGCCAGGACGGCGAGGACGAGGAAGACGACGCCTACCGTCCGGGCGAGCTGCGGCCCTCGTGACCACAGCTTCTCCACGAAGATCACTGTCGCCAGCCCGGCCATCGCCGCCACGTTCATCACGCCGAGGGGGACGAGGACCACCATCAGTCCGGCGCAGCAGCCGACGCAGTAGCCGCCGTGGTGGATGCCCACCCGAAGATCGCGGGCGGGCCGGCGGAACCCGGCGTAGCGCACCAGCTGGCTCATGGGGTCGCGGCAGTGCCGCAGACAGACGTTCTTGAGCGGGCCCAGCTGGTACAGGCCCGCCAGCAGGAAGGCCACAGAGCCGATCCAGCGTCCTGCCGTCGGGTGGTCGTCCACCAGGTCGCCGGTGACGTGGAGAGCCGTATAGGCGAGCAGCCCGAAGACGGTCCACACCAGCAGATATCCGGCGACGAACTCCAGGGTGTGTCCTGCCCGGCTCCACCCGGAGGACCGCGACCCGATTCCCCGCACCCAGGTAAGGGCCACAGGTGTCATGGACGGCAGCATCATGGCCGCCATCATCGTGACCCAGAGCACCAGGAACAGCGGCAGCGCCATCCCCATCGTGCCGGGCTCGACCCCCATGTCCCGGGCCTGTCCGACGGTCAGGACCCACGCGGGCACCGTGATCAGGACGATCAGCGACCAGGCGACCGCCAGCTGCCGCGCCGGCAGCAGTCCCCCGCCCCGCGCGGTGGGCGCGGGCGGCCGGGCAGAGCCGCGGGTGGAGTTCCGGAGATGCCGCATCGGTGCGCTCCCCTGTATGCACTTCCAGGACAGCACGCCCCTCGCCCCACCGCGACTTCGCCGACAGCACGCCCGGGTCCACAGCCCTGAGCCCTTCGGCCCGGCGCCCAGGCCAGGGTGATCCGCCTCGTCCTCAGCGGGCAGGAGCGGCGGCCCCACGTCGCCGGTGAGACCCGGTAGACCCGCACGGACGACCAAGCGATCCCTCGCTGTAGCGCTCGACCCCCGCGGAGCACTCGTGACGGCCGTACGGAGATTGATCACTACTGGGTCAGCGAGTCCAGGAGTTCACGGCCGTGCTGCCACGCGCCCAGGCCGCTTGCGGAGTTGATGTGTCCGCACGCGCCTGCCGGGTGCCATCGCGCCTTCCACCGCGCCGCGAACCCGGCGGCAGCCTCGGGGGTGCAGTACGGGTCATCGGTGCTGCCGACCACCAGGGCCGGGCACGGCAACGGTTGCACCGACACCTCGACGAACGTCGCGGCCGCCTCGCGGGGAAACGCCGGCCCGTGCGGGTCGGGCGGCGCGACGAGCAATGCCCCGCCCGTCGGAGTCGAGGGGTTCATGCTCAACCAGGCTGACGCGGCCCAGCAACCCAGACTGTGGGCCACCAGCACAACACGGCTGTCCCGCCCGGAAGCAACGTCGTACGCCTCCTGGACGGCGTCGACCCAGTCGTCCAGCACGGGGGCGGACCACGAGGCAGGCGAGATCCTCACCGCCGAGGCGCCCCACTGCCGCTCCCACACCGTCTGCCAGTGCTGCCCGTCCGAGCCGTCGATGCCCGGGACGATGACGTACGCGACCACTGCCCACCACCGTTTCACTCGTCGCTCCTACGATCGCGGAAGCGCCTGACGCAGATTCTGTTGGGCGCGTCGGGGCAGCGGCGGTGACGCAAGTGATCTCAAGGAAGATGGTGCGGACAACGATGGAATCACTCGACCGGATAGACCGGGACATCCTCGCCCTGCTCCAGACCGACGGCCGGTTGACCGGCGCGGAGGTAGGGCGCCGCGTCGGACTCTCGCAGCCCGCGGCCGGCGCGCGCATCCAACGGCTGGAGAAGGCCGGCGTCATCACCGGCTACCGAGCCGTGGTCGACCCGGCAGCCCTGGGTCTGAACATCCACGCGGTCATCCGGCTGCGCACCACGCACGCCCTGCTGCCACGCGCCCTGGACTTCGCCTCCCGGACCTCCGATATCACCTCCACCCTCCGGGTCACCGGGGAGGACTGCCTCATCTTCGACGTGTACTGCCCGCAGGCAGGACGACTCGAAGAAGTCGTCGACGCACTTGCCCGATACGGTCCCGTCACCACGTCCCTCGTGCTCCGCGCCTACGCTCAGAAGCCACTGGCCGACGCCACGTCGACGACGTGACCCGTGTCGAAGCTGGTCCGTTCGGGTTTGCCAGTGATGACTCGTGCGATCCACCTGGCCCGAGAGCCCGGGGCCGAGCTCCGGGCCAGGCTGTCACGTCACGGATCTACACGGGACACACTGCCGCCCGTCCGACGCCGTGTTGCCGAGCCGCCGGCCGACGGGCCTGTCGCGTGCGGCGGGGCTAGTTCTGGTCGGTGGGGAGTGCGAGGTCGGTGACCTGGTACTTCTTCGGGAAGGAGCCCTTGTCGGTGGCCTTTCCGTTGAGCGGGTTCACGCTGTAGAGGCGGTAGGCGCCTGCGGTGCCGATGGCCGCGAAGCCGTGGTTCGTCCCGGCGGCGGGGTTGTAGTAGATGTCGAACCCGGCGTCGAGGTCGGCGTTGACGCCGAGGCTGCCGGTGGGGGCGAGGGTGCCTGCGTTGGCCGGGGACTGCAGCGAGATCCGGTCGGCCATCGTGTCGAGGTCGAACAGCGTCGTCGCGGTCGCCGGGTTGAGGTCGTTGTTGGTGTAGGCGGCGCCGGTCACGCCCAGTGCGGTGGACGGCGGGGTGGTGGGGTTGGTGAGCGTGCCGTCCACGGTGGTGGTGAGCGGGGCGGCGGGGTCGTCGATGTTGTGCCGCAGGTTCTGCCCGGTGTCGGAGATGACCCGGAGCCGGTTGGCCGCCGGGTTGAAGTCCACGCCGAACGCGGTGCCGGACAGCGCGACGGTCAGCTGGGAGACCTTCCTCGCTTTCGCGTTGGTGGTGTCGAGGGTGTAGATGCCGCCCTTGTCGCCGACGCCGTACAGCCGCTCGTTCTGCACGCGGAAGTCGATCCCGACGAGCCGGGTGTCCCCGGTCAGACCGGAGACCTTGCCCAGCCGCCAGGCGCCGGCCGGCCTGCGGACGTCGAACTCGACGAGGCGCTGGTCCTTCGTGAGGCCGACGGCGGTCAGCCCGGTGTGCTTGACCGCGGGCGTGTGGTCGCCGGCCGCGAGGGCGGGTGCGGCGCCCGAGGCGGCGAGCATCAGGCCGACGGCCGCGAGGGTGCGTTTACGCATCGTCTCTCCCAGAGTTGGCTGCCCCGGACGCGGAATCGTCGGGGCATCTGGGAGCAATCCGTCACCGCTGACGCCCTGGACGGGTGCCCGCGGCGAAAGACACCCGCACGGCCCAACCGGCAGCCGGACGCCCACCCGGACGGAGCACACCAGAATCCGCAGGCCACTCCCACCGGCCGTCACGAACGCGCCGGAACGCTGTCCTATGTGCACAAACGTTCCCGGAGGCAGCGGCCAATCCACAGGCGGGGCGGCCAGCCCGCCGGGCTCGGCACGGGAAGGCCGCAGTGTTCTGCTTCGTGCACCTGCTTGAGATTTCCGACCTGGTCACGGCGGTGGACCCACGCAGCGGCCGCCGGCTCCCTGTCCGGCGCGCCGAGGTGATCCAGCAGCTTCTCGAGAGGGAAGACGAGCGCGGGTCCCGGATCGTTGCCGAGCTGCCCGCGGACCAGGACGGCGCACTCGACCCGCCTGGCGCTGGGACGGGCCGCGCGCCGCCTGGTCGGCCCGCAGCACTGGCCGAGGCCACCGGATGACGCCCGCCATACTGCTCGCGCTACTCGGCCTCACCGACGCGTCGTTCAGCGGATTCCGCGCCTACGCCGACCGTGACCCCCGTATCCACAAACACCGGGCCACGGCGCGGGCCGGCCCTCGGGGCCGTGCTGCTGCCCGCCCCCGCGCTGACCGCCGCCATCGTGCTGCTGACCGCGTCCGACCGGGCCGAGACCTTCGACACGCTGGCCGCCGGGGACTACGGCTACCTGTTCCCGCTCGCCCTCTGCACCGCCGTCGTGCTGGTCTCACTCACGGCGTACTTCGCCCTGCCCTTCCGGGCCGGCGCCCCCGCCGTGGTCATCGGCCTCGGCCCGCTGCCCCTGCTGCGCTCGCCATTGCCGCCGCCTGCGTCGGGGCGTTCCTCAACGGCGGCGGAGACCCGGCCCTTCTGGTCGGCACGATCGCAGGCGCCGCCGTGCTGTGCGTCGAACCGGCGGTGCACCGACGCTGGTACCGCAACGTGCAGCAGCGAACCTGGGAGACGACCCGCGGTCGGCACCGGGCGTGACGGCGACGGCTGAGCCGGACCCACACGGCGAAGGCGCGGAGTCCCGATTCCGCGAAAGCGCTCCCCCAGCTTTCCCACCCGTCTTCACAACCCGGTGAAGCAGAAGCGGAGTTGCTGTACTCCGTAGCCGGCGCAGTCGCGGATTGGTCGCGGGCGGGAACTCACTCGATCGGGTGAGCGACCAATCCGCCCGGCGCTCGGGCAACGGATTCCCGGCGTGAGCGAATCCGAGAAGAACACCGCACGCGAACTTCGCCGCCCGGCGCGAACCGCCCTGAGTGCGCTGAGCGGTGCGCTGGCCGGATGCGCGGCGCTCGCGGTGGCCGAGGCGGTGGCGGGTGCGGTGCGTGTGCAAGCCGGTCCCCTGGTCGCGGTCGGCGGTGCGGCGATCGACCGCACTCCCACGGCCGTGAAGGACTGGGCGATCCGCACGTTCGGCAGCGACGACAAGCTGGTGCTGCGGCTCGGAATTCTCGCAGTGCTGGCGCTTTTCGCCCTCGCGTCGGGGGTGGCCGCGCTGCGGTTTCGGCGCGCCGGGGCGGCCGGGGTGCTGGTGTTCGGCGTTGTGGGCGCGGCCGCCGCGACCGGGCGGCCGGACTCGGCCGGTGTCGGCGACGCGCTTCCCTCACTGTGCGGAGCCGCCGTCGGGGCCGTGGTGCTGTACGTCCTCGTCGGCCGCCTCACACATCGAAGCCCCGGCAGTGGGTTCGGCACCGGCCAGGCGAACGATGCTTCCACCGAAGGGAATTGGGATAGGCGCGGCTTCGTCGTCGCGGCGGGCATCACCGCGGTGGCGTCCGTCGGCGCCGGACTGCTCGGCCGTGCGCTGGCCGGCGCCCGCGGCCGTGGTGCCGTCGCCTCGCGGGCGGCCGTGAGGCTTCCCGCGCCCGGCTCCCCCGCCCGGGCCGTGCCCCGGGGCGCCGGGCTGCGGATTGCCGGGGTCGGCCCCTTCATGACGCGGAACAGCGACTTCTACCGCGTCGACACCGCCCTGGTGGTGCCCAAGGTCGACGCCACCACATGGCGGCTGCGCATCCACGGCAAGGGCGTGCGCCGGCCGGTCGTCCTCGGTTACGACGATCTGCTGCGCCGGGAGCTGATCGAGCGGGACATCACCCTGACCTGCGTGTCCAACGAGGTCGGCGGCCCCTATGTCGGCAACGCGCGCTGGACCGGCGTCCGGCTGGCCGACCTGCTGGCCGAGTGCGGGGTACGGCCGCCGTCCGCGGGCGGTCCGGCCGACCAGCTCGTGGCCCGCTCCGTCGACGGCATGACCATCGGCAGCCCCGTCGAGGACCTCGTGGACGGCCGCGACGCCCTCCTCGCCGTCGGCATGAACGGCGAACCGCTCCCCTTCGACCACGGCTTCCCCGTCCGCATGGTCGTACCCGGCCTGTACGGCTACGTCTCGGCCTGCAAATGGATCGAGGACATCGAGCTCACCACCTTCGCCTCCTACGACCCCTACTGGGTCAAACGCGGCTGGGCCCGCAGGGCACCCGTCAAGACCCAGTCCCGCATCGACACCCCCAAACCCTTCGCCCGCCCCGCGGCCGGCACCGTCATGGTCGCCGGGGTCGCCTGGGCCCAGCACCGCGGCATCGACACCGTCGAAGTCCGCGTCGACGACGGCCCCTGGCAGCAGGCCCGGCTCGCGGCCGAGGACTCCCGCGACACCTGGCGGCAGTGGTCCCTGCCCTGGGCGGCGGCCAAAGGCACCCACACCCTCACCGTGCGTGCCACCGACCGCACCGGCCGGACACAGACCGGCGAACGCACCCGAACCGTCCCCGACGGCGCCAGCGGATGGCACTCCGTGGTCGTGACCGTCGAGTGACCCCCGAGCCACCTTTCCCGTCCCCGTTTCAAGCAGCTACGGCTGCACCCCTCAACAGGAGAGACACGATGAACACCCGTATCCGCCGTACCGCCGTGACCCTGGCCGCCGCGGCCGTGCTGCCGCTCGCCCTGAGCGCCTGCTCCGACGACAGCAAGGACTCCGCGCAGGACAACTCCTCCCCGACAGCGGCCTCCGCGCCCGCTTCCGAGGACGGGATGAGCGGTTCCGACACCTCCATGAACGACGAGCCCTTCGGTCCCGCCTGCTCCGGCGTCCCGGCCGAAGGCGCGGGCTCGTTCGACGGCATGGCCAAGGACCCGGTGGCCACCGCCGCGTCCAACAACCCGGCGCTGTCCACGCTCGTCGCCGCGGTGACGAAGGCCGGTCTGGTGGACACCCTCAACAACGCCCAGGACATCACCGTGTTCGCGCCGACCAACGACGCCTTCGCGAAGATCCCCAAGGCGGACCTCGACGCGGTCCTCAATGACAAGGAGCAGCTGACCAAGATCCTCACCTACCACGTGGTCGGCCAGAAGCTGGCACCCGCCGACCTGGCGAACGGCACCTTCGAGACGCTGGAGAAGTCGAAGCTCAGCACCTCCGGCTCCGGCGAGTCCTACACCGTCAACGACTCCGCCAAGGTCGTCTGCGGCAACGTCAAGACCGCCAACGCCAACGTCTACATCATCGACACCGTCCTGATGCCGGCCAGCTGACAACCCGCCACTCTGCAGGGCGCTGCATGGGCAGCGCCCTGCAGCCGTCTTTCGCCCGCATTCGCAACGACGCTGCGCGACAGGTGCTCTGCAGGGAGGAGCCAACGACCACGTCACATCGCACCGGGCGACCGCCCGCGCACACGGACGGCTCAGGCTCGGCGGTCTGTCGCCGCCCGCCCGGCGCCTCGTGCGACTGGCGACACGCCGCCTGCGCGTGTTCGGTGTGGTCAGGGCCTGCGTGAAATGCTGGGCCAAGGACTCGTGTGGAGGGTGGAAGTGGACTGGGGCCGGTTCGCGCAGCAGATGGCGTCGATGGCGCGGGATCTTCTGGCGCAGGACTCGGTGGCTGCCACTCTGGGGCGGATCACCGGGTCGGCGACGGAGCTGGTGGAGGGCTGTGACGCGGCCGGGATCCTCGTGCTGCACGATCACCGGGTGGAGAGCCTCGCGCCCACCGAGCAGCTGGTCGTCGACAGCGACCGGCTCCAGGAGCAGCTGGGTGAGGGGCCCTGTTTCGACGCCGCCCGCACCTCACAGGGCGAGCGGGTCTTCCGCATCGCCGACCTCACCGCAAACGTCCAGCGCTGGCCGGCCTACGCGCCGCAGGCCCACGACCTCGGGGTGGGCAGCATGATGGGCTTCCTGCTGTACACCGAGGAGGAAGAACTCGGCGCGCTGAACCTGTACTCCCGTAAGGCGGGTGCGTTCACCGAGGACAGTGAGACGGCCGGCTGGCTGCTCGCCTCCCATGCCGCGGTCGCCTTCTCCAGCGCCCGCACGCACGCCCAGATGGAACACGCCGTCGCCACGCGGCACGTCATCGGTGAGGCCATGGGCATCCTCATGGGCGCCCGCCACCTCACCGAGGACCAGGCCTTCGACGTACTGCGCCGCTACTCCCAGGAACAGAACACCAAGCTCCGCGAGGTCGCCCGGCAGATCTGCGAACGCGGCGGCATCGACTGACCGGCAGGTGTCGCGGCTCTCCTGGCACACGGTCCGAACCAGGAGGACCTGCACCGGACCGGCTCCCCGTTCGCCGCTCTCGGCCTGCGCCCCAAGTGCCCAGCGCCACGGCCCTTCACTCCTGACACAGCCGGTCGTCGGCGGCTGCCGCTGGCACGGCACCGCCTCTGGGGTTCCTTGCCGGACTCCGTGGGGACCGGCCGCCCATGGGTACTCGGACAGCCGAGAAAGGAGCGTGCGTGATGACGACTCCCGACCCCGAGCCGAGGCGGACCTCCGGACTACAGCCGGGCGGCGGACCGGCACCCGGCGAGACGCCGCCAGCCGAAGGAGGCACTCACGGCATCTCCCATCCGGAGCCGCCCGAGCTGCGCAAGGGCTGGGGGGCCATGCCCCTCGTCCTCATCATGATCGTGGTCGCGCTGGTGGTGATCGGGCTGATCGCCATGGCCGTGACACTGATCGTCTGACGCCCAGCCGGCAGCGCCATCCACGGCACGTCTCTGGCCCCGGGCATCGGTGCCCACACGCCGGCCCGCCGAACAGGCAGATCCATCTCATGACGAAGAAGCCATACCCGTCCGAGTCCGCACACGGCCAGGCCCCGGACCATCAGGACACCGGCCGGTACGGCCCGGCCTCCGACGTGGACGAGGCACTACAGCAGGACGACCCGGGCGCCCACCACTCCTTCCACAGCGACGGACACAGCGGTGGGGAGGGAACAGGCCGGGCCGAGGAGAACGCGGCCCGGACCGTCAACAGGGAACGGGCCAGGTCCGGCGAGTCGAAGACGGCGAACAAGACCTCCACCCGGGGCCCCAAGTCCGCATCCCAGCGCGGCGGGCAACGCTCACACGGCGGCGCACAGGGACCGACGAAGGACCAGCTGTACCAGGAGGCGAAGAAGCGCAACATCCACGGCCGCGCCTCCATGTCCAAGGAGCAGCTCGAGAACGCCCTCGGCCGCTGACCGGTTGCCGATGGGATGAGGTGCGGCCGGGGCTGTGCCCGAGGCTGCCACCTCGACACGCGCCCGGCCACGTCACCGCACCCCGCTCCCCTGCCTCCGGCCTGGAAAGGTGCGGCCCGGCGCGCTCCGTTCGGTGGGCAGGGGGAGCGTCGTGTTGTTCACCGGCCGGGTGCACGGGCAGGGGCGGGTCAGCCTTCGATGCCGGTGGTGGTGTGGGCGGCGCCGACCGGCTTGGATTCGGGGGAGCCGCGCTGGCGTAGGTAGATGGACAGCACGACCATGGCTGCCACCGCCAGGAGTTCGGACTGCCAGTTCTGCAGGGTCCGGTTCCAGAAGTCGGCCGTGGCGACGTAGCCCGCCCAGGTGACCGGGTCCTCGAGCCGGCGGAGCTGCTGCTCGTTGTAGGCGGCGGTGCCGGTGATGGACTGCGCCAGCCAGGACAGCACGAACAGGCCGCCCATGACGGTGCCCAGGGAGCGGGCGTAGAGGCTCTGGCGCCAGTCTCCGGTTCCGGCCCAGCGGGGCGAGTCGGGGCGGGCGTGCTCGCCCATACGCTGTTCCCGCTCGCTCTCGATGCCGACCTTGTGGACCTTCTTCGACTCCGGGGAGCCGCGCTGGACGAGGTAGACGGTGCCGAAGAGGTAGAGGAAGAACTGCAGGAACTCCGACTGCCAGTTCTCGGTCACGTCCACGGCGAAGTCCGAGGACGCCAGGTAGTCGGCGAAGCCGACCGGCTCGAGGCCGTCCACCGTCATCTGTTCGTTGAACTCGGCGTGCCCGGCGACGGCCTGGCAGGCGAGAACCACCAGGAAGGCGATGCCGAAGGTGAGGGTCAGGCTGTTCTCCCGCCAGAACCCTCCGCGCGGTTCACGGCTCCCGTTCAACGCTGGAGCACCCCGATGGTGATGCAGTAGCCGAGCCCGCCCAGGATGACCACCAGGCAGGCGACGAACAGCAGCCGCATTCCTCACGCCCCCTTGATCAGGCAGTCGTAGGGGCGTTCGGGCCGTGGTGTGCAGCCTGCGGCGACGACCCTCCAGCCGACGGTGAACAGCGACAGGAACAGGGTGTCGCCCGGCATGCGCACCATCGCCTGCCGGCCGTACGACTGCACGTCCTCGACACCGCTTGCTCCCGGCAGTTCCTGCGAGGCGAGCGCCGCTGGGCAGTCCCTCTGCTCGTCCTGGACGAGTTCCTCGCGGGTCTGGGGAGCCAGCAGCCGGCAGGCCCGCACGTGGTCGCCGGACGCGACGGCGGCCGCGAAGGCGGTCGCCGCCGCGGCGGCGGCGTTCTGCCGTGCGGACGGCCCTGCGCACCCGGCCGGGCCGAGCACCATCGCACACGCCACAAGCAGTCCGTACCAGCGGTGCCCGGTCCGCCGGGGCGGTGGCTGGGTCACTCGGAGGCGGCGCTGGGTACGGCGAGCGGGTCTCGCTTCTCGACCGTTCCGTGGTCCTCGCGCAGCGGCACGATGACGCCCATGCGCAGGCTCCCCTGTCAGGTGTGGACGCGGCTGTTGCCGCCGTCGTGGCCGTCGGCCTGGTCGTCGTCGAACCAGTGTCCGCCGTCCGCGAGATAGCGGAAGGCGTGGCTGCCGCCCACGGGGAGGACCACCTTGGCCGCGCGGGTGCCGTCACCACGTGTCTGCAGCGGGTGCGCGGCCGGGTTCCAGTGGTTGAAGTCCCCCACCACACTGACCGGCCCCATCGGGCTGTCGTCGGGAAGGACGAAGGTGACCTGCGTACGGCCCTTGACCTTTTTACGTTCGAGCACCGACGACTCCCGTGGACGAAGCGAGACTGACCCACGCATCCTCGCCCTGCCGTTTCCCCTTCCCGCCGGTACACACCGTCGGACTCGCCTGCGGTCACCCGGCCGGTGGCAGGCCACCGGTTCCGGGCCACCGGTTCCGGGCCATCTGCCGCTCGCTCCCTACGCATCCCTGACTCTCCGCAGTCAGGACCGACGGCGTGTGATCAGCTGGGGAGCTCGGCGGGTGATCAAGGCGGCCGGACGGGTGGCGGACTGCTACGTCGCTGCGGTGGCGGGCGCGGGCTTCCACCCGCTCGAAGGCCACCCAGCGGCAGCCCCGACGCACACGGTGCCTGCGCCGCCGGGCGCAGGAGCCAGCCACCCACACCGCTCATTCATGTTCGTTTCGGGCGTATCGTCGGAACATGAGAGACGGGCTTCGCGGAATCTGCGGAACAACCCCCGCCCTGTCCGGCACGGCCTGGGACCATCAGCCGCGTCCGCCCGTCGCCGCTGCCGCTGTCCCGGCACCGGCCGGTAGCGGGGAGCGCCCGTCCAGACCGACCGGACCGCGCGGTGACCGGTCGCGGTGAGCGGCGCGCCGACGACGGGCCGCTGGACGAGGCACTCGTGGACTGCGTGCGCCGCACCGGAGCCTCGGGGGGCGGGATCTACCTGCTGGACGAGGCCGCACAGGTGCAGGATCTCGTGGTGCTGTGCGGTGTGCCCATGGAGACGGCCCAGCCCTGGCGGCGGCTGCCGCTGAGTGCCGCCGTCCCCGTGAACGACGCCGTGCGCGAGGACCGCCTGATCTGGGTGGGAAGCCAGGCCGAACTGGCCCGGACCTATCCACGTGCCGCCGCGACCCTGCCCTACCGCCTCGCGCTCGCCGCGGCCCCGTTGCAGGGGCGGCGCCGTTGCTGGGGAGCCCTGCTCCTGCTGTGGCCGGCCAGTCATCCAGCCAACGCCACACGCCGCGAGCGGGGCCACATCAGCTCTGCCGCACGGCGCATCGCCCGTGTGATCGAGGAGGCCCCCCAGCCGCCCGTCGTCCCCGCACAGCCCCGCCTCACATCACTCGCCTCAGTCGCCCACGCGCACGGCGTGCCGTCGCCCCATGCCGCGGCCGACTACCTCGAACGGCTGCCCGAAGGCGCCCTGGGGATGGACCTTCAGGGCCGGATCGTCCTCGTGACCTCGGCGGCGCAATCCCTGCTCGGCCTCGAAGCCGACCGACTGCTGGGCACACGGCCCTGGCACTCCCTGCCCTGGCTCGACGACGCGGTGGTCGAAGACCATTACCGAACCGCCGTCATCAGCCGGCACCCGGTCGCCTTCACCGCCGTGCGCCCCCCGGACACCCGGCTGGAGTTCCGGCTCTATCCCGACGCCAGCGGCATCAGCGTACGCATCACCCCCGCCACGGCACCGGCACCGGATGAGCTCGCTGCCGCCGGGGAGGCCGTGGCCTCCGCTCCGGGGCGTGCCGCGCAGGCGGGGCGGCTCTACCAGTTGGTGCACCTCGCGGCCGCGCTGACCGAGACGGTCGCCGTCCGCGACGTGGTCGAGTTCGTCGCGGACCAGGTGCTGCCCGCGTTCGGCGCCGACGGCCTGGTCCTGTCCGCCGCCGACGCAGGCCGCCTGAGGATCACCGGGCACCACGGCTACGACGCCCGGACGATCGACCGGCTCGACGGCCTGCCCCTCGACACCGATGTCACCCCGGCCGGACAGGTACTCGCCGACGGCACCCCGTCCTTCTTCAGCAACGTCGACGACATGGCCCGCCGCTATCCCCGCGCACCCCGGATCAGCGGCAAGCAGTCATGGGCCTTCCTGCCGCTGACCGTCTCCGGACGCGCCGTCGGCTGCTGCATCCTGTCCTACGACCACCCGCACCACTTCAGCGCGGACGAACGTGCCGTGCTGACCTCCCTCGCCGGACTGATCGCCCAGGCGCTGGACCGGGCTCGGCTCTACGACGCCACCCGCGATCTCGCCCACGGGCTCCAGCAGGCCCTCCTGCCCGCCAGCCTGCCCGCCCTGCCTGGCCTGGAGACCGCCGCCCGCTATCTGCCCGCCAGCCGCGGCATGGACATCGGCGGCGACTTCTACGACGTCTTCCGGCTGGACGCCACCAACGCCGTGGCCGTCATCGGCGACGTCCAGGGCCACAACGTGCCGGCCGCCGCGCTCATGGGCCAGGTCCGTACCGCCATCCACACCTCCGCCGGTGCCCCGCCCGACCAGGTCCTCGCCCGCACGAACCGCGTCCTGGCCGACCTCGAGACCGACCTGCTCGTGTCCTGCCTCTACGCCCATCTCGACCTGGCCCGACAGGAAGCCGTCCTCGCCAGTGCCGGGCATCCCCCGCCGCTGCTGCACCACTCGGGACTGACGTCGGGCCCGCTGGAACTCGACCCCGGCCCCCTGCTCGGAGTGGACCCCGATCTGACCTGCCCCCTCACCGTCCTGCCGCTTCCCCCGGGCACGACCCTCGCCCTCTACACCGACGGACTGACCGAGACCCCGAGATCCGATCCGGAGCAGGCGGCGAACGACCTCGCCCGTCAACTGGCCAGGCACGACGGGCAGAACCTCGACCAGCTCATCGACTCTCTCCTCCGCCACGGGCGCCCCACCGGCCACTACACCGACGACATCGCCATCCTCCTGCTGCGCACCCACCCTGTGTCCCCGGACGGCGCAGACCCGCCCTTCGGGCGATGACGCGGGTCGGAAGGAAGTCCCGGGACCGGGCACGACGGAGGCATCCGCGCGCTGCGAGGCCGCGGTCAGCGCGCCGACGGCGCGGGACCGGCTGCCGGGATCCGTTCGGGCGCGTGCAGGTGGTACACGTGAAAGGCCCGTCCGATCACCGGCTGGGCCACATTGCGCACGCGCACGCCGCCGCTGGTCAGACCGTGTTCCGTGCCGGCGTGGGCGTGGCCGTGCACGGCCAGATCGGCACCGGCCGTGTCGACCGCCTCCGCCAGCAGGTAGCTGCCGAGGAACGGGTAGATCTCCAGCGGCTCTCCGGCGAGCGTGTCCGGCACGGGAGAGAAGTGCGTCAGCGCGACCCGTACGTCGCAGTGCTGCTCGCCGAGGCGCTCCAGGGCGCCGCGCAGGCCTTCCGCGCTGCGCCGGGTGCAGCGGACGAACTCCTTCATCACCGGCTCGCCGAACTCTCCCGCGCTGCGGCCCACGAAACCGCCGCCGAAGCCCTTGGTGCCGGCCACCCCGATACGGCCTCGCGCGCACTCCACGACCGTCTCGGTCCCCTCCAGCACCCGGGCGCCGCCGTCCCGGAGGATGGCCATGACCTCCTCCGGCTTCTCGTCGTGGTGGTCGTGGTTTCCCAGTACCGCCACCACCGGCACGGCCAGATCCTTGATCTCCCGCGCCACCACCCGAGCCTCCTCGGGGGTGCCGTGCCGGGTCAGGTCACCGGCGAGGAGCAGTACGTCGGCGCACTCCTCCAGGGTCTCGAACGCCGGTCGCAGCGTTCCCTGGCTGTCGGGCCCCATGTGGATGTCCCCTACGGCCGCGACACGGATCATGCCAGCTCCTCGGCCTCGTCCGGGGTCGACGCCGCGGCGACGACCAGATCGCAGTGCAGCGGCAGTTCGCTGAGCGTCTCCCCCACGATCCGCTCCACCTCGTCACGGCAGTACGTGGACGGCACGCTCCCGGTCACCAGCACCGAGTCCCCGTGCACCACGACCTGAACGCCCAGCTCGGCCAGTGGACCCTCCGCGAGGCGCTCACGCAGATGAGCGACGCGGTAGTCGAGGTTGCTCATGCCTGTTCCTCCTGAGGCGCGATGACACCGAGACGCTCCACGAGGTAGAGGAACGCGGCCGGCATGGGCTCCTCACCGCACTCGCGCCGCACCTCCTGCCAGTCGATCTTCTCCCTCAGCGAGCGGGCAAGGGGCAGGACCGAGCCGAAGTCGCAGGAGTGCTCGGAGAACGCGGAAAGCAGGCTCGTCACCAGGTCCGTGGGAGACAGGACCGGCATCCGCACCGAGTCGACCGGTATCTCCGTCGCCCGGTCGAGCATCTCGGTGGTGACCGGCCGGTGCGCCAACTGGAAGATGATGTCGACGTCCTGGCCGAAGCACTCGGCCTTCACCAGCCAGTCCTCCGGAGGCGTCCACACCCGAAGTCCGCCACCGCGCAACGTGGCGGCGACCGGCTCGGCGTCCTCCGCCCGCACGCAGAAGTCGGCGTCGTGCTGCAGCCCGGCACTCGTGCCGTGGGCGTACGCGGCGACGCTGCCGGCGAGCGCGAAGCGGTGTCCTTGCTGCTTGAGCAGGGTTCCCACCTGTTTGGCGGCCTCCAGGATCGCCTGGGTCCTGTCGTGCGGCAGGTTCTGTCCGTCCGGCACCCCGGTCGGTACCGGGCCGTTCGACGCCGTCGCCAGCCGCAGTTCCGTGGGACTTCCTGGACGAGTGGACGCCTGGTCGTCGGCATGCCGCGTCATGAGCACTCCTATCGGTCGCGGGGCCCGCCGCGTGGGAGGCCGGACGAGTACGTGTCGCTCGCGGGCCAAGTACCCGGGGCGCGCCTGTCGACACGGGAGTCGGGGGGCGGCCATCTCCCCCGGGTCAGGTCCGCCGTCCGACCCGCCGGCCGGCACCTACCCACAGGCCGTAACAGGCGGTACATTTACTTCGGAAGGACACGGCTTCTGTACTGTCTCGCGGCCGCCGGCGCGCCGAGGGCCGGAGATCGGCCGCGGTGGTGGCGGGTGTGATGCCATCCGCGCATCCGAGCAGCGGCGGCCTTGTCACCGTTCCGTAGGCACACATCCTGGGAGGACCGCACCATGAGCGGCACACTGGCCGACGAGATCCGTAGTCGGCTGGGTGATCTCAGTCCCGCCGAACGCAAGGTCGCCCGCGTGCTGCTGGCCGGCTATCCGGCCGCGGTGTTCGAAACGGTCGCGACGATCGCCGAGCGTGCCGCGGTCTCCACGCCCACTGTCCTTCGCTGCGCGTCCCGGCTGGGATACCGCGGCTTCCCGGACCTTCAGGCGGCGCTGCGCGCGGAGCTCGACGCCCGCAACGCTTCGCCCATCACCCTGTACGAGTCGGCGGAATCCACGCTGACAGCCACTGCGGACGCGGTGGGCCGCGAGGTGGCGCTGGAACCACGGCTGACGCTGTTGCAGCAGGCGCTGTCCCAGACCTTCCGGGAAGTCTCCTCGCACGACTTCGACACCGCGGCCGAACTGCTCAGCGATCCCAGGCGCCGCGTCCACCTGGCCGGGGGCCGGTTCACTCACCTGCTGGCCCAGTACCTCGGTCTTCACCTCATGCAGGTGCGTGACCAGGTCGCCTTTCTCCCGGACCGGGACGTGGAGAGGACGTCGTTCCTCACTCAGCTCGCGCGCCGAGACGTGACGGTCGTCTTCGACTACCGGCGCTACGAGGAGGACGTCACCCTCGTCGCGGAACTGGCCCGCGAGCGGGGAGGGAAGGTCATCGTGTTCACGGATCCGTGGCTCTCCCCCGCTTCGGCGCACGCCGACGTCGTCCTCATCAGCCAGGTCTCCTCGGGCTCGGCCTACGACAGTCTCACTCCGACGCTCGCGGTCATCGAGACGCTGATCTCCTCGGTGCTCGAACGGCTGGGCTCCGATGCGCACCAGCGCATGAAGGACGCGGAGAGTGTCGCCCGGCGCACCGGGCTGTTGTGATCCGGCTCCGGCTGCGCTTCAGCGGGGTGCGTCGGCCCTCTGTGCACTGACGGCCGGGCAGGCGGCAGCCTGGCCGTGCGGGTGCGTGGGCGGGCGCAGGGCGTGGGGGCGGGGGCAGGCCGAAGTGACCTGTTCCCGCCCCGGCCTCGTCAGCGGGGCGCGATGGTGATGCGCAGGTTGAGGAGCGTCTGGGCGGTGGTGCCGTCGCTGGTCCAGGCGGCGAAGCGGACCGGCTTGGTGAAGGTGACGTCGAAGCCGGGGCCGGTCTCGAACGTGGTGGCGGTCGCGGTGTTCTGTGCGCGGGTCGCGGCGAGCGCGCGGGCCGTGGTCCGGAAGGAGTAGGGGGTTCCGGCGGGGTTGGCGGTGGAGTAGAAGACGTCGGTGTTGACCGGGACGGGGGCTGTGCCGGTGGGGAGGAGTCGGTGCTTGTCTGCCGAGGGCTGGGTCTGCCAGGTGTGGGCGTCGTAGCGGTCGTGGTCGGTGAGGTAGTTGTAGCGGGCTCCGCGCAGGGTCCATCCGGCGGCGGATGTGGCGGCGTGGGCGTCTCGCAGGTCGAGTACGGCGACCCCGTTGGGGCCCAGCACGGTGAAGTGCTCGTGCCGGGTGCCGGGGTTGTCGACGACGATGGCGGTGTTCTCCTCCAAGGCGTAGACGCGGTCGTGGCCGGTGTCGGCGGCCAGGCGGTAGGCCCGGCCTTCACGTCCGTAGGCGCCGGTGTGGGTGTCGATGAGGGCGGAGCGCAGGAAGCCGAAGCCTCCGTGGGGGAGGTAACCCAGGCGGGTGGGGTCGTCGAAGTAGCCGGGAGCGCTGCCGTCGCGCAGGCCCTCGTAGGATTCCCCGCCGCTGACCATGTCCGGGCCGGAGGCGATCTGGGCGCCGGCGGAGGAACCGGCGACGACGGCGCCGCCCGCGAGCTTCGCGCGGATGGCGGCGAGGACCTTGGAGTCGGTCTGCCGGGGGCCGCGCAGCAGTGTCTGGACGTAGCGGTACTGGTCTCCGCCGCCGAAGAAGAAGCCGGTCATGGAGTTGACCTGGGCGACGACCGTGTCGGAGTCGGCGTTGTCGATGTGGTCGAGGTCCAGGGGGATCCATTCGGCGTGCGCGGCGCCGTGCCGGGTGAACAGGTCTGCGTAGTAGGCGCCGTTGCAGGCCGAGTTGCTGCACCGGTCGGGGTCGTCGGCGTGCGGGTCCTGGCTCTGGGGCACGGAGGCGGCGGTGATGACGCCGATGCGGGCGGAGGGTCCTCCGGCGCGTCGGATGATCTCGCCGTAGACCTGGGTGTTGTTCTCCTTGAGGCCGCCGCCGACGAGAATCAGCGAGCCGGCTTTCGCCGAGGGGCGCTCGGTGGCCGAGTCGGCTGCGGCGGGTGCGGCGGCGAGGAGGGTGAGGGCGAGGCTGCCAGCGAGGGCGGCGCGGCGGGTGGGGCCGGAGTGTGCGCGCATCGGTGTCTCCAGGGGTTGGACGGCGGTGGTGGCCGGGGCCGCCGGACGTTGGCGGCGGCCCCGGCCGGTTCCGGCAGAGACGGGAGGGCTGCCGGAGGACGGGGCGGGACGGTGTCTTCGCCGTCCCGGTTGCAGTGCCTGCGTGAGCGGCGGGGTCAGGTCGCGGTGTTCCCGGCGCTGCCCAGGGCCGTGATGAGCGCGGCCAGGACGGCGATGCGGTGGGGGACGCTGGTGGTGTCGAGCCATTCCTCGGGGGTGTGGTCGGATCCGCCGACCGGGCCGAGGCCGTCCAGGGTGGGCACTCCCGTTCCGGCGATCAGGTTGGCGTCGCCGACTCCGCCGGTGCGGACCGCGTCCAGGTCCAGACCGAGGGGCAGGGCGGCCTTGCGGGCCAGTTCGAGCATGTGCCGGGACGCGCCGGTGACTTCCATCGGCGGGCACAGGTCGAGCTGTTCGACGGTGATGCTGGTGCCGGTGACGGCGGGGTGGTGGGCGGCTTCCCGGATGGCCCGGCGTACACGCTCGACGTCGGCCGTCGTGGCGGCCCGTACTTCGAGGCGCAGTTCTGCCTCGGGGCAGACGATGTTGGTACGGCTGCCGGCGCGCACGGTGCCGACGTTGACGGTGACGTCGTCCCAGCGGCCGTTGAGGGCCTGCAGGTCGACGATCAGGTGGGCGGCCGCCAGGGCGGCGTTCGCGCCGCGTTCGGGTTCGATGCCGGCGTGCGCGGCCCGGCCGGTGACGGTGATCTTGAAGTCGGCGACACCTTTGCGGCCGATGACGAGGTCGCCGTTCTCCCGGGCGCACTCCAGGCCGAGGCCGTAGTGCGCGCCGCGGGCGGTGGTCTCGATGAGGGGGCGGCTGGCCGGGGAGCCGATCTCCTCGTCCGGCGTGGCGAGGAAGATCAGTTCGTCGTAGGCGGTGACGCCGTGTTCGTCGAGGATCTCCAGGGCCGTCAGGCCGGCGAGGAGTCCGCCCTTGTCGTCGCTGACTCCGGGGCCGTGGGCGATGGACCCGTGCAGGCGGAACGGGCGCGCGGCCGCGGTTCCCTGCTCGAAGACGGTGTCCATGTGGCCGGCGAGGAGGATGCGCCGTCCGCCGTCCGACGTGCTCAGGGTGCCCTTCTTGCGGGCGACGAGGGCGTCTCCCGCCCGGTGGCCCTGGCTGGTGGGGAGGGTGACGCGCTCCACGGTGAATCCGGTGCGGCGCAGGCGTTGTTGTACCCAGTCGGCGACGCGGTTGACGCCGTCGGCGTCGTAGGAGCCGGAGTCGATGGACACCAGCTCGCGCAGGTCGTCGAGGAACGGGGCGTGACGTGAGCGGGCGAGGTGGAGCAGGTGTGCGGACAGCTCCTGCTGCGGCGGGGCGCTCACAGGACCTTGGACAGGAAGGCGCGGGTGCGTTCCTGCTCCGGGTCGACCAGTACCCGGCGGGGGTCGCCGGCCTCGACGACGACGCCCTGGTCCATGAAGACGGCGGTGTCGCCGACCTCGCGGGCGAAGCCGATCTCATGCGTGACGACGACCATGGTCATGCCGTCGGCTGCCAGTTGCCGCATGACGTCCAGGACGTCGCCGACGAGTTCGGGGTCCAGGGCGGAGGTCGGCTCGTCGAAGAGCATCAGCTTGGGCTTCATGGCCAGCGCGCGGGCGATGGCGACGCGCTGCTGCTGGCCACCGGACAGCTCTGCCGGGTAGTGGTGGCCCCGGTCTCCCAGGCCGACCTGTTCCAGCAGCTGCTGGGCCTGCTCGCGGGCCTGGGATCTGGGCACGCCGGCGACCTTGACGGGGGCCTCGATGACGTTGTCGAGTGCGGTCATGTGCGGGAAGAGGTTGAAGCGCTGGAACACCATGCCGATGTCCCGTCGTCTCGCGGCCACTTCACGCTCGCGCAGTTCGTGGAGTCTGCTGCCCTGCTGGCGGTAGCCGACGAGTTCGCCGTCGACGGTGAGCTTTCCGCCGTCGACCTTCTCCAGGTGGTTGATGCAGCGCAGGAACGTAGACTTGCCGGAGCCGGAGGGTCCCAGCAGGCAGCACACCTGTCCGCGTTCGACGGTGAGGTCGATGCCCTTGAGCACCTCGAGCCTGCCGAAGTGTTTGCGCACGCCCTCGGCCCGCACCATGGCCGCGGTCATCGGCCGTCCTCCTTGTTCTTCGTGCCGGACAGGCCGGCCGCGCGGTTCTTCGTGCCGAACAGGCCGGCCGCGCCGCCCAGCATGCGCGCAAGCGGGGTGGGGCCGGTGGCGCGGGCGGTGCCGCGGCCGTAGCGGCGTTCCAGCCACGCCTGGGGAATGCTCAGCAGGCTCACCAGCGCCAGATACCAGATGGACGCGACCACCAGCATGGGGATGACCTGGTAGTTCTGCGCGTACACGTCCTGGATGTTGGACATCAGGTCGTGCGCGGCGATGACCGAGACCAGGGCGGTCATCTTCAGCATGTTGATGGTCTCGTTGCCCATCGGGGGGATGATGACCCGCATCGCCTGCGGCAGCACGATCCGGCGCATGGTCAGGGCGGGCCGCATGCCCAGGGAGTGCGCGGCCTCGGCCTGGCCCGGGTCCACGGACTGGATGCCGGCCCGGACGATCTCGGAGGCGTAGGCGGCCTCGTTCAGGCCGAGGGCGAGGAGCGCGGCGACGGCGGGGGTGAGCAGGCTGTTCGTCTCGGCCTGGAAGAAGGTGATGCCGGTGAAGGGGACACCGATCTTGATGTACTGGTAGAGGGCGGCCGCATAGCCCCAGAAGATGATCTGCACGAGCAGCGGGGTGCCGCGGAACACCCACACGAACGCGGTGGCGATGCCGTAGAGCACGGGGCTGGACGACAGGCGCATCACGGCGATCAGCGTGCCGAGGCCGAGGCCGAGGGCCATCGCGGCGGCGGTCAGCCACAGCGTGGTGGCCAGGCCGTCGAAGATCAGGCCGGCGAAGAGATAGTCGCCGACGATGTCCCAGCGCAGGTTGTCGTTCTTGGCGAGGGAGCCGATCAGTCCGGCCAGCCCCAGCAGGGAGAGTGTCGCGGCGATCCAGCGGCCGTAGTTGCGTACCGGCACGACTTCGAGTTCGGGAGCGGCCGGTGCGCTGTCAAAGCGCACGGCGGCCGGGTTCTTGAGGTCGGTCATCGTCAGTCCACCGCGGCGTTCTTGGTGGCTTCCTTCACCGCGATCGAGGCGACGCCGTACTTGTCGTAGATCTTCGTGACGGTGCCGTCGTCGATCAGGGCCTGCAAAGCCTTGTGGATCGCGTCGGTCAGCTCGGGCAGCTTCTTGCTGACCGCGATCCCGTTGGGCGAGGCGTTGTAGCCGCCGGGGGCGGCGGGGTCGTCCACCAGGTCGAAGGCGCCTCCGTCGTCGGCGGTCTTGGCGACCCAGCCCGCGGCCGGCTTGGTGAGCACCTGCGCGACGACCTTCCCCGAGCGCAGCGCGAGCTGCGCGTCGGAGTCCTTGGGGAACGTCTGGATGTCGATCTTCTTCTTGCCGGCGCCGGTGCAGGCCGCCTGGTGCGACTTGAGCAGGTCGAGCTGGTTGGTGGCGGCCTGCACGGCGACCTTCTGGCCGCACAGTGCGTCCAGGTCGGTGATCGCGGCCGGGTTTCCGTCGGCGACCAGGATGCCGGAGCCGGACTGCGAGTAGTCGACGAAGTCGAGGACCTGCTGGCGCTCCTTGTTGTCGGTGATGGCCGACATGGCGACGTCGAACTTGCCGGCCTGGATCGCGGGGACGATTCCGTCGAACTTCTGCGGGGTGAAGGCGAAGGCCACGCCGAGCTTCCCGCCGAGCGCCTGGCCCAGGTCGTAGTCGAGGCCGGTGAGTTCGCTGCCGCCCTCCTTCACGAACATCTCGAAGGGCGGGTAGGGCACGTCGGTGGCCACCCGTACCTTGCCGGCCTGCTTGATCCGGTCCGGGAGCAGGTCGTGCAGGGCCTGGTCCTTCTTGATCACCGTTCCGGCGACGGTGACCTTCGCGTCCGCCGCCGCGGGCGCGGCGTCGTCACCGTCCCCGCAGGCGGACAGGGTCGTCAGGGCCACGGCCGCCACAGCGGCGGTCGAGACACGCCGGGCGAGACGAACGTTCATCGTGAGGGAGCCTCTCGGGATCTGTGCCGACGCGCCTGTGCCGCCGGCCGCACACCAGGGAAGTTACAGAGCGAGCCGAAAATTGGCTAGATGTATCGCACGTTTCATTCAGGTAACGCGCCCCGAGTGGCACCGCCTTCGAGATTGATGGCGCTTTGTCCTGAGAGTCTGCCTCGCGAGGCGAGTGAGGTGACCACCAAGGCCCCTACATCTACTGGGCTCACCGCATGACTTGTATCTTCCGATACCAACCCGACACGCGCCATCCGGAGCGACAGGAGCGGCCCGACGAGGAGAGGCCAACTCGCAGAACCCGGAGGTCCTGTGACGCTTCGTCGCACACGGCGCATCCCACCGACAGCCACAACCCTTGCCGCCATGGCCTTGCCCATCGCCGTCCGCCAAACCGCCCATGCGGCCGCAGACCGGATCAGGCTGGGCGGCTCCGCCGGTGTCAGCCGCAGCTCCCGGAACGGGCCGGCCTTCGCCGTGAACGGCGCCGGAGGTGCAGTGACCGCCACGACGCCCCGGGCCGTCGATGCCATCCGCGGCGCACCGGAAGCCTCGTCGCCGCCGACTCGGCCCCCACCTCGGGACGCAAGACGCCCGAGTGCGACACCGCCATCACCCTCACGGGTGCCAACTCCTGTACGACGTGGACGCTCACGGCCGCAAGCGACGGCAAGGGTGATCGGCTACACCACGCAGGGGACGCGACCTTCACCGGTCATGTCCCTTGACGTGCAACACCGTTGCTTTTAGGTTTTGGGGGTGGTGTCAAGGACGCCGTCCTGGATGATCTGCACCTCCAGTGTGTATGCCTGGACGGTGCGA
>NZ_JBIALD010000021.1:0-155566 GCF_042873115.1 Streptomyces sp. NPDC005017 | reverse complement strand
CGCTCCTACGACCAGGTCATCAAGCTCGAACAGGAACGCCTGGTCTACCAGGCCCGCCTGCGCTCCCGCTACGGCCGCGCCTGGCGCCGCAAGGCGCCCGTCGAGTCCCTGATGCCGCTGCGCCTGGCCCGCTACGGCGTCCCCCTCGCCGAGACCGCCCCCGCCGGTCCGGCAGGGCCCGCCGCGGTGGGCGTCGAACCGACGGCCGTCCCTGAACGCCCGCAGCGGCCCCGGCCCTTCGCGTACCCTTCCTCCGCCAACCCGGCGGCCGTCACCCGACAGGGAGACGAACCGGCTCTCGCGCGCGGCACCGCGACCCGCCCGGACCTGCCGCCGGCCGCGCACCCACAACAGCGCATCCACCGACGGGAACAGACCCTCGCCAGTGCGATCCCAGACGAACTCGCCACGACCCCCCGGCAGGACAAGACCGGCGAGCGGGAGCCGCCCACCGAGGGGAGCGCGGCCGCCAGCCACAGGCACTTTGGCGATCGCCCTCCGCGGCAAGGCCAACCGGGACCAGCCGGCCCGCGGGACCGGGCCGCCGCTCTGCCAGCACGCAATTTCCCCGCGAGCGACGCAGCCGGTGGCGCAGCACCGGAAGCGGGCATTGCCTGCACGCATTCCTCGCTCACCACAGTCGACCGCTACTACCTCGCGTGGAACGAGTACCGGGCCGAGCATGGTGAGGAACCCAGCGCCGAACGGCTCTCCGGCATTCTTTCGGACCAGGGCCTGCGCAGCCGCGCCGGCGGTAAACCGGTGAGCCCCTCCACCCTGCGCCGTTACCTCCTGCCCTTCCGCGTCTACAATCTCTGGGCCGGCCAGCGAGGAGGCGGGCCGGCACCGTCGCCGGACGCGATAGCCCGACGATGCGCTGTCCAAGGCATCACCGCGCAGCATCAAAAGCCCCTCAGCGCCGACTACATCGCCGGCCAGAGCGCCGACTTCGAACGCCGCTGGCAGGCGCTGTCCGTGTACGGGGCCGCGAGAGCCATCACACCGCCAGGCAGCGACTGCTCCACCCGCGCCCCGGCCGAGTGATCTCTCCCCGCCACCTGTGATCGACACCTCGCGACACGGGCCCGACAGACCGGGCCACCACAGCGACCCTGCGCAGGCGGAAAAGTCGCCATCCCAGCTGCCCGATCCCTCGATGAGCGTGCCCGCGACAGCCGACTCCCTCCTCGGCGCGCAGCCCACCAGATGGCACGTTTTGACGCGGAGGCTTCTCCGAAGCGGGGTCAGGTGACATTGTGCGGAACGGCGTCGTGGACGCGCACGTCGACGCAGGTGACGGGGAGCGCAAGCAGATGCGTGACGATCCCGCGGCGTACGTCCTCGGCGATGTCGTCGTCCGGGCGCGGGAACACCCGCAGCAAGACGGAGCGGCTGACGCTACCCGTCACGGGGGCGACTGGGGGGCGTCGATCGATCCGGTGGTAGCCTCACAGCGGAGGCGCGTAGGTACCAGCCCCGGACGAGATGTGCGCCGTATCCGGCCTGTCAAGACGACGCACTCAGGAGGCGTCATGGCCGCAGATACATCCTTCATCGACTTTGACAGCCCGGCCCCGCTCCCTCGCGCGTTGGACGTCCGCTGGATCCACGGCTCACCGTCGTCCAAGCACAACACCGACCCGGACATCCAGGTCCACGCGTACGACGAGCACACGGTCATCCTGCGGCAGAACATGGCGATCGACTACGAAGCGCCGTTCCTGTTCCTGCTGTTCGGCAACACGCAAGCGGTGCTGATCGACACCGGGGCCACCGCGTCCCCCGAGTTCTTCCCCCTGCGCCAAGTCGTCGACGAGCTCGTCGACGGCTGGCTCGCCCGCCACCCCCGACAGGACTACCACCTGCTCGTCCTGCACACCCACGGCCACGGCGACCACATCGCGGGCGACAGCCAGTTCACCGACCGCCCCGACACATCCGTGGTCGACGCCGACCTCGCCACCGCCTGGAAGTACTTCGGATTCGACGAGGACCCCACCGCCACGGCAAGGGTCGATCTGGGAGGCCGCACCCTCGAGTGCCTGGCCACTCCCGGGCACCACGAGGCAGCGGTCACGTTCTACGACCCGTGGACCGGGATCCTGCTCACCGGCGACACGGTCTACCCCGGCCGGCTCTACATCCAGGACTGGTCCGCCTTCACCCGGACCATCGACCGCCTGATCGAGTTCTGCCGCCACCGACCCGTCACCCATGTCCTGGGCTGCCACATCGAGATGACCACCGAACCGGGCGTGGACTACCCGGTCCGCACCACCCACCAGCCCCACGAACCCCCGCTGCAGATGACCACCGGCCACCTGCACGAAATCCGCGCCGCACTCAGCGAGATCGGCGACCAACCCCGCCGACTCGCCTACCCCCTCTTTATCATCTGCCCGAACCACTGAACCGCCCCGGGGAACACCGCCGGCCCGGTCGCAGAGAAAGCGGAGAGCACCCAACCCGCGACCCGCGTGACCCGGCTCAGCGCCCGCTGAACACGTCGAATCAGCAGACGGCCCAGGAGACGGACAGGTGGGTGTTGAACCTGTGCGAGCGGGTCGAGAACGAACTGGACACCGGACAGATCGGAGAGGCCGTCGCAGAATGGCTGCCCGGCCGATTCATGGCGGTTGCGCTGTCCGTCATCGACACCGTGCGCGAACGCCGCCGCTGCGATCGAAGAAGCTCGGCAAGGCGACGCCCTGCCTCGAGACCGATGCCGCCCTCGCCGAATAGCCTTCCACGCACCGTGCACTGGCGTCCTATTGCTGGGCGTTTGGATCAAGCCGCTTTCTGATACGCCTATCATCGGCGATGTGTGGGGGCAGCGTTGTCGTCTCGTCGAGACAGGCATCCAGCACTTGTTCGACGCGCAGACCCTTGGCATTGCTCAGGTCAGCACCGTTATGGACGCGCCGCCGTTTGCCACTGCGCGAGTCGGTGCCATTCTCCAGTCTCGTAAGGGTGTCGGTGGGGAATCGGCCGAGGCGTGCGCCTTTGAGCCTTACGCCTTCAAGGTTGGCTCCTCGGAGATTGGCGCCCACGAGGCTGGCGTTCCGGAGGTCGCTGCCGGCGAGGTTTGCATCCTGCATGTCTGCTCCCCAGAGCACGGCCCCACGGAGGTCTGCGTGCTCGAGTCTGGCCTTTCGCAGAATGGTCTTCATGGCAACGGCAGACCTGAGGCGGGTACGACGCATGTGGATCCCGCTCAGGTCACGGTGGCTGAGGTCGGCGCGTCCGGGCTTGGATGCCGCCTCAATGCGTCCCGGCGTCAGGAGCGTGGTCTCCAGGGCCGTGACAATGGCGTCGATGCGGCGTGAAGCCTTTGCCCTGAACTCGTCCTTGTCGTAGATGAAGCCGCGTGTTGCAGTGAAATCGGTCTTGCTGAAGCTGGTCCGCCCGACCTTTGGCATGCAGTGGCTATTGCTCTCGAACTCCTCGACGATGCGGTTGAGATAGTTCTCGATTTCCGTGCAGTGGGCCGAGATCGGCTTTGTGACGGTTTCACGCTGACCATCGCTCCCACGTCTGTCACCCGCCTTGTCGACGGAGATGTCGTAGCCGCCGATGACATGGCATTGAATGAGAGGGGCACTGCGAGCGAGGCTTTCGAAGACAAGCTGGTGCTCGGACAGTTCGGACAGCAGCCGGGAATAGGCCTCGGCCGTGATGGCCGGCTCCCGCTC
This sequence comes from Streptomyces sp. NPDC005017, assembly GCF_042873115.1. Classification (NCBI taxonomy): domain Bacteria; kingdom Bacillati; phylum Actinomycetota; class Actinomycetes; order Kitasatosporales; family Streptomycetaceae; genus Streptomyces; species Streptomyces sp. NPDC005017. The sequence continues at coordinate 151,874 of NZ_JBIALD010000021.1, read as the reverse complement.
GGGCGCCGTTTCAGCCTTGAGCACTCGGCGGACCTGTTTGACACCGTGGTAGGCGCCCAGCATCTCGGTGAGGAAGGCCCTGATGCGGTCGTCCCGGCGCTGCCGCTCCAGACGGGCCTGCTGCAGATCGAAGGTCGCCGCTCCCACAAAGAACCCGACAACCGAGACACCCAGCACCTGAAGGCACACACGCACGACCTCGAAGAGCACAGTGCTGGGCCGAGGCCACGCAAACACCAAGATCACCGCCAGGACCAGGCCTGCGATCGTGGCGACAACGCCTACGAGAGCAAGTGCACGCCTGTCGGGGCGGCCGTGGAAAAAGCGCTTGGGCCGGGCGGGGCTCGGGCTCGGCCATCCAGTGGTCATGGCGCGGCTCCTGGTGGGAAACGGGCGGGGACGTGGACTGCCGTCCCGGCGCGCTCGCGGCGCGCCGGCACGGGTCAGACTTCGAGCCGGGCGGTCTGCAGGGGATCAGTCCCAGGCGATGTCGCTGAGGCTGTCCAGTGGGGTGCGGTCGGCGAGGGCTTCGGGGACGCGCAGGGTGTCGCCCTTGTGCAGAATGGTGGGGAAGCTGAGACGGGTCCGTTCTTCGAGTTCGCCGAGGGTGACCTGGAAGACGCGGAACTCGTCGAGCTCGAGGGCCTCGAGCTGGCTGAGATTCTGGGTGAGCAGGAAGGCTTTGGCTTTCAGTTCGCCGTTCTCGGTGAAGGTGATGATCTTCCAGAACTCGCGGGGGATCTGCACGTTGCGGAAGGTGCGGTCATCCGTCTGGAAGACAGGTCCGCCGAACACGCTGACCTTGAGGTCGTCGACGTCGACATCGGCGAAGACGGCGTCTTCGAGTACGCCCCACAGCCCGTCCTTGGAGCTCTGGTTGAAGTCGTCCATCTGGGGAGTGATGTTGGTGTAGAAGAACGAATCGCGGTTGGCCTTCTGGGCTTCCGGCAGGGGCCCCCACAGGAGGTCGGCGCGCCGGGCAAGGTGCCCGCGGTCCAGTCGGTTGTTCTCGTACAGTTCGTTTCCCACCTGCGCGTTGGCGGGCAGTCGGGGGTCTTTGACGAAGGGGATGCTGCTGCGGCTGAGCCGCTTGAGGGAGCCGCCGTCGATGTTCCAGGCCACCCAGATCGCAAAACGCCGCGTCATGTGCAGGGCGAGCGAGAAGTGGGTATAGGGGATGACTTCGGAGCCGTCGAGGAGGACCGCGTCGCGGGTGAGATCGGCATCGAGCTGGGGGACCTCGATGCGCTCTGTGAGGAAGCCTGCGTCGTAGCCGGTGACCGTACGGATGTCCTGGGGTCCGGGCTGGGTGAGGGTGATCTCGAGCTTTTCGAACACCGAGGCCGGCAGGCAGGCCAGGGCGTGCTCGTCGGGGTCGCCCTTGCCCTCGCCGGCGAAGTGCAGCCCTGCCATGACCGTACCCGGACGGCCGTTGCCCTGCTTGAACAGCCACAGGGCTCCCGAGTCGCCCGGCTTGCTGATCTCCCCGTCGTCCGGCCGGTTGGCGGGGTCGGGTCCGATCTCGAAGCAGCCGACGGTCTTGACGCCGGCGCGGCCGCCGTAGTTGATTTTGGCGACGGTGTCGATACGGCGGACGATGCCGTGGGTGACGCCGGTGGTCCGCCCGCTCTTGACGACCTTGTCGCCGAGCCCCGGCTCCCCCAGCTGTGTGGGTGTCACACCGAGTTCGAAGATTTCCTGGCGGAAGGCACGGTCCTCGATGGTGGCGATAGCGCAGTCGCCAGCCACTCCCAGGTGCGAGCGTTTGAGCACGCCCAGACGGTTGCGGCGGGTGCGGTTGTCGTCGTGCGGGCCAGGCTGCGCAACTGCCTCACCCAGGTCACCCTCCTCACCGTGCAGCACGTGCCAGTTGCTCAGCACGTACGGGGTGCCATCGGCCCGGTCGAAGACGATGCAGCCGATCGTGCCCGCCCCTGGCGGCTCGGAGGAGGAAAGGCCCACGCTCACACCGGGCTCGATGGTGTCCAGGCGCCGCTTGCGGGCCGGGCTCTCGACTTCGGCTACCGGCCGGAACTGCGGCCTGTAGGTGCGCTCGAGGACGTCCGTGGGTACTTCCACGCCGTCCACGGTGACGGTCTCAGGAATCAAGGTCGTGCCCAGCGCCTCCAGGGCTTCCGGCTCCGCCGTCTTGCTCGCCACGGTGAACTGCAGCACGACCTGGGTACCGCGCTTGCCGCGGGTGACCTTGTGGCCGATGCCGACGGAGGTGATGTTCGGATCCTCCAGCAGCTGCGGGCCGCGGGCGCGCACGTAACGCCGCAGCGAAGCGATCAGCTTCTCCCCGGAGGTGCCGTTCTCCGCCGACGGCGCAGTCTTCTTCTTGCTGTTCGTGACCATGACAGGGCAGATCCCTTCACCCGGAGGAGACGGCACACAGGCAGCCCGGACAGCCCGCAGCGGGGCCTGACAGATGCCTCAACACCGTCATTAGTCACGCATAGTAGCGAAAGCATCTCGCTACGTGCATGGGAATGGCAGCGTCCAGAACACGCCCGTTCCCAAAGCCACCTGTTCAGCCGGTGGGTAAGCCAGCCTCCGCTGCGCCACCCATCGCCGACAGCGCCCGGACCGTGGGCTTCCCCCTCGAGAACTCCGCGACCTGCAACTCTGCGTCCACGCCAAGCAGGCGGGCCCGGCGGCCGAAGTCGGCGAAACTGACCGCGAACGAGCACAGGCGGCGGCCCTCCTATGCTGACCGGCGCACCCGACGTCGACGGCGACGCCATCCCCGACATCTGCACCGTACGGTCCGCCTCTACACCGGCAGCCGGACCGTACTGTCGGGGGCCGGAACTGAGAGCGTCTCTCTGTGCGAACGTACAAGGCGCACAACACGCGATGACCAGCCGGGTGGATGACTGCGGTGGCCAGGTGTCTCTGGCCGCTGAACGGTGCGTCAGCAGCCGGTCCCATCGGGAGGGTTCAAGTTCAGACACTCACCCAGAAGGAGTCGCCGTCGATCACGCGGTTCTCCCGGTAGAAGGTGCTCATCAGCGTGCCCTGGTCGATCTGTTCCCGTCTCGGGACCCAGGCCCAGCCACGGTAGGCCTCGTTCAGGCTCCGACCGCCTTCCCGGGTGGTGGCGAAGGGGTACTCGTCGCACCACAGGCCGGGGCTCGGGGGCGGTCCGACGATGCGGCGTCCGCACACGGCCGCGCGGTTGGTGTCGGTGGTGGTGCGGTGCAGGGCGCGGTTGTGGTAGCCGGGGACGCCGTAGCCGCCGCGGTCCTGGATGGTGCGGATGCTCTGGGAGATCTCGAGCAGGTGCGCCATGTCGACGGTGGGGGTGAAGGTATTGACGACGCAGCCGGCGCGCAGCGTGTGGGCGCAGCGGATGGAGGTGAAGCAGGGGCCGCTGCCGGGATGGTTCTCGTAGTCGGGGGCGCAGGACCGCGGTGACGGTGAAGATGGGGACGTTGACGTGCTGGTTGCCGGTGGTGACGGCGTCGGTGAAGACGAAGGCGCCGGAGTACTCCAGGCCCGGTGCGGCGGGCGGTCCTGCGATCTGGCCGGCCGCCGCGGTGGGCACTGGTCGCGCCCGGTGAGGCGCGCGACAGCGATCCGACGGCGCGGGCCTCGCGCGGCGGGGATCTGGCCGAGGTACACGAGCTGCACGCCAAGGGCTCGTCGGGACGGCCGGCCACTGGACCCAGCTCCTGCCGTAGGAGGGGCTGGCGCGGCAGTCGCAGGGGGTGATGCCCTGACGGTGATAGCGCGGCGGTGCCTACCAGTGGCGGCATGCCGCTACCCGTCACTCACACTGTGAAGACCCGGGGGAAGCGGATCTTGCCCCCGGTTCCCGGATACCCGAGACGCTTGGATCTTGAATCCAGGAGAACGGACATTCAGTGGTCGTGAAACACTATCCGCCGGAGTTCAAGGCGGACGCGATCGCGTTGTACGAGTCGCGCCCGGGTGGAGCCGCCCACGCGGCTGGACGCGTAGAACTACGCCGTGCGCAAGAAGGTTTGTGAGCTGGTCGAACACGGCCCGAACTGCGGCCGCCGGACAGTTGGAAGCCCCGCTGGACCGTGCTCCTGGCGAGTTCTGCCGCCTGACAGAGTCGACGGTGCCCATGACGGTCGCGGCGGTGCAGACCAGCTACTCCCCCACCGAGTTTCAAGCGGCCGCGGCACAAGCGGGTGATGAGCCGCTGCTGCTCGGCGGCAGCACCGCCCTGCTGTCTCAGTGGGCCGTCCACCGTGCACCACCCCCGTATCGGACCGATCCTCTACCTGCCCACCTCCACCGTGCACCGCCACCGCCGTCGCACCCGGCGGCGGTCGCCCGGGCCGGCCTGGGTATCTGTGGCCTGGGCGTTGAGCGAACGATCAGCGGACGATGATCCGCTGTTGATGCCGGGGCAGGAGGCTGCTGCCCGTGCGGCGGATCCGCACAACCGGGCGCAGTGCACGCACAGCTCCGGCGACACCCGACAGGATGGAGATCTGGACCGTGTTACACACAGTTCTGCGGCGACTGGCCGCGCGGCTGACGGTGGTGGTGATGGCCGTGGGGCTGCTCCTCGCCGGCGGGGGCACGGCGTCGGCGGCGCCGCCGGACAGCCACCGGGTGGCCACCTGGAACATGCAGGTCGGCACGGACCGCTGGTCCGGCGCGCAGATCCTGTCGCGCACCTTCGACGTGCTCGCACTGCAGGAAGTGCCCGGCACACCCCCGGCGGGCGCGTTCCACCTCGGGGATCGCGACGGCATCCGCTCCTACCTGTGGCCCATCGGCGGCGGAGAGTACCGCTACCTGTACATCCTCCTCGAGCCGTCCAGGAACCTGGGCATGGTCACCGCCACACCGGCCGACCAAGTCACGCGGATCCAGGGCGTCTACCGCGACGCCCTGGGCGTGGTGTACGACGCCGATGACACCGTGTTCGTCTCGGCCCATGCCGCCTCCAACGGCGGCCGGCCCAACGACGCCGCCGCCCTGGTGCGCAGAGTCGCCCGGTACGCATACGACGAGGTGATCGGGCACTGGGCCGTGCTCGGCGACTTCAACCGCGGCCCCCAGGACCTCGTGGGCGACAATCTGCCCGCCGGATCGCGGATCTACAACAGCGGCCTGGCAACCCAGCAGAACGGCAACGAGCTCGACTACATGGTCGCCAACGTTGACACCCAGAACTGGCAGGCGGCCGTCGACACCAACTACGGCAGCGACCACTGGCCGGTCGGCTTCTCCGCCCTGCAGGCGGCCGGTGAGCCGACCGAGCTCACCATCCACGCCGACAACAGCGACCGGCTGCTGGACGTCTACGGCACGCAGACCACCAACGGCACCCATGTGATCATCTATCACCCCAACGGAGGCGCCAACCAGCGCTGGAAGCTGTTCCCGGTGGGCCGCACCGGCGACACGGGCAGCCAGCTGTACCGGATCGTCAGCACCCAGAGCGACAAGTGCCTCGACGTCAACCGCGGGCAGGGCAGCCGCGACGGCGACTGGCTCAACATCTGGGACTGCCACGGTCGCGACGGCCAGCCCACCCCCGGCGGTTACCCCAGCGACACTCAGAACTTCAGCCTCGAACACCCCGACCCGCGCTTTCCCAACCTGACCGCGTTGCGCGACAACGGCACCGACCGCTACGCCAATGTCGACCGCAACCGCACAGGTGACGGTACCTGGCTCATCCAGTGGCCGTACCAGACCGGCTCCGACGGACGTCCGGCCGCGAACGAGACGTTCTACCTGCACCCCCGGTTCTGACCCCAGCCGCGACCCGCGGTCGCGGACACGCCGACCCCGGGCAGACCCAGGGTCTCCCGGCTGCCGCCGCAGCCGGGAGACCCTGCCCGTCACCGGCCTCCGCCCCGGGGCGGGGGACTGTCAAACGAGTCACTCTGGCCCGTAGTCGGTGGTGACGCCGGGTAGCCATCCGCGATCATGATCTGGTGATAGATGTCAACTCCCTTATCGGAACGATGTTTTCCGGGCTCTCGGCGCTGGTCGTCGAGGACGTGACGGATGACGGTCACAAGGCGGCGGTCACGGCCCGCACCCGGGATGCGGCGGTGCCGTGTCCGGTGTGCCGAACACCGGCGGCGAGGGTCCACGCGTACCACCGCCGGACCGTGCGGGACGCGCCGGTCGACGGCCCCCGGCCGTCGTCCACCTGCGCGTACGAAGGCTGGTCCGTCCGGTCCCGGGGCGCTCCCGACAGACCTTCCGTGAGCAGATCCCCGGACTGCCGAAGCGCCATCAGCGCCGCACTGTGCGTCTCGCCGGGCAGATATCGCAGGTGCCACGGGAGTTGCCCGGCCGGGCGGCCGCACGCCTCGCCAACCCGCCGGCCGTGCCCGTCTCCCGCAGCACCGCCCTGCGCCGTCCGCGGCGCCTGCCGCTGCCCAGGCATGCCACCCCGCGGGTGATCGGCGTGGACGACTTCGCCCTGCGCCGCCACCGCTACGCCACGATCATCACGGATGCCGAAACCGGCAGACACGTCACGGTCCTGCCCGACCGCGAGAGGACCACCCTGGAGTCCTGGCTGCGCAGACATCCCGGTGTCGAGGTCGTGTGCCGCGACGGCTCGGCCGCCTACGCCGAGGCCGTCCGCCGCGCCCTGCCCCACGCGGTGCAGGTCAGCGACCGATGACACCGCTGACGCAACCTCTGCGACAAGGCCCGCCTCGAAGCCCGCGCGCACACCGACCGCTGGGCCACCATCAACCCGCCCCGCCCCGGCGCAGTACGCAAGCAGACCACCCGCGAACGCTGGAACAATATCCACGATCTCCTCGGCCAAGGTATCGGCCTGCTTGACTGCCCCCGCCGCCTGGGCCTGGCCCTGAACACCGTCAAACGCTACGCCCGCATGCCCGACCCCCAGACCTTGCGCCTCACCCCTGCCTACCGGCCCACCCTCGTCGACCCCTACCGTGAGCACCTGCGCTGGCGCCGTGCCGAAGAACCATCCGTCCCCGTCACCCACCTCTTCGAGGAGATCCGGGAGCTGGGCTACACCGGCAGCGCAAACCTCCTGGTCCGCCACCTCAACCAGGGCCGCGCCGAAGGCGACCGCCCCGTCACCACGGTGCGTCACGCCGCTCGCCTCCTGCTCACCGACCCCGAAAATCTACGCCCGAAGGAAACGGCCCTGCTGGAGGAGATCGCCGCAGCCTGCCCGGAAATGACCGAACTCGCCGATCTCCTACGCGACTTCGCCGCCCTGCTGAAACCAGCCGAGGGCAACGACACGAAACTCAGCGACTGGATCACAGCCGCCCGCGCTGTCACCCTGCCCCACCTGCACAGTCTCACCAACGGGCTCGAAATCGACAGGTCCGCCGTGAACGCCGGCCTCACCCTGCCCTACCCCAATGGCCGCAGCGAAGGAGTCAACACCCGTACCAAGAGGATCATGCGACAGATGCACGGACGCGCCGGATTCGACCTCCTCCGCCACCGCATCCTCCTGCCCTGACGGCTACTCGGCGTCACCACCGACTACAGGCCAGAGCCGAACGTCTTACAGTTCCCAACGGCCCCACCGAGGGTGTCAACACCAAGACCAAGCGCATCGCGCGCCAGCTGCACGGACGAGCAGGCTTCGCTCTGCTCCGCCGCATCCTCCTCGGATAACAGTCACCCTGGGCGACCACCGAAAGTGAGATAGGGCCGTTCCTCACTTGCGAGTGAGACACCGTGGCAGGCGGAGATCAGTACACCGGGCGCTGGTACAACACCGTGACCCTCGCCGAGAGACTGCTCATCGAGGTGCCCGGGGACCATCTCTGCCCCGCGACCGGCTCCGGCGACAAGGCGAAGCAGGGCAAGTACCTGGTCGCGTTCTTCTGCCGCTGGCTTCGGGGCGACACGCGGTTCTCGCCGTTCCTGTGCGGATCCGAGCGTGACCCCGACCGCAACGACCCGTCCGTGGTCACGGCGTGGCAGGACACCTGCTCCTTCTGAACGAGCAGGCGGTGACATGCCGACGGGCCTGCTCGCCCGACGGTGTGTCACCGCCCGTCGCCTGACCGGGCAGCGGGCCCATAGAGGGTCGGCTCAGTACCTCGCCGACCGGGTTCTACGGGTTCCGAAACGGCTTGGGAGATGATCGATCCACGTACTTCTGCCGAGACGCGCGCGACCCGCCTCCGACAGCTGGTACCAGTCCGAGTCGGCCATGCGGCGCACGAGGTCCCGTCGCTCCAGCGCGTCCAGTACGGCCTCGACCCGCCCGAGCGGCAATTTGGTACGGAGCGCCTTGCGCAGCTCGGAGGCGTCCTGGGCGCCGCGTCGCTGGAGGGCGGCCAGAACCGCTTCGTTGAGCTGGTTCGAGCGGCGTTTGCCCCGCTTGAGGGCGGATCTCTTGCCACGGCGTGACGTGGGCTTCGGTTCGGATGGGTCGTCATGCCACGGCCCCGGGTCGTCCGACGCGGACAGGACGGCGAGTTCCTGTCCGTAGCCGACGGCCACTACCCCCTCCGCCGTGCCGAGGGCGTCCGCGTGCTCCGGAAGCCACACGGTGGCGCGGGGTTCGCCGGTCGCGGCGTCCCAGAACTGCACCGCGCCGTCCGTGTCCACCTCGACGACGACCGGCCCGCCGGCGGACGTCGCGACGGTTGGCGCGGATGCGCCGGCACCGGCGATGTGGGCGGCGGGCCGGCCCGTATCGGCGTCCCAGACCCGGATGATCCCGTCGGTGTGCCGCGACACGATCGTGCCGCCGCCCGACGCGGTACTGCCGAAGGCCACGGCGGTCAGTTCCGCGGTGGCCGGGCTCATGCTCCGGCGCAGTTGCCCGGACGTCAGGTCCCAGACGTCGATGCGGCCGCCCCGATGACCGAGGACCGCGACGGGCTTCCCCCGGATCCACCCGGTGGCGATCGCGATGGCGCCCGGGGCCGGACGGTCAGTGCGGGGTGTCCCGCTGCCCAGCTCGTGGACCTGTGCCTGGCCGTCGGCCCGCAAGACGACCACGACCGGTCGCCGGACGGATCCCCCGGCCGACAGGGCCGTGACCGGGTGGCCGGACTTCGGCAGTCGCCACAGGACCTCGCCGCTGGTGGTGCGGCGGCCGACGAGCGCGCCGTCGGCCGTGGCGGTGACGACGACCGGGCCGTCCGCAGTGTCCCCGAGGCCGAGAGCGGTCACCGAGTGGCCTCCTATGGTGTAGGCCTTCTCCAGTTTGCCGTCGGAGGCGTCGAAGATCCTCAGCCGGTGGTCGTCGCAGGCGGTGGCGATCAGGATCCGTCCGGCCGCCCGCCCCGCCGTGAGGGCCTCGGTGCGTCTGGGGCGCCGGGTGGCTTCTGCGACGCCGCGGCTCAGGGGCAGCCGCCAGAGCCTGCTGGTCGCGTCGTCTCCGCAGCTGACCACCAGTGGCTCGCTGCTGCCGGAGCTGTGGACGCCGATGGCGCGTACGGCTGCCTGATGGGCGGTCAGGGTGTGCAGCAGGCGGCCGTCGCCGAGGTCCCAGACCCGCAGCGTGCCGTCTTCCCAACCGGACACGAGCGCCCAGCGGGAGAGGGAGGCGAGGAGCTCCGAGCGCCGGTCGGGCGGTCGGCGGCGCCTGCTCCCCAGGACGGAGGGCACGCTCGACCCCGCCGTCGACACGAGGACGGCGAAGCCGGCGGTGAGGGCCGTGACCCGCCCGGTGTGGCCCGTGAAGGTGTGGAGCACCCGTCCGTCGTGCACTGCCCGGACCTCGATCGCGCCGTTCGCTCCGGCGACGACGGCGACCGTGTCCTCGCGGGTGTCGATCACCGACAGTGCCGACACGGCACCGTGCTGCCACGACCAGCCGGAGTTCGGCTCGGAATCGGCCAGCTCCCAGACCTGTCCCCGCCCGCTCTCGGTGACGAGCACCACGGCGGGGCTCCCGCCGTCGTCGAGCGCCGACAGGGCGACAACGGGACTGGTGCCGGTCGAGAGGCGGTTCACCTCCTCGCCCGTGATGAGGTCGACGGCGACCACCTGGCCGTCGTGCCCGCCTATCACGACCACCGGCTCACCCTCCCAGCCGGGGACCAGCGCGGGCCGTGCGGCTGGGGTGGCCACCTTTGCGAGAAGATGACGGGGCCGACGGGCCCGCAGGTCCCAGCTGCGGACGGTGCCGTCGGCTCCGCAGGTGACCGCGACCGGGACGCCGTCCGCCTCGGACAGCAGGACATCCGTCACGGCACCCGCGTGGGCGCCGTGGATCTCGCCGAGCGGTTTGCCCGTCAGGGCGACCCACCAGCGCACGCTGCCATGGGTGTCCCCCGTGACCGCGAGAACTCCCGCGGGCGTCGCCGCGACCGCGAGCGCGCTGAGCGGCGCCGTGTGACCGCTGAGTTCGCCGTGCAGGGTGCCCTGGCCGAGATCCCAGACATGGGCCGTGTGGTCGTCTCCCGCCGTCACCGCGAAGTCCCGGCTCTCCGATGTCGCGAGGCCCAGCGAGTGGATCGGCTCGCTGGTCCGGGTCAGTGTGCCGATCAGCGCCGAGCTGATGCTCTGCGCGGTGGACCAGCGGCACTGCCAGGGTGCTGGCGAGTCGTGCGGTGGATGGTAGAGCCGCTCACTGACGAGAGGTCCCCCGTAGCGCAGGGCGTCGACGGCCAGGATGTGCCGACGTGCCTGCGGGCCCGAGCCGCCGTGCCGGGCCAGGGACGCTTGGTAGACGAGCATCATGCGCCCGGAGGCCGCGGCTTGTGGCAGAGCGCTCGCGGTGAGGACCGACGTGGGGTCCGCGTGCACCAGGAACTCCAGGTCCCGGAAGAGCACCTGGAGACGGCCGCACTCCTCGGCGTGCTCGGTGGCGTGCCGTCGCAGATAGGGGGAGGCCAGGTCCCAGCGAGGGATGCCCTCGGTGACCACATCGCGCATCAGCCGGTCGAAGACCCGCGCCGCGACGTCGGGCTCGAACCGGGCACGATCATCCATGGCTCGCCCCGTCCCTGTGCCTGTCCCCGTCCCTGTGCCTGTGCCTGTCCCCGTTCACGCGCCCGGCTCGGACCGTGTCGAGGAGCGCGGCGAGTCGGCGGGTCTTGAGGTAGTTCGTCACCTGGTGGAAGTCGGCGATGTGAATGGAGCAGTCCTCGTCGCTCTCCACTCCGCCGAACCGCCGTGAGATCCCCTTGGGCGGAAGGGCGACCAGATCGCCCCGGTCGGCGAGATTGGCCCAGCGTCGCACTGCGGCCGGCCGGCAGCCGCGGCCGTCGACCGGTGCCGGTGAGAGCCGGTCGAAGACGGCCTTGGGCAGGGCGAGCGGCGAGCCGAGCGTCACCCAGAGCGGCACGGAAGTGGTCCGCGGGGCCAGGTGGAGGGTCTCGTAGGCCACGACGCTGCCGAGCGAGTGGGCGATCACCACGTCGGGCCGGACCCGTTCCAGTGCCGCGCCCAGCCGCGCCTGCACCGCTTTGCGCGCCCCGCCGACGGCCTGGTAGGCCGCGACCTCCTTGACGAGCCGCACCATGAACCATTCCATGACCCGGGTGCTGCATGCCCACGAAGCGGCGAGGTCGGCGAGGTAGGCGCGGTGGAGCGAGGTCAGCCGACCCTGAGGTACCGCTCGTGAAGAGGCCACGGGCAACGACTCCAGCACGTGGGACAGCAGTTCGGCCTCTGGGTCGGTGAGGCCGTCCAGATCGTCGTCGTCGCTCTGCCGACCAGGCGCGCGCAGGAGGTCGGCGTAGTACACGACTTCCACGGCGGACGGATCCACGCCCAGGCCGCGCGCCCAGATCGCGGACAGCCTCAGGCTCGCGGTCTCGGCCGTCTCACCGGGACGGTGATTGCCGATCCCGTGGATGCCCACGATCTTCATCTCGTGCTCGCAATCGGGTAGGGATGGGCCTTGAGATAGTCGGCGAGGCCCTGGTGGAAGAGCCGGTAGAGGGTGGAGCCGTCGGTCTCGACGCCGGTCCGCAGGTAGAAGCGGGCGGCGTCGAGGAGTCGGCGCACGTTGTCCTCGGTCACCTCCGCGTCGAACTCCGGGGCGACGGCCGCGACCGCTTCGGTGGGGAATCCCTCGCCCTTGGCCCAGGCCACCGCGGCCAGAACGGCCCGCAGCCGGGGGCCGTCCGTCTGGAGGCTCAGGTCCAGCTCCAGCACCTCGGGCAGGGTCAGCGGCACACTGTCGCCGAGGCGGGCGGCGCCGTGCGGGTCCTGGGGCGCCTCCAGCGACTCCAGCGCACGGGCGAAGATCCGGGAGACGAGGAACGGCCCCCATTCGCGGAGGCTGCGCTCGTCCCCGGTGAGCGCGCCCGCGACGCTCTCGGCCAGCGCCGTGCGGACCGCCCGCTGCTCCGGTCCGCGATAGGCGGGCAGGTCCGCCAGATGACGCATCAGATGTTTGGCGAGGTCTGTGCGCAGTTCCTGGTGGGGGACTTCGTCCAGGTCGATCAGGGTGCCGTGGCCGGCGGCCAGGTCGAACAGGGGCAGGAAGAGCGGCCACTTGCGTGTGCCGACGACCAGGCGGCAGACCGGCGCTCCGTCGGGGCGCGGCGTGGACGCCAGTGGGAGCAGCAGGTCCCGCATGAGGATTTCAGGCCCGTCGGCCTCGTCCAGCCCGTCGAAGATCAGTGCGGGTGGGTTCGGAAGCGACCTCAGGGCCGTCAGCAGTTCCTCGACGGTACACGGCTCGCCGTGCTCCTCCGTGGCCCGGGGCAGCCGCCACTGCGCGGCCAGCGAGGACAGGACCGCGTCGAGGCCTCGATTGCGGGCGTGGAACGCGGCGAGGGCGGGGTTGGGGGAGGGAACACCATCCGGGTGCTGCGCCGCGAGGTAGGTCCGGATCTGCGGCACCGCCTCGATGACCTCCTCATGGCCAGCACAGACCAGTGCCCCGAGCAGGGCGGACTTTCCGCAGCCCGGCGCGCCCGTGACCAGGGTGAGGCCGCCGCCGGCCGGGTCGTCCAGCCAGGGCGCGAGCTGGCGGAGCTGGCGGTCGCGGCCCACGAAGTAGTTCCCGACCTTGTCGATGAAGTGCTCGGCCCCGAGGTCAGTGACGAATTCGCGTACCGGCGGGTCGATCGTGCCGATGCGCTGCCACTGGGGGTCGTCCACCCAGCGCGGATTGGGGAAGAAGGGCAGATGCCGCTCACGTGCCAGGTCCACTCTGGTGGAGTGGACCAGTTGGCTGCTGCCCAGCTCACGCAGGCGGCGCTGGATCGCGGGGACCACCTTGTCCCACAGCACGTAGCGCAGGGACCTGTCGGTGTCGAGGCCGTTCGCGGCGATCTGTTCCAGGACGTCGGCCACGGCCGCGCTGAAGGCGCCGTCGAAGGCGGGAAGGTCGGGGCTGGTGGCAGCGATCACCCAGGCGTGCAGTTCCTCGTCCGAGGCCCTGGCCAGCTGCGCGATCCTGGCTGCTCGGCCGGCGTGGCACAGATCCACCACGAACAAGGTGGGCTCCGGTCGCAGATGCGCGCTTCGCACCCACAGGTCAACCGCGCTCTCCGCTCCGACCGCGCCGTCGGAGGCGACCATGAACAGGGGCTCCGGATCAGGGGTGCGTCGCCCATCGGGGAGCGTGGTCGTTCCGTGCGAGATGACGTGGACGATCCGGGACCCCGCGCCGCTCGCCCGGCGTATGCCGTCGTCCACCGCCGCCAGATCGGGATCGCGCAGAGCGTCCACGGCGTAGGAGAGCCCCCGGTACGCGGTGACCAGCCGGGGCATCAGCTCGTCGACGAACAGGAGATCGTCCCAGCCACGCGCTCCGGCCGGGGTCTCCTGGTCGTCCGGCACGGCCGAACGAAAGGTGCCGACTCCCATGAGCAGCACGCCCGGATCCCGCTCCGACGAGCTTCCCGCCATCACGTCCTCCACCGCGCCCCACCCTGGACCAGCCCGGGGTACGCGTGGTGCATGGGCCCCGCCGCCTCCATGCTAACCGCGCCGACGGACCGTCAAGTGCGCTTTTGCGCATGCCCTTTCAACATCCCGCGCGCTGTCGCGGTCGGTGGATCATGCCAGTACGGCCACGCCGACAGGATGCACGAAGCGCCCGCATCCGAACATTCCGGCGACGGCGTGCCGCGACCGCGTTGTTGGTTACCGCAGATCGCCTCGGCCGCGGACCTGCAGCTCGTGGATCTCCACATGCGGGCCGAACTCGCCGCCTACCACGCGGAAGGGTTCGGTGACCGGAGCCAGGCGGCGGAGATCGGCGCGCTGCGCGCCGTCGACCTCGCCGACGACGCCAAGACCCTCACCAACGCACTCGTGCAACTCGCCTCCGCGGCCGTTGTACTCACCACCTTGCACCCGCTGCTCCTCGGCGTGCTGCTGCTGTCCGTCCTCCCCCGCGGCTCGGCGGCGTGATCGCCGCACGGGTCGACTACCGCGTCCACGACCAGACCATCTCCGCCCGCAGTGTCCGCGGCATGATGCGCTGGTGGCTGACGCCCGTTCAGCGCTACCGTGCCCGCCCACACGCTCAACTGGCAAACTACGAGGTTTATAACAGCCATGTGTCACGATCCGCGAGCAGTGATCAGTACGCTGATGCAGCCATTTATCGACAGTGAGCCTCTTTCATCCTGAATAGCTGCAGGTCAGCCACGTGTGGATGGCCTGGATGCTGGTGCTGATACGGCGGGTGGAGCATCGGGCCCGCCGGAGTAGTCGCCAGGACTTGAGTTGGGCGAAGGCGCGTTCGCCGGGCGCTCGGAGCCTGGCGTGGTCACGGTTGAACTCCTGGTAACGCGGAGGCTGTTCGCGGTGGTGGTAGTACGGGGTGCGGACGGTGGCGTCGGCGCCCTGGTAGGCGCGGTCGGCCAGGACGAGGATCTGCCGGGTCAGGCAGGCCTGGACGATGCCGTGGGAGCGGGCCGCGGTCAGATCGTGGGTGCGGCCCGGTGTCGCGCGGGAGAACCACAGGGGTGTGCCGTCGGGGCAGGCGATGACCTGCACGTTCATGCCGTGCCTGCGGTGCTTCATGGAGTAGTAGGGCTCGTCCGCACAGATTCGGTCGGTGGGGATCAGGGTGCCGTCAACGATGAAGTGGCCGCCTTCACCGAGGCCGGTGAGGGCTTCGTGGGGGCCGGGCGCCCAGCCGGCCAGGACCTCCAAGGTCTCGTCGACGTACCGCCAGGCGGTGGCCTGGGATATCCCGAACCCCGCTCCGAGCTGCGAGAACGTCTCGTTCTTGCGTAGATGGACGAGGGTCAGCAGCGCCTGCTGGAAGCAGCCGAGCTTACGCCGGCGGGTGTTGCGGACCTGGCGATGCTCATGCAGCAGCCAGACGACATGCTCGACGAGCTCATGCGGGACGTCGAGCATGGAAGGATACGAAACCAACAGGGCAGGGGCATTGCATGAAGCGGATCCGTCCGGTTCATGCGCCCCGTCCGTGACGTCGTGTCATGTCCTGTTCTGGGGCCGGGGAGCAGTGCAGGCACGGCGCCGGTGATCATGTGGTGTCGAGACCCATGAGAACCGAACGAGACCGTGCCCGCCCCTGCATCATCTCCCATGCCCGTCGCGCTGGAGCACCTGGCCCACGCTCCTTCTTCCGCACCCCTCGTCGACGCAGCCGGTCTGCGTCCCTTCCTGGACACGGTGCCCGACCCGCGGGATCGCAGGGGCCGCCGACATCCGCTGTCCGCGCTGCTGGCGGCGGCAGCAGCCGCGGTGCTGGCCAGCGCCCGCTCCCTGGCCGCTATCGGCGAGTGGATCACGGACGCACCCCGCTGGGCCCAGGCCGCCCTCGGATTCGCCCCGGATCCCCTGACCAGGCAGGTGATGGTCCCGCACCCGGCGACGGTGCGCCGTCTGCTCGCCCGGCTGGACGGCGACGCACTGGATGCCGCGATCGGCGCCTTCCTGTCCGCACGGACAGCCCGCACCCGTGAGCCGGACGCGCTGCGGCCGATAGCGGTGGACGGCAAAACTGTCCGTGGCTCGCGCACCCGGACCACCGTGGCGGTCTCGCTGCTGTCCGCGATGGCGCACAGCGGAGAAGTCCTCGCCCAGCGCCAGGTCGCCGACAAGAGCAACGAAATCCCCTCCTTCGCCCCGCTGTTGAACGGCGTCGACCTCACCCATGCCGTGATCACGGCGGACGCCCTGCACACCCAGCACAGCCACGGCACCTACCTGCGCTCACGAGGAGCCCACTACATCGCCGTCGTGAAGAAGAACCACCCCGGCCTGTTCGACCGCGTCCGCACCCTGCCCTGGCGCGAGATCACGCTCGACCACTACGAGCGCACCCGAGCCCACCATCGCGACGAGAGATCCGCCGGCTGAAGACCGCCGCGTTCGCCCACCTCGACTACCCCGACGCCCGCCAAGCCCTCCAAATCGTGCGCTGGAGATGAGATCTCGGCTCGGGCAAGCTGACCATCGAACGCGTCTACCTGATCACCAGCCTGCCGCCCGGCGCGGCCACCGGCGCCCAGCTCGCTTCCTGGATCAGAAGCCACTGGGGTATCGAGAACCTGCTTCACCACGTCCGTGACCGGACCTTCCGCGAGGACGAATCCAAAATCCGTACCGCCGGGCTGCCCCGCACGATGGCCAGTCTCCGGAACCTGGCCATCGGCCTCCACAGGCAAGACGGCCAGAAGAACATCGCAGCCGCCCTCCGGCACACGGCCCGCGACTACCGTCGGCCCCTGGCCCTCCTCGGCCCCACCGGATGAAACCGGACAAGATCACTTCACGTAAAGACCCTGCTTGGGGGAGGCCCTGGGGAGGCCCCGTCAAACGAACCGAGACCCTCACCGAACACGTCCGCCAGAAACAGCAGCGAGGCTAACGATCAAGCTCAGACCCGAGAGGCCGCCTCGCCGGAGGCAGAGGTCCAGTCCGCCGCATAGAAGAGCTCCAACTGCCCAAAGTCGTCACCTGACAATGCACGTGCCATCATTTGGAGAAGTGAGACAGACCGCACAAAAGCATGAATGTTCGCATCAAGAAATGCGGCAGATGACGAGAAGACAATCGCTATACAGAATGGCCCGCCCGCACCTCGATCACGCAAAATATCCCGCAGCGCATCCCAATTTTCACCATAGCATTCGGGGGCCGAAAGAGCGTGCCCAAGTTTGATCAGTAGATCC
The DNA here is from genome assembly GCF_042873115.1 of Streptomyces sp. NPDC005017. Classification (NCBI taxonomy): domain Bacteria; kingdom Bacillati; phylum Actinomycetota; class Actinomycetes; order Kitasatosporales; family Streptomycetaceae; genus Streptomyces; species Streptomyces sp. NPDC005017. The sequence goes on along the minus strand of NZ_JBIALD010000021.1, from coordinate 134,844 downwards.
CGCTCCGCCTTCACTCCGAGAAGATCTACTTCGAGAACCGAGAAGTCGGCCCGGAGCAAATCGCCCAGGAGTGCAAGGCGTTGGCCCTCTTGAATGAAGTAGGGCTCATTCGGCAACCAGGGAAGAATCTCACCGAGATCCACCCACGAGTCCAAAAAGTCATCCATTCCCATCACCTTACTCGATAAAAAGTCTTGTAATGATCTCCGGAATAATACACTTCACCCCTCTCCCCGAAGACCAATCGCTGCACCCCTCTATTGACGCCACCAGTCGGCCACACGTCAGACTCGGTGTAATAGCCAGCCTTCCTTTTGGGTAGCTTTCCCGCATCATTGGTGAATTCACCCCTCTGATAGCCCTTCTTCCCTCCCTTCATCACTCCAGCCGGCGTGCGCCCGGTTTTGTCGAAGTAATTGATCACTTTCTGGACTTGCGCACCAAGCGGAGTTAGAAAGCTGTTGGAATTATGGACCAACACAGGCGCGTCGCCCGCCAGCACATAGTACGTGTGCAGGTCGTCCACAGTGAGGTTGTACGTCCGGGCCCGCCTGCCGAACGGCCGGTTTGACGTGATGGGGACTGATGTCCCGTCCGGCGTACGGAGATGCATGCCAGATCTAAGTGACTTCGCCTCCACCCACTGGCCGAGCTCTGGGACCCAGAAGGGGTGCTCGTACATGGCGGTGAGCCTTCGTTCGCCCTCTTGCGTCTTGACGGAGATCTCGTTGAACTGTCTGTCGTTCTCGGTGATGATTAGACGAGTCACAACTCATGACCCAGATTCCCCTGTTTCAGGATCTGTGGCGAGAACCTCGTCCCCGACTTTCACATCTTCGATGTCTTTGGTCTTACCGTCGGCCATCAGGACATCAGTACCCGCAAGGAAGCACTGGGTACAGTCCCCCCTCGACCGATCGACGACTTGCTTCGAGGGCTCCCGCCGAGGGACGGACCACCCGGCCCTTCCCCAACGCCGCCGGTGAGAACAGCCAGATTCGCCACAGCATGCGTGAAACTCGGAACATGGCCGCCGCAACCGCTGTCTCTTCCAAGGTGCATACAGGCGAGGACAACGAGATGCCTGAGTTCCCTGTCGGCAAAGTCCTCATCTACGGTGTCAGAAAGGCAGTCGTCACCGAATCCCCGACACCAGTTGCGGATTTCTTTGTAGATCTGCTGGAAAATCTCGAGGCGTTCTGCCATCTGCGGTCAACGAAAACTCCTGGATAGACCTCGTAGTGCTTCTTCAGAAATTCAGGCGAGGGCTTGGCATTCCCTGCAGCCGCCGCCTGAGAGTTAGCCGAGGGCGTCGCTGACCCAGGCGAAGCTGGTTGGGTGGGGGTCCTGTTCTGTGAATCCGGTGTGGCACGGGTAGGACAGTCAATGAACGGACATAGACCTGTTGGGTCGCTCAGGCTAACCGGACTGTTATTGGCGTACGCATACCCGTTCATCTGGATCGCGTCCGCGATGTCCATGATCGGATCCACCGAGATGAAGCGTCCGGTTGTTGGGTCGTACTCGCGCGCCCCAATGTGCGTGAGACTGCTGGCCACGTCGTCGATGCCGACACCGAGGTAGCTGCGCTTGTCGGGCCAGGCGGACGGCTTGGGCCCGCGGAGGTCGCCGTGTGGCTTGAAGGAACGGCGGGTGACCGGCTGGGTGCCCGACAGTTCGACGGTGGTGTTCGCCGTGCCAAGGTGGTCGGCGATCATCGCGTTCAGCTTGTGGCCCGTCGTTGAGCCATTACTCGTCGAGCGGACGACTGTGGGGGCGCCGAGGTGAGCATAGGTACGTGTGGATCGACTGATGGCGCCCGCCGCGTTCGTGGTGAGTTCCGTCTCGCCAAGGTAGAGAACTGAGCCCGCGTCGGAGCGTTCGAGCAGGCGGTTGCCCGCCGCGTCGTAGATGTAGATGGTCGTGCCTGCCGGGGTCCATTGCTGGGCCGTGGTACCGGCGCACGCGGCGACTTGCAGGTCCGTGCCGTCTGCGGAATTGGCGCCGGGAACGGTCAGGCACAGGCCCGTGCTCGGGTTGTAGAGCGACCTGTCGCCGGTGCGCAGGACGAATGTCTGGGCTGCGTTGCCGCTGGTGCAGGTGCTGAGCTGGACCTGGGTTCCGTTGACGGTGGCGCACTTGCCCAGAGACTTCAGGACGTCTCCGGTGCGCTCCCACTGCTGGCCGCCGCTGTTGTTGCAGGTGTAGAGCTGGATGGGAGTGCCGTCAGCGGTCTGGCCGCCCTGGACGTCGATGCACTTGTCGGCCAGGCCCTTGATCGGCCCCGCTGCCGTATGCAGGGCCCCGGCGGTGTCGAGGCGGCCTTCGTGGTTCCAGGTGAGGCTCTGGGTGGTGCCGCCGACCCGGCGTTCGGTGGTGTTGCCTGTTTCGTCGTAGAGGTACTCGCCGCCACCCTTGCCGACTGGGTAGGTGGTGACCTTCCTCATCGTGTGCGGCTGGTAGGTGTAGGACGGGTTCACGCCGTTGCCAGTGACCGTCTCGCCGTACGTGTAGGTGGACTTGACGTCCTTCGCCGGGTCCGCCGGGTCCGGCTCGGTCATCGTGGCGCGGTTGCCGAGCCAGTCGAACGTGAAGGACTGGCGGTACGCGGTGGCACCCGAGGAGACCGTTCCCGTGTAGGGAGCGGCAGCCACACCGCCCTGGCCGGGGCAGGAACAGAAATCGTCCCGCCCAACAGCTACTGGGCGAAACGCATATCCATCGGCTGAGCACGCGCGTTGGGCCCTTCCCGGAAAGGGAGGGGCCCAACTCCGCGTTTGCGGCCCCGTGAGCAGACATCTACACGAAACTCCGCCGCCAGCTCGAGGGGATCCGGTGGGAGCTGCAGGAAGCGAAAGCTCTTCCGTGGCAGTGTCGGGCCCGGGACGTCCGCCATCACAAGTGAGCCGAAGCGTGATAGGTGTCACCATCGGCAAGCGAAGCAGGGGCGATGTCATCGCGTTCGACTTCTGGCGGGCAGGCTGCCGAGCAGCGGCCCTCGCCGACCACGAGCCATATTTCACGCGCCCTATGCGACCCCCGCCCCTACGATCACCTGGTACGACTGCTGGAGGGGCGGGAATGACTGAGGACATCGAGGACGGGACAGCGGCAGCGACGCGGCTTGCGGAAGGCGCGCCGCTTCGAAGCACGCTGGATGTCGCCGACCCTGCTGCCTGGCTCGCGCTGGACGCAGGAGTGCGTGAAGTGGCCTGGGACCGGACGCAGTTCCTGCCCGGGTGGAAACGCTCCGCCCCACTGCCCGCCGACCTGACTCAGCTCGGCGAGTCTCGGCTCGCACTCGCCCTCTGCCACCGTGACGGGCGGATCCGTCAGGAAGCGGTGCGCCAGTCGGTCCGATACCCCGGTCTGCTGCCGTTGGTCGTAATCCGTTGCGCCGATTGGGTCGGCCCAGTGCGCGAGCATGCCCGGCAGTTGCTGCGCGAGGCCCTGAACGTGGACTCTGCCCTCGACCTCGCGCCGCTCATCCTCCGCGTCTGCCGCCGCGACAGAGGTGCCTTCGGCGTCGATGTGCTCGGCCAGATCCTGAGCCAGGCATCTCCCGGACAGCTCGCTGTTCTCTTCGCCAACCCCGACCGCGCCGTCCGGCGGTTCGCGTACCGGCTGGCCATCGAAGGCCGGCTGCTCCGTCCCGCCCAGCTGGCCCGCGCGGCCGCCGGGGACCAGGACACCGTGGTCCAGGACCTGTGTGCCACAGCGGCGCTCACTGCTCTGGGGGATGAGGATGACTACGAGGGTGTGCTGCCTCCACTGCTGTCCGCACGCAACCCGCGTACCCGTTCGGCCGGCGTCACCGCGCTGAGACGGGCGGGGCGATCGAAGCAGGCGGAACCGTTTCTCAGCGACCGTTCCGCGCTCGTACGCGCCTGCGCCCGGTATGTCGTACGACAGCAGGGAGGTGACCCGTCGGCCTGGTACCGGGAGCGGTGCACGGCACCAGACGACCCCGAGTTGCCGCCCGGCGCGGTCATCGGGCTGGCCGAGTGCGGGAACCACGCGGACTCCGAGCTGCTACGGCCTCTGCTCGCGCACCCGGCAGCCGGGGTGCGGGCGCGAGCGGTAGCAGCGTTGCGGACACTGAACTGCGCGGATGCGAAACAGTTGCGGCCGCTCCTCGACGACCCTGCCGCGGGAGTCGTCCGCGAGACCGCCACCGCCCTGCTGCCCTCGGCCACGGAACTGCCCGCCGACTGGCTACTGGAGCGCACCAGCGCCAAGTGGCCACGGCACGTCCGCGTCAGCGCATTCCGGCTGCTCGACGCACGCGGCGGCATCGTGGCACTACGGGCGGCGGTCGGTCTGTTCGAGGACCCGGATATGAAGCTACGCACCTGGGCCGCGCAATCAGTGCAGCGCTGGAGTCCCTCGCCGGACGGGCAGCGAGGCGACGCGAAGGTGGGGGAACTGCTTGACCGGAGCCGACACCTCTTCAGCGACCACGTGCTGCGCCGACGCAAGCGGGAAGCCGGGGTGGACAGCTGAGACTGCACTGCGATCCAGAATGAGCGCGGAGTTCCGCGAGGGGGTGGTACGGATCGTGACGGAGACGGGGAAAGCCAATCCCGGAGGTGACCGAAGAGCTCGGCGTACATCCGGGGACGCTGGACATTCCACACTCCGCTGACCGCAGGACCGTCGCCAGCCTCCGCAACGATGAGCGTTGTTGTGCCACCGAGTGCGACGGTTGCGCCGGACACGGGGAAACGTCCGCGTCGGGACCGGCCAGGACAATGGCCTCGGTCTCATCGACGCGGCCAGCATCGCGCATCCCGCCACGGAGGCTCGGTGGGCGTGGTCAGGCGACGGGCTGGAGGTCGTCCCAGGTCCAGGGCGGCGCCGGACGGCCGTCGGGGCCGCACCCGTACGGGAGCATGCGGGCAGGGAGCGCGATGCCCGCCTCCCACGCGCGCTCGGCCAACGCCTCGGCCACGTCTTCGGCGCCCACGTTCCGCAGCACGCGCAGCAGGCGGTCCACGCCTTCGGCGTCGTTCATGTCGGCGTGCGCGGCGGGACCCCTTTCGAGCAGCCTCGTCAGGTCCCGGCTCGCTCCGACGTCCGAGAGCCCCTGGACCAGCAGGGCAATCGCCATCGGGTTCGTGAGGTCCGCGTGTGCCGCCGGGTCGAGGGCGAGCAGGTCGCGGACGGCCGTGCCGTCGTGGCCCACTAAGGACGGGCGCAGCTCCAGCTTCGCCTCGGGCAGGTCGATGCCGTCGATCTTGTTCAGGCGGTTCAGGAGCTCCCGGCGCTGTTCGGTGTCGTCGAAGGGGCTGCGGGTCTTCAGGTACTGGAAGACCACTTCGACCGTCCCGCTGACGGGATAGATCCCGACCGGCCACAGCAGGCGCGGCTTGCGGCCGGCCCCGAGGTCCAGCGTGGGGAAGCAGCTCGTCTCCTCGTGACGGCCGTAGGTCACATGGCCTCCCTGGCGGCGCCAGAAGTCGAGGGCCGCCACGACTCCGGTGTACGCATCCGGCCAGTTGTCCCGCAACTGCGCACGGAACCGCTCGGCCGCCGCCGCGTCCTCCCCCTCGGGCAGCGGGTCGTGAGCGGCTGGCTGCGTCACGTCCCTGCCCAGCAAGGTGGCCAGCTCGGCGGCCGACAGGCGCCGGGAAGGGTGGGCCCGCCCGAGGGAGTCGAAGCGCACTCCCTCGCTCGCCAGCAGGTCCTGCGGCGGTAGCCGGTCATCGCCGTCACCCCAGCGGAACGAGGGGGAGATCCTTCCTTCCACGGTGAGCACCCGGTAGGCGCCGATCACACTCGTGTTGGCACCCAGATAGGCCCCCACGGGCACCGGGTGACTGCCAATCAGCTCCGCGACATCGCCGTACGTGGTCCAGGTGCCGCTCGGCATCGCTACCAGGGCCGCCCGCAGCTCGACCCAGCCCGATGATTCCTCACCGGTCGGCCGGACCCCGCCGACCGGGCCGGGCCACAGCTCCGTAGCGCGGTCGGCCAGACGGTCGGCGCGTTCCAGGATCTGCGCTTTGCCCCAGCGCGGTGCCGCGGAGATCTCGAGGTTCATGCGCAGGGCGCTGGCGTCGAGGATCTGCTGCTTGCGTTCGAAGGGGTGGTTGGACAGCTTGGCGTTGTCACCGCTCAGCGTCAGGTTGCCGAGTGTGTGCACCAGCAGGTCGTGCAGTTCCTGTGGAGTCTGGTTCGGCTCCGTCTCCTCGGCGAGCAGGTCGAACCACGCGGGAGCGGGGCGTTGCGGCAGGACGTGCTCCACGCTGAGCGACGCTTTGGCGAAGTCCACGGGCTCGGAGGCGCGGTAGCTCTCCTCCAGGCGGCGCAGGATGTAGCGGCGCTGCGGCGGGCGCCCGGACCAGTAGAACGGTTTGGTGCGGACCGCCTCGCGGAGTTCCTTGTCGCTCGGCCAACGCCGCCGTCGGCCGGACAGGAACCGTCTCACCGCCTCGGCGGCCGGTCGGTCGGTCTCGAGCTCTTTCGGCGCTTCCATGAAGATGCGGTTGAGGCCGGTCGTCGGGGTCTGGCAGATCAGGCGTCGGACCAGATAGGACTCGACGTGGCCCAGTGCCTGCGCTGCGTCGTCCGGCGTCGTCCTGCCCGCCGCGAGAAGGTCCAGCAGATGCAAGGCGAGCGGGTAGTGCGTCTGGCCGCCCCAGGCAGCCAGACGCTCCAAGACCGCGCGAAGGGCTGGCGTGTGCTCGCGGGCGGGCTCGACGATGCGCAGGAACCTCCCTGCCCGCTCCGCCAGTTGCTCCACCTCGCGCTGCAACGCGTCCTCGTCGCCGGCCAGCGGCTGGAGTCGCTTCTGCTGCTCGCGGTAGATCTCGCTCTGCTTGGTCTTGTAGTGGCCGCGTACCACCAGGTCGAGCCAGACCAGGAGTTCGAGGTTCCTCGGGCCGAGGCTCTGCTGCATGGGCAGCCACAGTTCCTGGTAGATCCGCTCGCCTCGCCTGGGCAGCAGCATGAACACGTAGTTGCGCAACAGATCGCTCTGGCTGAGCCCGACGCCCGTGTTGTTGATCGACTCGAAGATCCGGTACACGTTGTCGCCCGGCTCTGCGGTGATCTCCACGATGGAGAGCAGGTCCTTCAGAACGGTCTCGACCGTGGCAGCCCACCGCGCGTCGCCCGTCTCATGGCCCTGCGCGAGCGCACCGCGGAAGAACCGGTAGGCAGTCCCGATGTTGTCGCTCCCGCCGGCATCGGCCCGGGACTGGACGCAGGCGGTGTACGCGTCCCTGTCCGCCTGCGTGGGCAGCAGCCGATAATGGTCCGCACCCTCGTGGAACTCGTTGATCAGTATCTGGCGGTGCACCCGGTCCGCCCCGCGCACGTCACCCGTCTCCTTGAGGTGATCGCGCAGCGCCGTGAAGGCCAGCATCAGCGTGGTCAGCCGCTGCTGTCCGTCCACCACCAGCCACCGCTGCACCCCGCCCGCCTGGATCTGTCCGGGTGCGAGCACCACGGAGCCGAGGAAGTGCGGCGCGGCCTGCTCGCCGGCCAGGTGCTGGTCGACGAGTTCCCCGATGTCCTCCCACAACCGCTCCAGCTGAGCCTTGCCCCAGCTGTACGTGCGCTGATAAAGGGGCACCTGGAACTGCTTGTCCCCCTGGACGAGCTTGAGGAAGGTGATCTCCTGGGCGCGCATGCGCCTCCTTTTCCAACAGCACCCCTCACGGGTGCACAAGGCTGGGCCCGTTCATGTCCGATGTTTCACGGCCCAGAGCCAGTTGTCCGTTGAACATACGCTTTTTCAGGCGTCGCCGTCCGCCGATACCAAGGATGAACGGCTGAAGCTGCGCGGTACCGTCTCGTTCAGTGGCACTCGGCCAAGTCTCCAGCGTGGCAGCCTCTCGACCGGCCACGACCCCGACGCCCTTCCGGTCTCGGCACCGGCGATGATCGTGCCGTAGCGGTTGCGGCGGCGCCGAGCGAAACCGTCCACGCGGATCACCCGCGGATCAGCCAGGCGCGGCAGCGGCAAACCCCGAGGTGACGGCGCAGCGCGGCGCTGCGGGACAGCGAGAGGCCACAGCACGGCAAGCAGAGCAGTGCCGTGGCCGCGGACAGTCCACGTGCCAATGAAAACTCCTGCCGGACAAGCCGCACCGTGCGAAGCTGATTTCGTTCCAGCAGGCCGGGTCCTGTTCGCAGAATTCTGCCCTCTGCAGCCAGGACCGGCCGGACGGACCGGCCGCCGCTGCGAGCGAATGCGGGGTTGCACAACGCCCGTACCTATGAAGACTCAGACGACACGGCCTGCCCGGGACGTCACCGGCAGCCGCCAGGGGGACAGGGGTTATAGCAGCCGCCCGGTGGGCATCCCCCCTTCTCACCTGGCGAGTAGTCGTCGTTGTCGCTTCCGCTCCCCCCATCGCTGCTCCCGCCATCGCCGGATGATCCGGCGTCGGGGTCGTAGTCGGAGCCAGGGACAGGTTCGACGTAGGCGGGGTCGTTTGTAGGGTCCTTGTACAGCCCTTTGACCGACGGACAGGCTTCCCCCTCCTGGACGGCATGGAGAATGACCTCCGGTTCGTAGGTGAGCGACCGTCCGGCGGCGATGCTCTGGAAGCAGACCCTCCAGTCTGCATAGTCACCGGACTCGTTGTCCTGGTCGTAGGCGACTTCATCCTGATAAGCCGTCTCGAGCACGACGCCGCCAGCGCCGTCAGCCAGCATCTGCACCGCCTTGCCGTACGCGATGCCCTTCACATCGGGCATCTTCGGCCAGGGGATGCGCCTGCCGTCCGCACTCGGACACGGCGCCTTCGGCGGCACCGCTGCGAACTCGACCTTGCTCAAGGTGGCCTTCTCGAAGCACACCGTCCAGTCGTCGCTCGGCTTCTCGTCCTGATCGCTGGCGTCGTGCACGCCGACGCTCAGGCCGGTCTGCGCCACTCGCTCAAGGACATCGTCGACCGCCTCTCCGACCTGGCTCCCCACCGGCCTCGGCGCGGCCGTGGCGGTAGCGGTGACCGTCACTCTGGGCATCGCCGCCCCAGGCGTCGTTCCTTCTTCGTCCTCACAGTCGTCGTCGCACGACCCCAGCAGCAGGAGCAGCAGTACGACTGCCAGCGCGGCAAGGCCGAACCATGTCTTCTTACCCTTGCTTGTTGCCAACCCGGTGGCACTCCCCTCTAGGTCACACGCGGTCAGGCATGGAGCGGCGTCATCGGAGGGAACACCCGTCCGAGGCAACACCTTGAGCACGTCACCCACGTCGGCCGGGAGCAGAGCAGTGATATGTGCGCTTTGCGTTCTATCGGAGAGAGCAGGGTGGCAGCAACCGGTTCAGCAAACCTCGCCACATGCCGCCGAGGTGACCCGTTGACGTCACCGGCGGCCTCGCATAGCCGCGCGGCCACTGCTTCGGCGGTGGCGCGCTGGGCGGGGCTTCCGTGTGCGGGGCGGGAGGCCGGGCAGGTGCGGTGGTCCGGAGATTTTCAGCCTCGACACCGGCCGTGAAGACCGGCTCGTCGCCTGACAGGCCGTTGGCCCTGTGCGGCAGTCGGGGGCTGGTCGATCTGTCGGCGGTCGTGGTGGACGGCTCGCCAATGAACGCGAACGCCTCCCGTGACTCCAACAAGCAGTTGTCGCGTCTCGAGACGTTATCGGCCGGTGCGATGAGGAGATCAGCGCGCTCATGGACAACGCACGTGACCATGCCCGGCGCGTCGAGACTGGCGGCCCCACGGACGTCGAGGGCGAGCCGCCTCGTGACGACTGGCCGAGGCTGTCACGTCTGTGTGTTCTGCTTGTTCGGGCCCGCACGGCCCGGGACCGGCTCCATCAGCGGGCCCTGCCCTCCGACAACGAGATCAGGATCAAGGGCGAGGCCGCCGAGCACATCATGGCTCGCGCGGAGAAGCGGCTGGCCGCCGAGACGGCCGCCTATCAGGAGAAACTGAAGAAGTACCGGGCCCGGACCGAGGCCGACCGGGCAGCGGTCCGCCGGGCTGCCAATGGCCGGCCGCCCGTGCCCATGGAGAACACGACGGTCCTCGTCCGCCAGCGGGCACGACTGGCGAAGGCACTCGCTCACCTGGAGCGGGTACGGAGCCCCGAGCCGGTGCCCTCCCCGACTGCCGTCGCCAGCCTGAGCGATCCGGACTCACGGCTGCAGCTGGGTAAGCGAGGCGGATATCTAGGTGCTCCCCGCCCCATGGATGGATGTCTTCTTCCAACTCGGGGCGCCTGGCCCCGCTCAGTCAACCCGGGATGCGCAGGCAAGGAACGGTCCGGCCGCTTTACTCCACGACTCGCCCCGACCGAGAGCGGCAAATCCTTCCGTGCGCAGAGACTCGACTACGGGAGCAAGGAACTCTTTCCTCCAGTGCTGCATGGTTTCCGGTTTCATGCCGCTCGTGTCGACCACGGCCCCCACCTTTGCTTCGAGGATGGCTGTGCCCTGGTCCAGGTCGGTCCCCGTCCACTCGTCCACGTGGTCGGCTATCAGAGCCCAAGAGATCCTGATCATGACCGGAGCGTATAGGTAACCACCGACGGCGGGGAGGAAAAGGGGCGGGGTGGGGTATGCCCCTGGCGCCCGCTGCTGATGACCGAGGACGAACCTCGGACTCCGTTGATCGTTCAAGGCTTTCCACGGTTCAGGCCTGGAGCGTCCGGCAATATGCCTGTTCGTGAGACGGTTACGGGGCGGGTTGGATGAGCGGGCCGGGCACTGGGCGTTGCCCAGCGACGAGTTGGCATCGGTGGCGGGCGCGGGAAGTGCGGCAGGAATCCGCCTCGGCCTGGGGCCGCGACCGGTCCTCGGCACCCTCGCGCCGGCAGGCGAGGCCCGGTGACCCGGGCACAGCCGGACAGCCCTCCGGCGGCGTTGGGGGCGGGCGGGCGGCAGGGGCCTGTCGTGGTGATCCTGACGGCGCTGTCGGTGGAGTACGCGGCCGTGCGCTCCCATCTCACCGATGTCGAGCCGCTCGTGCACCCGTCCGGTACGCGGGCCGAGCGTGGCCGACTCGCCGGGACCCCCTGGTACGTCGCCCTCGCCGAGATCGGCGAGGGCACCCTGACGGCCGCCGCCCTCACCGAACGCTTCCACACCTGGCTGCGGCCCCAGGCTCTGCTCTTCGTCGGAGTCGCGGGCGGGCTCAAAGACGACATCGCGGTCGGGGACGTCGTGGTCGCCACGAAGGTGTACGGCATCCACGGCGGCAAGCAGAGCCCGCAGGGCTTCCTCGTCAGGCCCGAAGCCTGGCGCACCTCCCATCGCCTGGAACAGGCCGCGCGGCACGCCCTGCGCGGCCACGCGCATTTCAAGCCGATCGCCGTCGGTGACGTCGTCCTCGCCGACGCCGCCTCCGCGATCGCCCGCCACCTTCACGAGCACTACAACGACGCCGTCGCCATCGAGATGGAAGGCACGGGTGTCCTGCAGGCCGCCCAGCTCACGGGCGAGTTGGACGTCCTGATCATCCGTGGCATCAGCGACAAGGCCGATGCGTACAAGCACGAGCGGGACGCCGCGGGCTCCCAGCCGCTGGCCGCTCAGAACGCGGCCCGTGCCGTGATCGCCCTCCTGCGGGAGTTCCCCATCCCCCAGAACGCCGGGTCCGCAGACGGCTCCCCCCACACGGTCACCGGCGGCATCGTCGTCAACGTGCCTTTCGAGGACACCTACGTCAGGCTCACCCTGCCGCCGCGGGACCCCACAGCACTGGCCGGACTCCCGGATCTCTCCCCGGTGTTCACCGGTCGCGACAACGCGCTCGACGATCTGCTCGGCACCCTGCAACCCGGCGGCGCGGAAGGGCAGCAGCCGGTGTTGGTCCGCTCGGTCTCGGGACTCGCCGGAATCGGCAAGACCGAACTCGTGGCCCAGGCCGCCGCCCAGGCGCTGCGACGACCGGACTGGTTCTCCGGCGGAATGCTCTTCACCGACTTGAACGGCTACGACCCCACGCTCCGTGTGTCTGCCGAAACCGTGCTGACGAGCTGGCTGCGCGCCTTGAACATCCCCGACAAGTACATCCCCGAAGGGCTGGAGAGTCTGCAGAGCCTGTACCGCACCACGCTCTCCGCGTTCGCCCGGCAGGGCCAGCGCGTCCTCGTGATCGTCGACAACGCCTCCAGCGCCGATCAGGCCCGGCCTCTGCTGCCCGTCGACGGATTCAACGCCGCCCTGGTCACCTCTCGTCACACCCTCGACCTCGGCGCCCGGCTCCTCGACCTCGGCATCCTCGGCGAGTCCCACGCCATCGACCTCCTCGCCCAGGTGCTGCACCACGCCCTCGGCGCCGACGACACCCGTGTCGCCGACGCTCCGCAGGCGGCCCGGAACATCGCCCGGCTCTGCGCCGGGCTTCCGCTGGCCCTGCGCATCGTTGGTGCCCTCCTCGCCGACGCCCCGGCCCGCCCCCTCACCGACATCGCCGAGGCTCTCCAGGCCGAGCACTCCAGGCTGGACGAGCTGCAAAGGGAAGAGCGCGCCGTCCGCGCCGCTTTCGACCTCTCGTATCACTGCCTGGACGAGATCCACTCCCGGCTGTTCCGGCTGCTGCCGCTCAACCCCGGCCCCGACCTCTCCACCGAAGCCGCAGCCCGCCTCGCCGACACCGACTCCCCCCAGGTCAAAAGACTCCTCACGGATCTCGCCCGGGCGCACCTGGTGGAGCACCGGCAGCCGTGGGGGCGGCGCTGGGGCATGCACGCCCTGGTACGCCTGTACGCCGACGAGCAGGGCCGCACCCACGACGACGCCGACCAGCGCCACAGGGCCCAGGCCCGCCTGTTCAGCCTCTACCTGGACGACGCGGATGCTGCCGACACCCATCTGACCTCCCTGCCGGACCGCCCTCGCTCCCCTCGCTTCCGCAACCGTGACGACGCTCTGCAATGGCTGGATGCCGAACACGCCGGGCTCATCGCCACAGCGACGGCCGCCCCGGCGCTCGGCCACCCGCACATCACCGCCCATCTCGTCATCACGCTCGCCCGGTACCTCAACCACCGCCGCCGCTTCGAAGACTGGATCACCATCACCAACGTCGGACTCACTCTCTTCCGCACAGTCGGCGACAGGCAGGGCGAGGCCACGGCCCTCAACAATCTCGGCCTCGCCCTGCGGAAGACACGGCGGTTCGACGAGGCCATCGACGCCCACACCCAGGCCACCGACCTCTACCACGCCCTGCACGACGGCAACGGCGAGGCGACGGCACTGACCAATCGCGGCAGCGCCCTGACCGAGGCGCGGCGATTCGAGGAGGCCATCGACGCCTACACCCACGCCATCGAACTTCACCAGGACCGGGGCGACCAGCACCGCCAGGCCATGGCGCTGGGCAACCTCGGCAGCACCCTGAACGGGTCCGGGCGGTCGGAGGAAGCCATCGACTCTCTCACCCGGGCCGTCGATCTCTTCCACGACCTCGGCGACCCGCACGAGGAAGCCACGGCCCTGGACAATCTCGGCGGCGCCCTGCAGGCGGCGGGGCGCCTGCGGGAGGCCATCGACGCCCACACCCGCGCCATCGAACTCCACCAGGACCTCGGCAACCAGCACGGCGAAGCCGCCGCGCTGATCAACCTCGGTCTCAGCCTCACCGAGGCAGAGCGGTGCGAGGAGGCCGTCGACGCACACACCCGCGCCATCGAGCTGTATCAGGGCTTCGGCGACCGGCACGGAGAAGCCACGGCGTTGGACGGCCGCGGCAGGGCCCTGCACAGGATGAGGCGGTTCGAGGAGGCCATCGACGCCCACACGCGCGCGGCCCACACGCAGCACGAGCTCGGCGACCGGTACCGCGAAGCTCTGGCGCTGGACAATCTCGGCCTCAGCCTGGCCGAGGTGGAGCGCTCACAGGACGCCGTCTACGCCCACACCCTGGCCGCCGAACTCTACAAAGCCGTCGACAGCCCAACCGGCGAAGCCCTGGCACGAGGCCATCTGGGCAGCGTCCTGTACGAGGCAGGGCGGTTGGAGGAAGCCCTCACCACTCTCACTCGGGCCGCCGGTCTCTTCCGGGCCCTCGACGACCGCGGCGGCGAAGCCACGACACTGGGCGCCCTCGGCAGCATGCTGTACGCGGCGGGCCGGTTCGAAGAATCCACCGACCCCCTCATCCGGGCCGCCAGCCTCTTCCAGAGCCTCGGTGACCGCTCCGGCGAAGCCACGGCGCTGACCAGCCTGGGCAGCGCCTTGCACGAGACGCTGCGGATGGACGAGGCCATCGCCCCCTTGACTCGAGCCGCCGGTCACTTCCAAGCCCTCGACGACCGCGGCGGCGAAGCCAGGGCCCTGGCCAGTCTCGGGCTCAGCCTGACTGCGGTGGGGCGGCTGCAGGAGGCCGTCGACACTCACTCCCGGGCCGTCGGCCTCTTCCGAAGCCTCGGTGACCAGAGGGGCGAAGCCACGACGCTGACCAGCCTCGGCAGCGCTCTGGCCGAGGCGCAGCGCTTCGAGGAGGCTCTTGGTGCCCTCACGCGCGCCGCGGAGCTGCACCGTGACAGCGGCGACCGGCACAGCGAAGCCATGGCCCTGGCCAATCTCGGCAGCGCCCTGCACGGAGTGGGACAGCCCCACGTGGCTGTCAACGCGTATGTCTGGGCCGGCGATCGCTTCCGTGCCGTCGGCGACCAGCACGGCGAGGCCACGACACTGGGCAATCTGGGCGGAGTCCTCGCCGAGGTGCAGCGGTTCGAGGAGGCCATCGCCCCCTTGACTCGAGCCGCCGGCCTCTTCCACGCTCTCGGCGACCGGCCCCGCGAAGCCACGGCGCTGGCCAGACTCGGCGTCAGCCTGAGCGAGACGAGGCGGTCAGCGGAAGCCGCGACCGCACTGGAACAGGCACTCGACATCCACCGCCTCCTGGCCCGGGACAGCCGCTCCGACCACGAGCCCGACATCGCCCGACTGCTTCTGTACCTGGCAAGTCTGGGGACTGACGGGGAGCAGCTGCTTCCCGGGACGCTTGCGGCGGCGCGGGAGGCATCGGAACTGTTCACCCGGCTGGCCACGGTACAACCCGCGGCGTTCTCCGGTCTTGCCGCGGCGTCGCTGATGACGCTCGCCGAAGTGCTGGAGCGGCTCGGACGCACGGAAGACGCAGAACGAGTACGGCAGCGCCTCGCCGGCATGGAAGCTCCCCATGAGCAACCCCCACGCACAGCCGGGAACAACCCCTGACGCCGAAGCCCACCCGACCAGGAGCCACCCGCCCGCACGCGCTGCCGCCTCCCGATGCCTGCTCAAGCCTGAAGGGCTGCAACTGGTGGGAGGGTGCCCGCACCATCCAGGGGATTTCATGTCTGCTTCCCCGTGGGTCAGTTGTGCATCCAGCACGATACCGATGAAGCGTCGGGCGTAGGCCGAACTGCCGCTTGTGCAGGCGCGACACACCCCGCCCGCCACAGCCCATGAGCGGTCGTCTCATCTCCCGCAACTTCGAGTCGAACCAAGGCAAACCGCACCCTGCTCGTCATTGTCCGTATAGCCAATAAGAGCCCTTCTGTCTCGTTCCTGCAGATCAAGAGTTCGAACCTCATCGTGCGTACGCTGCAGTTGAGTCAATCGCGGCTGGACGCGTGAGTTAAGGCTGACTTGGGGCCCGGAGTGAACCGCATCGAGGCGCTGGATGCCGAGTCAAGGCGTTGCCCCTGAGGCTCCGCCACAGCGATGCCGCCCTGGCGTACGGACATCCCACAGATCCCGACCCCGGTCTGAGCCCGTCCGTGCCGCAGGGCCACTGTCACGCGGACCGTGTCCTGGCTCGCCGGCTGCCGTCGCCTCCACCGCCGCTACGAGCGCAAGGCCGAACACTTCCTCGCCTTCGTCGGCATAGCCGCAGCCCTCATCTGCCACCGTCGCCTCACCAAATGAAACGGCGTCTAAGCAGTTCTGGTGGTCGACGAGACCGGCGATGTGAAGAAGGGCGCCGGCACGGTCGGCGTGCAGCGCCAATACACCGGCACTGCGGGCAGGATCGAGAACGCCCAGGTTGCTGTCTACCTGGTCTACGCGGGGCGGCGCAGGTACGCCGCGGTGGACCGGGAACTGTACGTTCCGCGCTCCTGCACCTCCGACTCCGACCGCTGCCGGGCCGCCGGGCTTGGCGAGGAGACAGGGTTCGCGACCAAGCCGGAGTTGGCCGCTCGCATGACGCCCGGTTGCTGGACGCCGGGCACCGGGCCGCCTGGGTTGCCGGGGACGAGGTCTACGGCGGCAACCCGACGCTGCGAACCGCGCTGGAGGAACGTGGCACCGGCTACGGGTGCGTGAGCCGGCCGTCGGCGCCGGTGCCGCCCTGGAGTTCCCCGAGTACCACCTGTCGTCCGAGGCCCGCTACACGCTGGTGCGAGTCTGCTTCTCGGCAGAGCGGGCATACGGCGGTGTGCCGGGGAGGACAGCCACCGGCGAACGCGTCGCCAAGCGCCGAGCCAAGAGGGGTACCCGATGTCGACTGCCGTGCCGGAGAGACCCGCCGAGCCGGGGGGACCAGCCGAGCTCACCGCCGAACTGCCAGGCTCCGGACCCGGCGAAGGACCCGGAGCCGTCGCCCGGAGCCGTCCCGCGATGCCGCGCGGCATCGGCTGGTCCGTGCGGTGGATCGCGGCGCTGACCGTCTGTCAGACCGCCCTCATGGTGGGCCTCGGGCTGCTGATCACCGGCCCAGTTCGCCACCTGTGGCCGCTCACGGCCGAGGACCGGGTGAACGAGGCCTTCGTGCGCCTGCGCACCGGTACGCTCACCGCCCTGTCCTTTGTCGCCTCGCAAGGAGGCAACACCGGGACGGTCATCGGCGTCACCCTGGCGAGCTGCCTGGGGCTGATCCTGATACCGCGGCTGCCGATGTGGCGGCAGGCTGTGTTCCTCGCCGTCGCCGTATCCCTGCAGTCGCTGGTCTTCCTGGTCATCACCTTCGCGGTCGACCGCCACCGCCCCGAGGTGGACCGCCTCGACGGCTCCCTGCCCACGTCCAGTTACACTTCCGGTCACACCGGCGCGGCCACCGCCATCTACGGCGGCCTGGCGCTGCTGGCGCTGTCCCGGCTGCGCGGCCCGTGGCGGACCGTCGTGGCCTGCCTGCTCTGCGTCCTGCCCCTTCTGGTGGGCCTCGCCCGCCTCTACCGGGGCATGCACCACCCCACCGACGTCATGGGCGGCCTCGTCAACGGAACCCTGTCCCTGCTGATAGCACGGCGCGCACTGCTCGCGGACGGCGCGGTCGCCGCTCCCCCCGCGCCCGCGTCCACGCCCACGGCCGGCCCGTCCCGGCCCGTGGCCCCCGGCCGCACCGCCGTGATCTTCAACCCCACGGTCACCGACGAGGCCGGCCGCGACGCCCTGCGCCGCGTCCTGGAACACCACGGCCGCACCGCACCGGTGTTCGTCGAGACGACCGCCGAGGATCCCGGAGGCGGCCAGACGGCCGGCGCGGTCCGCGACGGCGCGACTCTCGTCGTGGTCTGCGGCGGCGACGGCACCCTCCGCGCGGCCGCCGAATCCCTCGCGGGCACCGACGTCCCGCTCGCCCTGGTGCCCTGCGGGACCGGCAACCTCCTGGCCCGCAACCTCGGTCTGCCGCTCGCACCGGCCGACGCCCTCGACGCCGCGCTGCGCGGCACCGCCCACCGCGTCGACCTCGGCCGTATCGAGGGCGACGGCCTGCCCCCCACGCACTTCGCCGCCATGGCCGGTGCCGGCCTCGACGCCGCGACGATGCGGCGGGCCAACGCCAACGACCGCGCCAAGGCCGTCCTCGGCTGGCCCACCTACGTGCTCGCCGTCCTGCGTGAACTGCGCACCCCGCGCACGGGGGTGAGCGTCCGTCTCGACGGCGCGCCCGCCCTGCGCCGCACGGCCCGCATGGTGCTGGTCGGCAACATCGGCACCGTCCAGGGCGGAGTGACCCTGCTGCCCGACGCCCGGGCCGACGACGGACGGCTGGACCTGCTGATCCTGGACCCCCGCGGCATCGGCGGCTGGCTGTCCGCGCTGTGGACGCTGCTGCGCGGCGGCACGACGGCCTCACGGGAGGGCGGCGAGGGCGGCGCACCGGTGGAGTTCTTCACCTTCCGCCGCGCGGAGTTCACCTTCGACAGCGAGCTGCCCCGCGAGCTGGACGGCGATCCGGTGACCGCCGGCCGGCACCTGACCGCCGAGGTCGGGCCGGGCGCCCTGACCGTGCTGCTGCCGGCGCGGGAGCAGTGAGATGGGCACCGCGACGAAGGTCCCCGAGACACAGGACATGAGCGGGGAGGAGCTGTCCGGCGACGAGGCGTGGGCGGCCTTGCGCCGCTACGGCGGCTGGTCCCTGCTGCGGGACGCGTTCCTCCGCTTCCGCTACGCCGACGGCTTCACGCACTCCCGCGCCCTCGCCCTGCAGACGGTGCTGTCCGTCATCCCGCTGGCCATCGCCTTCGTCGGCCTGTCGACCGCCCTGCACACCGAGAACATCGGCAGACTGGCCGAACTGACCATCCACCGGATCGCCCAGGGCCCCAGCGCCCACGTGGTCGACGACGCCCTCGACCGCAGCCAGCGCACGGCCGGCGACGGCGCCGCCCTCGCCCTCTGGCTCGGCGCCGCCTTCTCCCTCGTCAACGTCACCACCGCCATGTGCCAGATCGAGCGGGGCGCCAACCGCATCTACGGCAACGAACGCGACCGCCCCTTCCACCTCAAGTACCTGCGCGGCCTGCTGATGTCCATCGGCGCGGGGTTCCCACTCGGCCTCGGATTCATCGCGATGATCGCCGGCGACGCCCTCGCCTCGGCGGCGGTGGACGTCTACCGCCTGCACGACAGCACCCGGGCCGCCTGGGACGTCCTGCGCTGGCCCTTCGGGCTGCTGCTCGCGCTCCTGTCCGCCAGCGTCATCTTCCGCCGCTCTCCGCGCCGCAAACAGCCCGGCTACACCTGGCTCGCCTTCGGCGCGGCCGTCTACCTGGTGCTGTGGATGACACTGACCTGGCTGCTCAGCCTCTACCTGGACCTCAGCGGCTCGTTCGACACCGTCTACGGCCCCCTGAGCGCCTTCATGTCCCTGCTGCTGTGGGCCTACCTGACGTCCATCGCCCTCTTCCTCGGGCTGGCCTTCGCCGCGCAGCTGGAGGCGGCGCGCGGCCGCCTCCCCGGCCCGATCCAAGCCGATCCCGGAGTCTGACATGCACGACCTGACCGCCCTGCGACTCTTCCGCGACCGCCGAGCACGCCGTGAACGCCGCCGGCAGGCCGACCGCAGGTTCGGCGCGCGGCTGCTGGCCGCCGCCGGCGTCGCCGCTGTGGCCGCGGTCGCCTTCGGACTGCTCCTGACGCTGGTCGAGGGCCAGTGGCGGCCCCTGTCGCACCTGGACGCCTCCGCCGCGCAGGACCTGCACCGGTACGCCATGCGCCACCGGGAGTGGACGGCCGTGCTGCACCTGCTCTCCGACCGGATCTGGGACCCCGTGACGCTGCGCGCGGCCGTCGCGCTGCTGACCGCGTGGCTGGTGTACTGCCGCGCCTGGCGCCTGGCGGCCTGGGCAGCGGTCACCGCCGTGGCCGGCGGGCTCGTCGGACTGCTCGTCAAGTCCGTGGTCGGCCGGGCCAGGCCCGTGCTGCAGGACCCGGTGGCGCACGCCCCGGGCTACTCCTTCCCGTCCGGTCATGCGATGACGGCGACGACCTCCTTCGCCATCTTCATGCTGGTCCTGGCACCCCTGCTGCCACGGGCCTGGCGTATCGCGGGCTGGTGCGTCGCCCTGCTCTGCGTCCTCGGGACCGGCTTCACCCGAGTCGCCCTCGGCGTGCACTGGTTCAGCGACGTCCTGGGCGGCTGGCTGCTGGGCCTGACCGTCGTCGCCCTCACCGCCTGGGCCTTCGAGGCCTGGCGCGTCGACGCCGGACGGAGCCGTACCCCGGTGAGCGACGGCCTGGAGCCGGAACTCACCGAAGCCACCCCGGAACCCCGTCCACGGACCCGCTGAGAGACGTACGGGAACAGGGCTGTTGCAAAGTCGCGTGATCTTGTGAGCCTGCTGTCAGAGCAGGCCGATGAGGTCGAGAGGTCGGGTGTGGGGCCTGTAGGAGAGGTGGCGGAGGGCGGCGGCGATGTTGCGGTGTCCGGCCCGGCGGAGGGTGCTGATCGCATGGTTGCGCCAGGTGGCCATGTTCTCCGGGCCGCGTCCGGTGCGGATGCGGGAGGTGTCCTCGGCGAAGGTCACGTCTCGGACGAAGTGGAGTCTGTTCTCGATGCCCCAGTGGGAGCGGGCCAGTGCCGAGCCGCTGCGGGGAGGCTTCCTTCGAGGTCAGGTCGGTGATGGCGTAGACGGTCCTGCGGGTGAGCCGGCCGGTGGTGGCGTCGGTGCGAAATCGCATAATCCGTGCGGCCTGGACGACACCGGGGAAGTCCACGTCGAGGCCGGTGACCGTCAGAGCCTTCACGACCCGCAGCTCGCGCCGTCCGTGCCCGGCATCGCGGTCCGCGTGGCGGGCGGTGACGTGCTTCCAGGGCAGTGAGCGCAGGGTCTTGAACAGGGTCGGCTGGTTGTCCTTGACGACCAGGAGGTAGCGGGCGCCGGCCAGGACCGCGCACGCCGCGATCACCAGCACGCTCACGAACGGGTGACGTACCCCGCGGCAACGACGTGGATCGGGCAGTCTGACCAGTCGTTCTGTCACCGGAAGCCCGGCCAGGCCCGCCAGGACAGGCGACTTGAACAGACATGGCGTGAGAGACTGACGGCACATCGAAGCTCCGTTGGACGCAAGCGACTTGGGGAGGTTCAAAGGACGCCTCGCCCCCACCACCAGCCACTGACCCTCAACCAACCAAGATCAGCCGTTGACTGGACACACCCCGGGTACAGCGTTTCTGTTCGCAGCAGTACAGGCGCGCTCGTAGCCGGACGATCATCTGTCGTGAGGCCAACGGCCGCTCAAACAGGGTGCGTTGATACGGGCTGTGTAGACGGCGGAGAGCCGGTCCTCGCGCTTCGCCCGGCATGGCTCAGGCGGGCCAGGCAGGCAGGTCGGCACGATAGCTGAGCACCAGCACGAGGTCGGCTATCGCACCATCGCGTAACGCCTCGCGTGTGTCGGCGTCGTCGGCCAGGGCGAGCTCCCATTCCCCGGTCGGCGTTTTCGCCCAGGGTGAGGATGATTCGCCCGGCGGTGCCGCCTGGTTGGGGGGATCGGTCAGGGGGAGCCAGGCGCTTCCGGTGCCCAGGCGTGTGCTGATGATGTCACCGGTGGCTGTGGCTGCGCCGCCGTGGATGCGCCGGTTGCCCCGCACGAGGTCCAGGTGATCGACTGCGATGTCGGCGTCGCCTTCTGCGCGTTCGCCCGACCGAATGACGAGCAGGGCCACGGCCTCCAGGCGCACGTTGTCGAGGTTGCTGGGGAAGTCGGCCTCAGTGACGGGCAGGGTGACCGGCGGGATGGCGGCCAGGTTGTCGGGATCCCGCTCGTGGAGGGTGTACCAGGCGTCAGGGAAGGTGTCGCGCAAGCTCAGCGGGAGGGTGCCGTGGACGCTTTGCGGCAGAGCGGCCCGGACCTGGCGGGCGTAGTCGGGATCGGCCAGAGCGGTGTACTCCATGGTGACCAGCACGTCTGCGATGGCGCGGAAGTCGAGGGGGTTGGCGGCTCTGGGCATCTGCAGTTCCCAGGTCGTATGGACGCCGTGATCCTCGGAGAAGTACTTCAGTTCCGGCTGGGGGTCCAGTTCGAAGATGCCGGTCGCGCCGACCGGGGAGGTGTAGGCCACCGTTTCCGGTGGACGGGTGAGGGTGATCGGCTGGAATACGCCATATTGTCCCACCACTACCTTCGACTGCCCGCTGCACGTCAGTGTCGCGGCGATCCCCTGGGCAGCCGGTACGAGGGCCACCACCGAGAGCCGTATCCGGCGGATCGTGCGGAGGAAATGGCCGGGGAACCGGCGGTCGAACGCCTCCATCGGCGTGCAGAACCTGAGGACGCCGGTTCGTCGGAACTCCGCGAACGCTTCAGGTGCCGTGCGTGAGAGGGAGAAGACATGATCGAGGTTGAGCTTGCGCCGGTTGGTCTCGAACGCGTGCTGGTCGAGTTCGGTGAGGTCACGCAGCAACCGCGCCGATCCGCTCAGACCGTACCTTTCAGGTTCGTTCTGCCTCTGCGCGGCAGCGGCGGAGACGGTCAGGTAGCTCGTCTTGATGATCTCCGGCGGAGGCTGCTGGCGCTCGAAGGCGAGCTGCTGCTGGGCCATTTGCGCGACGGAGGTGGCCTGCCGGAGCAGATAGCACCGAACTTCTCCGAGCTGACCAGCGATCCATGCCTTCATCTCAGCGGTCAATCGGCGACCTGCGAGGTAGTTGACCGCTGCCTGAGCGTGGCGTTCCTGCGCCGTGGCGACGTTGTGCTCCTCCGCTGCGAGTACTGCCCGCCGTCTGAGGACTTCCCCCTGCTGGGCCACGATGACCTCGTCGTCGCGCGCCAGGGAGGCCTCCAGCTGCAGCTGTTGAGACCGGCGCTCATAGCCGGCGCGCGTGGCTGAGTCCTGGGACCGCGCTTCCTGCTGAGCCAGCGTCCGCGCCTGTCCCGAACGCAATGCGGCTGCCAGCGCCACCGCTCCCAGCATCCCTGCGCCCCAGGCCGTCGTTGCTGCTGCCGCAGCACTGGCCATGGTGAGTCCTGCGTCGCTCTCCGCCATGGCCTGACGTGTTGCGGCGATCTGCTGATAGCTGTCCAACAGATCCCGTTCCCATTCGGACGGCCCTGCCGCGATCCAGCCTTCCAGCGTTTCCGCCTGCCGCTTGGCTCGGAGTACCTGCGCCTGGGCGACCTTCACGTCCTGATCAGCCGCGTCCACCGCAGCCTGTTGCACGACCGCGCGCGCACGGGACAGTTCCAGGTCCGCGCCGGCCTGTTGTTCCGTATAGCCTTCGGCGTCGGCACCTACGAGTGCCGCCTGGTAAGCCTCTTCGACCGGAGCAGCGAGTGAAAGAAGTTGCTGCGCCCGTGCGACAAGTGTGGCGTAGCGATAGGGCGTGGGCCGTGGGGGGCGCGTCGGCGGTGTGAGTGGCCCTCCGTCCAGCGCGGGCACCACGAGCTGCGAGGCAGTGCCCTCGTGGGCGGCCGGTGCGGGCCGGGGCACGCCGGCGATGGTGAGTCCGCGGCGCAGCCTTCCGAGGTTCGCCGCGACACGCCCGCGCAGGGCTTCGAGGAGTGGGTTCGCGGGAACACGCGGTGCTTCCGGCGGGTCGTCGAACTCTGTCGAGTGCAGGCTGCGCAGTGCGGCCAGGTAGAGCTCCCGGGCGCGTGGGCGCGATTCAGGTGTGTCCGCGGTGAACTCCGCATCGGCCTGCTCAGCGAGGCAGCGCGCCAAGAGCAGTTTGGTGAAGCGCAGGTGGGCACCGGCGCGGCCTTCGGCGATACGGTGTGGGTTGAGTTCGTCGCCGGCAGGCCAGTTCAGCGGGCGTTGCAGTACGGTCGGCGGGCCTTCCTCCAGAAGGAAGCCCGCGAAGATGATCCGGTCGGCGCCGGTCTGGTCGTACGCGTACAGGGTGCGCAGCCAGTCGATCGCGGCAAGGTCCTCGCCTATGCGGCTCAACGCGATCGCGGACTGAAGCGGTACCAGCCACATCGTTTCCTGCACTTCCGGGGGCAGGTCGCGCAGTGCGGTGGCGCCGTGGATCAACGAGCGCTGGCCTTTCGCGAGGGCGGCCAGCCCTATGGAAGTGAGCTGGTCGGTGAGTACCCAGTCGATCAGCGGTTTCCCGCTCACGACGACGGCCTCGAGTGCAGCGCGGGTCTCCGGCTTGAGCCTCTTCTTGTAGGCGGCCGCCTGTTCGCGTGCTGTCTGCGGAGTGAGGTCACCGCCGGCAGCGGTCAGTTCGCGCAGGAATTGTGCGTAGGAAGGTGTGGTGCCGGGACGAAGCGCCGGATAAAGCATGAGTTCGGGGCGGAAGAACACAGACACGGCGGTCTGCCAGGCCGCGTGGGCGCCTGTCCAGCGCAGCTCTTCGTCGAAGTCGGCGCGGGAGTAGGCGTCCGTCTGACGCAACTGCCAGCTGCTTGCGTGTCCTGCGGGGGGCCACGGGCCCTGCGGGAGGAGCCGGTTGGTGCGCGCTGAGAATACGATGCCTTGCACCGCTTCGATGGCCTGGTCGACGCGGCTGGTGACATCCTCGGGGCCGGCGCCGACATCCATGAACAGCACGGAGCTCAAGGCGTCGGCGACGGACAGGCCCGGGATGCCCGGGTCGATGGTGCGCAGCAGTGCGTCGCGCACCAGAGGGAGGGCCGCGTCCTCCGCGCGGGCGCAGGCTGCGGTCTGCGCTGCGGCGGCCGACTCGACAGCCAGGGCGCGGGCCGCCAGCCGGTCCAGCCAGTCCTGCCGTGCTGTCGCGTCGATGAAGGAGGGCAGTGCCGTGCCCGTCGCCTGCGCCGCGTCGCGGAACACGGCCGGGTCGACGACCACGTCGACCGTCGCTTCCACGGAGCGCCAGGTCGCCCAGTTGCGCCGCCGCAGGACACGCACGAGAGCGGTGACGACGTCGTCCCATTCGTCGTCGTGCAGGGGCCCTGTCCCGGCCAGGTCGCGCAGTTGGAGCAGGCGCAGCATGTCCCGCTGGATCAGGCCGACGGTGGTGAGTGCCTCGGTGATGTCCTGCCCGGCGCGTCGGGCGGCCGCGAGCTGATCGAGGTCGACACCTGCGAGCACGGTTGCGACGGCATTGTTCACGGCTGCCGCGTCGTCCCCGGACATGTCCCGCAGGGCGGTGAGCGTCCTCAGCTGGGTGTCCCGCCAGGCGATGCGGTCACGGAGCAGGCCGGCCGCCGACCCGGCCGGGTCGGCACAGTCCTCGGCGACGACGACCTCCGGGTCCAGCACCGGTGTCTGCCCCACTGCGCCGGGTGTTCCGTGATCGGTCCGGCGCCACTGCGTACGCAGGGCCGCGAGCCTCCAGCGAGTCAGGGCGGCTGTCTGCGGCAGGGGTTCGGTGGCCTTGAGCGGGTCGGCGTATCCGAACAGCGTCTCCAGTGCCGCCGCGTTCAGGCCTCCGCGGCTGACGAGCAGTTCGTCGAGCTCGTCCGGCCGGGTCGGCCGCAGGGCGATGCCGAGACGCTGCGCCAGTGCGGTGCGTTGTGCGGGCGTCGCCCCTCGCGCGAGGCGCAGTTCGACCTCGGATGTGCCGTGGGCGCCCAGCAACGCCTGGTAGGCGGCCTGCAGGTGCCCGCTTGTGGCGGCCGCGGCCCGTGCTGTCATGCGTCCCGTCCGGTCCCAGGCCGCACGCCCGTCGAACAGGACGTAGCCGATGCCGTGGACCGTCGAGTGTTCCAGGCCCACCAGCCTGGCGGGCACGCGCAGTGTGACCCACTCGCCCGGCTCCGGCAGAGCGCCGATACGGCGGCGGCTGTCGGTCTGGTCCGTCCCCCGGTCGATGAGGTCTTCGCCCCAGTAGGCCCGGTGCTCCCAGGAGCCGTCGGCGTCCTGCCACTGGAGCATGATCTGTCGCGGTGGGTGAAGAGGGTCGACCCACACGTCGGTCACCAGGACATCGCCGCGGTCGACGGGGAAACCCGTTGCGGGCAACCGGAACCGGTGCTGATGCCGGCCCGCGGTGATCTGGGAGCGGTGGCAGCGGACACCGGTGGAAGGTGCCGGATTCTCCGTCACCCATTCCCAGGAGTCCTGATCGGTATCTGTCTCGGCCCCGTCCGGCAAGGTGTCGTCCACCCACAGGCGGGCTCCGTCGCCGTCCTCTTCCTTGCCCAGCAGGCGGTGCAGGTCGGCTTCGTTCAGAGCGCGTCCGAACACGGCGACGTCCGCGATGTCGCCCGCGAAGAACTGTGCCATGGCGGGTCGGCCGCCGATCCACAGCTCGTTGTCGGCAGGATGGGCGTCGCCGACCGGCCCGGACACCTCGGCGGTGTGCCGCAGGACGCCGTCCGTCCAGGTCCGCACACGGCTTCCGTCGCAGGCCAGAGCGATATGGGTCCACCGGCCCAGCGGCGCGACCGCCCCGGTGTCGATCCAGGTCCAGCCGGGGGCGGTGCCGGCGAAGGCCCACTGCAGCGTCCCGTCCGGGAACCGGGCGATCTCGTACTCGCCTTCCTTGTTGATCACAATGCCCGGCTCGGCGGTGTCCCGGGAGGGGCGGACGCGTGCGACAAGTGTGAACCGGTCGGCCACACGAACCTGGGCCGCACCCTCCGCGCTGACGCGTACATGCGCGGCGTCGTCCGGGTCGAATCGCAGCACCGGCGGAACCGTGCCCTCGTCCCATGCCGCATTCACGACGGTGCCTGTGGCCCTGCCGCCGGCCGTGTCCTCGACGGTGGCGCCCTCGCCCTCGTGCAAAGGCCACGCGGCGAGGGGGGCCGGCGGGCCCGGCCGCACGTAGCGCGCGAGCGTCTCGACCACCAGGCGCAGCGTCCGCACGGGGGCCGTCGCCTCAGCAGGGCTCATGCGTGCGACCGCTGCGACATCCTGCCCCAGTGCTTCGCCGATCTGCTCCGCCGTGGCATACGGAGGCTCTGCCGGTCCCCCATCGGGTGCGCGCACCCACAGCCGGTCGGCCGCGAACGCCAGGAGGTCACCCAGGTATGTCTGACGGCTCAGGTCGCGCAGCATCGTAGGCGTCGTCACCACGACCCGGTGCCCGGCGTCCTCGACCGACGTCGAGTTGGCGTCCATGGCACGTACCTTGATGACATGATCGTCTTGCGCGGGGACGAAAACCTGGGCCGCCCACGTCGAGGGATCGCCGTCAGAGCGGCGTTCGGCGGCGATCCACGGGCCGTCGTCGACACGGGCGTCGACGGCGACGACCCCACTGCTCAGCACACCTCGCCCGGAGTCCTGGACCGTGATGACCACATCGGCGACGGCGCCTACTCCGCTGCCCGGCAGCTTCGACCCGTCGGAGGGCGTAAACGCGAGCACCACCGGGAGAGTGGCGTCGACTGCGGTGACCTGGCCCGCTCCCTCGTAGGTCCGGCCGTTGTCCCGCGTGGCCTGAAGGTCGATGCCGACCTTCCTGCCGCCAGGCGGGACGTGCTGGTCCGCCAGCCGCAGGCGGCCCTCCCAGCGTCCCGCGTTCGGCTGGAGATCCACCCATGCCTGGCCGTCTGCGCGGGCGCGCACGCTGCGGGTGTCGGGCGGACCGGCGGACACCGCGACGGGAAACTCGACCGTACTGACCGGTGCGGTCGGCTCCGCCAGGGCCAGGGTCGCCACGCCCTGCACCACCAGCACGTCCTCCTCCTGCATCCCGTTGCCGAGGGACCAGTGGGCCACCGCTCTGACGGTGCGCGCGCCCGCCGCATCGACCGAGATCTGCGCTTCCCAGGCGCCCCAGTTCGCGTCGAGACCTATTGCCTCCTGCTGCGGGCCGCCGTCGATGCTGACCGTCACCAGTTTCGGCCACCGCGGTGCCTTCGGCTTTCTGGGATCGTCCGGTTCGAACGGCTCGGTGGAACCGGCGATCCGCACAGTGGACCCCACGACCACGCTCGTCCCGTCGGCGGGTGACTCAATGGTGATTCCGGCCATCTGCGCTCCTCACCGGCGTCGGCCCGGCATAGCGGGAGAACCTGTCGGGACCAGGAGGAGGAAGGGGGTCCCGAAGATTTCGTTGAGCGGTTCCCACGTACCCGTGGCGGTTCCCCCGGGACCGGGCTCGTAGCTCCATCGCAGAGAACTCCCCTTCGGGGCGTCGTCATGAAGCTTTCCGGCTTTGATGTTGCTGACAGCCCAGTAGGTCGTGCCCTCGCTGCCGACGGACGCGATGCCGTGTTGCTCAGTGATCTTCTTGGCGTACTTCCAGCTGTTGCAGGAGATGAAGACCGCACGGGCGTCAGGTGTGAAGATCTCCGTCTTGAAGGCGTCGACCGGGGGAAACCGTGTGGCCTTGTTCATGTCGTAATATGGCGCGCCGGTCCCTCCGTGCCCGAGGTAGAACCACTGGCGCACGTTTCCGGCCTTGTTCAGTTCCTCAGCGACCTTGTCCTCTTCCACCGTGCGAACCTCATAGGTCACCCAGGGTCTGACCTCGAGCCACTCCTCCTGGCTGCTGTCCCCGGGGACCGCTCGTGCGTCCAGGCGGCGTTCGCTGAAGTGGCGCACTGCGGCCTCGATCTGCTCTCTCAGCTTCTCCGGTGTGTCGGGAGGGATGAAGACGAGCACATGGTCACCGGAACGGACGGGTCCGGCGAAGTCTTCGGCCGTGTCCTTCGTGAAGAGAGTGACGGCATGGCGGGCGATGGTCTCCCTCGAAGCATGCCGATTCGTCGACTTGTCGCCGTCACCGCTGCTGCGGTCGGAGTTGCCGATCATCACGGCGTGGGTCTGTGGACGGTTCCCGGCTGTCGTGCTCTGCCGCCCGGTCGGGTCAGTGAAGAGCAGAGGATTGTCCCGGGCGTAGGCGTAGGTGTTGCAGCCGTCCACCGGTCCGGCCGGATCGGAGCTCGTCCAGCGGCCCCACCCCGGCGTGTAGCTGCGCGCACCCATCGGCTGGAGGCCGGTCTCCTCATCGCGGGGCATGCCGGTGAACCGGTAGCGTTTGCGTCGGAAGCCGCCAAAGCTGGTCTCGCCATAGGGGAAGTACTCCTCGCGGGTCGCCCACCGCCCCGTGTCGTCGGCGGTCAACGCGGTGCTGCCCAGATGGTCGGCCAGCTCGTAGCTGACCGGCGGTCCGAAGTCGTCGGGGTGCCGATCCCCCGTGCGGATTACCGTGACCTGTGACGCCTCGTCGTGAAGGCGCAGCACTGTGCTCCTGCCGCCGCCGTCGACGGCCCATGCGTGGTGCTCGGCAAGTGCACCGAGGTAGACCGTGCTTTCGTCATGTCCCGCTCCAGGGCCGCGACGCACCCACTTCTTGACCCGGTTGCCCGCCGCGTCGAACAGGTAGCGCGCCCGGACGGACATCGCAGCACCGGCGCCCTCCGTGAAGGCGGTCATACGACCGGCGTGATCCCAGCGATGGGTGCGACTGTCGCCCTCGGTGATCAGGTTGCCGGCGTCGTCGTAGCCGAGAGCCAGGTCGCCGCCGGGATTGCGCACCGAGGTGAGCCGGTTGTCCGCCGGCTTCGCGGAGTCACCGGGCTCCAGGCCACCCATACCGAAACGCCGATGCCAGCCCGACACGGTCGGCCCGGTTGTCGGCCGGTAGAAGAGGTCACGCAGGTTGCCCGTCTCGTCGTACCGATAGGTCTCGACGTATGCGGTGGTGACCTCGGGGCCGTTGATCTGGTCCGGTCTCGCGGGGCCCGGAGTGTACGGGGAACCGACGGCACCGCATCGGGGCAAGTCCTCCGGTGGCCTCGCCGTGGCCAGGTCGGCGCAGCCGCGGCCGGTGGCAGAGGTCAGCCGGTAGAAGGGGTCGTAGGTGAACTCCCGCGTCAACGTGTCTCGTCCGGACGCCGTCCCGGCCACGCCGCATCCGGGGGTGTGCTCCTCGATGCGGGTGACGTTCCCCGCCAGGTCGTAGGTGTAGGTGAGGTCCTGGAGCGGCGGCCCGGTGCCGGTCCAGGTGTCTCCGGTCGAAAGAGCGCGTTCGCTGCGCAACCGCCGCAGTCGGCGGGAGCCGGAATCATAGGAGTAGCGCGTCATCAGGCCGTTGCCGTAAACGACGAGGACGCGTCGGCCCTGCGCGTCGTGGGCGATGAGCGGGACGTGGAGATGCCCGTCGACCGCCATCGCCCGCAGTGCGCCGCAACGGCCGTAGCGGCGGACGACGATCTGTCCGCCCGGGGACTGTGTCTCCACCACTCGCCCGAGGGCGTCGTACCGGGTGCGGGTGAGCAGTCCGGTGGGTTCCAGCACGTCGTCGGCGCCGTCGGCTGCCCAGTCCGGTTCCCACCCGGCGGCGAGCGCGGCGTCGGAGACGACATGTCGTGTTTCGCCGAGGGCACGGCCCGCGAGGTCGTAGGCCTCGATCCGCAGGCGTCCGGCTTCGTCGTCGTGGCTCCAGATCCTGCCCAGGGCCCGCGCCCCGACCGCCTTCTCACGGCCCGCTCCGGGGGGCAGGGCGTCGCCGTGGACGACACGCTCGCGCAGGGTCAGCGGCCCCCCACCCTTGTCGCGGGCCAGCACGGTGCGAGGGCGGCCCAGACCGTCATATGTGCGCAGCGTGAGTGCGTTGCGGGCGTCGGCGGTCAGGACGGTCGAGCCGCGGGCATCCGGCACGGACCACCGCGGTCCGCTGTCGATGCCGGTGACCCGCAGCGGTCTGCCGGTCAGGTCGTAGACGTACTCGAACGCCCTGCGGCCCATCTCGTCGGCGATGACCAGGACGTTGCCATGCACGTCCCTGGTGGTGCGGGTGAGGTGGTGGGCGACGGCGTCCGGACCACCGTGGGTGAGAGCACAGACGCTGCGGCCCAGTGCGTCGTTGACGGTGACGAGCGGGGTGAAATGATGTGCGGCGGGCGCTGCCTGGGCCAGCGATGTGCCGTCCGGAGCGATCGACGACGGAGCGAGGTCGTTCTCGTCGTAGACGGTGACCGTCCAGGGGGACGGAACGACGTGAGCCGGATCGGCCGGGTCGGACGGGGAGCCGTACAGAGTGCGGCGCTGGGAACCATCGGGGTGGACGACGCGCACCGGGCGCCCGAGCGCGTCGTAGGAGGTCACAGTGGGGCGTTCACCGACTCCGGATGTGTAGTTCCAGCCATGGCCGAACACAGGCGGGCGGGTCTCGACGACGCGACCCTTGTTGTCGTACCGCTGCGACCCGCTGACGACGACCCGGTCCGGCCGCCGCCGGCCGACGGCCGGGCCTGCCTCACCGGGTCCTGCAAGCCCGCTGTCGCTGTCCGTGTCCCCCTCGCCGAAGGCGAGTTCGTCGGCCTGGGTCCGGGTCTGCAACAGGCGTGCGAAGCCGTCCGAGTACTCCCTGGACTCGATCATCTCGTCGGAGACACCGTCCGTGGCGTGCCAGATCCGGCGCAGGGTACGTGCGCAGACGGGCTGCCGCCGGGTGGCGTAGGCGGTGAGATCGTAGTCGTGCCGGATGCCGGGCCGCTCCAGGGTGTCACCGTTCCCGTCACGGTCGACGGTGGCGACGAACGACACGAGACCGAGTCCCTGATAGCCGATCGTCGTGGCGGTGCCGTTGGGGTCCAGAACCCGTTCGGGCCGGCCGACGCGGTAGTTGTAGTTTGCCGTCGTCTCCAGAACCGCATGGTCCGTACCGGCCGAGGCCCGTATCCGGACGGGGAAGAGCTGGTAGGGGTCCGGGAAGAGCGCTGTCTCGTGGCCCAGGGGATCGCGGACGGCGCGCAGCAGCCCCCGGCCCGAAAGTCCCGCCTCATCAGGGAGTTGAACGTCGTACATCTGCATGGTCGTGTCGGCGTACCACCCCTCTGTATGGACGGCCCCTGCCCGCTCGCGCCGATACCCGAGCACGCCCTCGGACAAAGCCCCCTGAGGTGTTCCGTCCGGCGTCGGCGCGGTCCCTCCGAGCTCCTTCGGGCGCCGCTCCCGGTAGGCATCGTCGAGCACCGAGTCGGTGAAAGCGAGTTCCTCGGTCCGGGTGAGCAGACCATGCTCCCCGGTCTCACCCGCGGGCAGACCGGTGAACGCGGGGCCGTCGTAGTGGTGCACCGTGTGTCCGACGAGCGTGACCTCCTCCGGAGCCAGAGCGTCGAAGGCGGCGACCACTGCCAAGGCGACTCGTACCTGGTCGGAGAGGACGGCGCAGACGTCGGCCGGGGCGTGCTCCGTCACGGTGGGAGGATTCGCGAGGGCGTACCGGCGGATCTGCGCGACACGGTCGTACGGTGCCAGGCCGGTGGGCGTGGTCGCGTATGCGGTACGGGTGTGCAGGGCGATGACGGACAGCGGGTCCACGTCGACCGCCCCGACGACCGCCGCCGTCAACGGCTTCCTGCACACAGACCGGCGTGGGGCCGCTACTTGGGTATGGCGTCGCGGCTGGCCATGGGCGTCGTAATCCCCGGTGAACGAGAAACGCGTCTGCGGATCGTCGCCGCGTTCCCAGTTCGTTGTGCAGCTCGCGGTTTCGACGGCGAGGAAGGAACGGTGCCCGCCCGGGCCGCGCAGGTTGGACTCCTCTCGCAGCGCGTAGGCGTGTTCGGTCACGGTGTAGGGGCGGTCCTGCAGGGGTGTGCCGTCCAGGGCGTACACCTCGCTGCGCAGCACCCGGCCGCGCAGCGCTCGCAGGGCGTCGCGGCGGGCGGCGCGATCCGGGGCACCTCCCGGTAAGCAGAGCGCGCGCAGAAAGCCACGGATGGTATCGGTGTGGCCGAGCAGCGGAGGTCCGCCGGGCCAGAACTCGTGTGCCAGATCGAGCTCCTCCCAGGGGACGTCCCGGTCGGCATCGACCGGGCCGAGGTGGTACCAGGTGCGGGTGAGTGTGGGAGGGGAGATCGATGCCTCGGGGACCAGGGGGAGCGAATGGTCAGGGTGCGGACCCCCTGCATGGTGAGGGGCGAAGCTGTCGGTCTGCTCCGCGTAACCGAAGCCCCGGAACTCTCGGTCCCGGCCGTCCCAGTAACCGTGCCGGTAGCGGTAGGCGCTGGTCAGTGAGCTGCCGGAGACCTCGTCGATCGTCTCCATCCGCGCCACCACCGGAACAGGGGTGGGCAGCGGCGTGCGCCAGGCGGTGGACGGCCGCGTTGCGTCGGAGGCCGCGTACGCGGCGGACGAGGCGTAGGCGACCCGGGTGACGGCCCCGAGCTGGTTGTCGATCTCGGTCAGCAGCCGTGGCGATCCGCCGCCGCTGAGGTCGAGGAAGTACATCGACGCCCGCCCGGTGCCGGCACGGACGGTGTCGCGGCTGAACAGGATGCCGCTCGTGCCGGTGCCCAGCAGGTCCGTGAGCCGCATGTCCCAGGTGTCTTCCGGGACCCCCGGGACGGTCAGCGGCGGGCTCCACGAGGTGCCGCTGCGGTTGAACCAGACAGTGATCCGTCCGTCCACGGCGTGGACGAGATCAGCGGCTCCGTCGCCGTCGAGGTCGCCGAGCAGCAGGCGCCCGGGTTCATGGCTGATGGGAAGGTCGGGTACCGCTGCCATGCGGGTGCGGGGGCCGAACCGGCCGTGACCGAGGCTGGGCCAGTACTCCACCGACCTCCCGTGGACGAACACCAGGTCGCGCAGGCCGTCGCCGGTCATGTCGGCCCATCGAACCCTCGGGTCACCCGGAGTGACGGACGGTGGTGGCTGTCCGGCGGCATCGGGCGCGAACCGTGCGGGCCGTGGGCCGCTCCAGCCCGCCTCGGGGTCACTGAAGAAGCACAGCAGGCGGGTGCCGGCCAGGACGGCATCCGTGACGCCGTCGCCCGTGAGGTCGACGAGTTGCGCGGCGGGATCCTTCAGATCGGTGCTCGGCAATGTCCGGTAACGACTCAGCGGACCCCAGTCAGGACCGAAGCGCAGCGGGAAGAACCCGGCGACAGCGGGAGTCGTCACCATCAGATCGGCACGGCCGTCGCCCTGCGCGTCGAGCAATTGCACCTCCGGGTCGCCGAGGGCCAGCCCGGCGGGAGCCTGGGGCATCGGCCGCGGCCGGTCGAACACCCCGCTCCCCAGGTTCCGCCAGTAGCGGGCGGTGCCGTTGAGGTGCAGAACATCCGGCAGGCCGTCCCCGGTCAGGTCGACCAGCTCGTGGTCAGCGCTCGACATCGCTATGCCGGGCGGGTCCGAACCGGTGACCGGCTGCAGGCGGCACCTGTCCGGATCGAGCAGCCCGTAGCCGAACCTCACGCTCGGCAGGTCGTGCTGTTCGACGCCCATGTCGTCGTACCCGACCAGCGTCACATCAGTGAGGAGTGAGACACCGTTGTGGCCGTCCTGCTCATAGGCGAAGTCGTAGCGGCGGACAGGCTGGTCCACACCGGCGTGCACGGCCGTACGCAGGCAGCGATACCGGCGGGTCGTGCGGATCTCGAACCCGGCGCGGTACGAGGAGAAGGCATCCGGCCTCGCTTCTGACTCCAACGTGACGCTCGCGAGGAACCGCTGGGACCCGTCCGGGGCGGTGTAGTCGCCGTAGCGGATACGTCGCAGCAACGGACGACGCCAGACATGAGCGCCTGCGGCGCCCTCATCTGCGTCGTACTCGTAGACGACGAGATTTCCCAGCAGATCGCGGGTGCTGGTGAGCGACCAGGCGAAAATGCGGTCAGGGTCGTGCGGATCAGCAGTGACGGCCGGATCCCGCCAGTTGACGGCGGCACCGTCGGGGCGCGGCGTGCCGTAACAGCTGATCAGACCGTCCTTGTCAGTGACTTCCCAGTAGTCCGAACTCCCGGTGCCGCCGTCCCGGCCGTGACGCACGATCTCGGCGAACAGCCCCTCCGTCCGCGGGCGGTACCGCAAGCCGTCGGCCAACTGCTCGACAGGTAGCAGGTCCTCCGCACCCGAGAGGACGAACGTGTCCACGCCCTGGCGATACACCGGCACCGGGGACGTCTTGCGCGTCACACCCGGAACGGACAGGTTCCAGCCCTGCCCCAACAGACCGTTGCCGTATCCCGTGCTGTAGACGAGATCGAGCCTCGGCTGCAGGCCGCCGCGCCCAGCAGGCACCTCGATCGGCAGGGTCAGACCGCCTGCGCCGGTTTGGAGGTCAGGAACGAACGTAGTGCCGATCCCGCTGAGCGCTCCCCCGCCAGAGGGCAAGGAGATGATCTGATCTGGTGCACTGGCCGCGTCCCCCACGGCGTCACCCCCAACCCGCGCCGGAGAGCCAACAGTGTGGCCCGGACTCGTCGGCCGCCGGGAGGAGTTCCGCGAAGAATACGTCCTTTGCCCCTCGGTCTCTCAACATCTCGTCGTGGTGAGCGCGGACTACCCTGATGTCCGCGTCCCGGCCCGCCGTGTACGACGGCAAACACTCCGGCCTTGAGGTAGCGCTGAGTGCCGCGGGTCTCGGAGGTGTGATGGCGCTCGTGTGCGGCGAGCGCGTCGGAGGCAGAGCCTGACAGCGCCCGGCGGGCGAGGGCCCCGGCCTCCACCCGTACGGGCGCGCTGGACGGGCGGCTCGGCGTGCGACGTGTGAACGCTGGTGAGGGAGCCACCTCCCGAGGCTCATGTCCCCCGCCGCAGTGAAGGTGACGTATGAACGCCGACCCATCGGGATCCACCCGGCGAACCCGGAAGACCGCTGCCCGCGGTGCCACCGCCAAGAAGACGGCCAAGAAGGCCACCCCCGCCAAACGGCAGCCCGCCCGCAAGACGACCGCCTCCGGCAACGGGGGCAGCGGCGAGCTCCGGTCGGGTCCCGTCGCCGGAACCACGCTGGTGGACGGCGCGACCTTCCGCGCCAAGGCCCTCCACTACGCCGAGGTGGAGGGGCTCGCGATGTTCGAGGGCGACATCGTGCTCGGTACGGTCGAGGAGCTGACGCAGGAGTCCGACGCGGGGCCGGTGCTCTTCTCCATCGGGATCCCAGCGGTCGAGCAGGGCCGCCAGCGACGCTGGCCCGATGCGACGGTGCCGTTCGAGATCGACCCCAGCCTGCCCGACCCGCAGCGCGTCATGGACGCCATCGCCCACTGGCAGTCCCGCACCCGCATCCGGTTCGTCGAACGCACCCCTGCCAACGCGGCTCAGTTCCCGGACTTCGTACGGTTCGTGCCGGGCAGCGGGTGCACGTCCAACGTGGGCCGCCGCGGCGGCATGCAGAAGATCACGTTGGGCCCCAGCTGCTCCACCGGCAACGCCATCCACGAGATCGGTCACACGGTGGGGCTGTGGCACGAGCAGAGCCGCGAGGACCGGGACCAGCACGTCACGATCGTGTTCGCGAACATCAAGCCGGACATGCAGCACAACTTCCTGCAGCAGATCGCGGACGGCGACGACCTCGGCCCGTACGACTTCGGCTCGATCATGCACTACCCGGCCACGGCCTTCGCGATCGACCCGAACCAGCCGACGATCGTTCCCCGGACGCCGCTGCCTCCCGGCGTGACGATGGGACAGCGCTCGGGACTCTCCCAGGGCGACATCGACGGGGTGCACATGATGTATCCGGCCCCGCAGGCGACCACGGTCAAGGAGATCTCCAAGGATCCTGTCTTCGACACGACCATCAAGGAGATGTCGAAGGACCCCGTCTTCGAGGGCACCCACAAGGTTCCCTTCCACGACCTCATGAGCCCGCCGGCTCCCAGCATTCCGTTCGTGCTGGCAACCCCCCACCAGTCACCGGCGATGACCGGACAGACGGACGGAGTGGCCGAGCAGGTACGCCAGCTGGGCCAGATGGTCGCTTCACTGCAGCAGGGGCTGTCCGCGGTGCAGGCCGGCTACAACCTCCTGCTGGCCCAGGTCGGCACCCAGCCCGTCGCCGCCGGACAGCCCCGATGATCCTGGTCGTGTCCCACGACGAGGACCACACCCGCGCGGTTCTGCGCAGGCTGGAGGCGGCCGGACGCGAGGTGGTCCGTCTCGACCTGGCCGACTTCCCCACTCGCGGCGACGTCACGCTCGACTACGCCGCGGCCGGGGAACCGGTCTACACAGTGCGCACGCCGACGGCCCACGCCCACCTGGAGCGCTGCCGGGCCGCCTGGTGGCGGCGCGTGCGCCCCTTCACCGTCGACCGCCGACTGGGCACACTCCGCGACCAGAGCTTCGCGATCAGCGAGACCGGCGAGGCGCTGCACGGCCTGTTCCACTCCCTCGACTGCACCTGGGTCAATCCACCCGCACTGGACGCCGTCGCCCACCACAAGCCCTACCAGTGGAACGTGGCACGTCGCACGGGGCTTTGCCTGCCCCGGACCCTGGTCACCAACCAGGCTGAGCGGGCCCGCCGTTTCATCCACGAGACCGGCGTCGGCCACACCGTCTTCAAGGGCTTCGTCGCCTCGGCCGACGCCTGGCGAGAGACCCGGCTCGTACGAGACGAGGACCTGACGGTCCTGGACGCCGTACGCTACGCCCCTGTCATCTTTCAGGAGTACGTGCCGGGGAGTGATCTGCGGGTGACCATCGTGGGCGACCGCGTCTTCGCCGCGGAGATCGACGCCTCGCAGACGGGATATCCGGTGGACATGCGCATGGTCGTCGACGAGGCGCGGGTGCGGCCGGTCGAGCTGCCCGCGGCCGTCACCGACCGGCTCCTGCGTGTCATGCGGGCTCTCGGCCTGGTGTTCGGCGCCGTCGACCTGCGTCGGCGGGCCGACGGGGAGTACGTGTTCCTGGAGGTGAACCCGGCGGGCCAGTGGTTGTTCGTGGAGGAGCGGACCGGACTGCCGATCACGGCGGAGGTGGCCGCGCTCCTGTCGCGTCTCGACGAACGTGCGCCCGAACCGGCCGTGGCAGCAGGCTCACTCGCGGGAGGGGCGTGATGACGCACACCGTCACGGGTTTTGTGACCCTGCCGTCCGACACGCCGACCGGTACGGCCGCCTCTCTCCTGGTCGAAGTCCGCGACGTCTCCGTGGCCGACGCGCCTTCCACCATCGTCGGTGCACAGGTTCAGACGGACGTGCCGCTCGCTCCGGGAGGCCGGGTTCCCTTCCGCGTGAACGTGTCCGAACTCGACTCGTCGGCCACGTATGGACTGCGCGTGCACGTCGACCGCTCAGGAAGCGGCACGCTCGAGTCGGGCGACCTCATCAACACGCAAGCCATACCTGTGCGGACCGAAACCGTCGAACGTCTCGAGGCGCCGGTCGATCTCGTGTGAGCCAGTGCTGGATTCCTCTCGGACAAGCGGCCGGTGGTCCGCGGCGGGAGCCCAGTCGAGGTCCAGCCCTGCCAACGCCTCGGCAGCCGCGGCAGTGGTGGCGTCGTCTGCGCGCAGCCCTCGACCGCTACGCCGCCGCAGGCACCGCGTCTTCCTCAGCTCCTCCAGGAGGACAACCGGCGCCTGCGGCAAGCGGTCGAGCACGCATGGAGATCATTCCCCGACCACATGCATAGCGCGATCGTGTAGGGCCACGGGCCCTCCGAAGCAGTGCCGCTCCCCCGACGTCATCGACTGCAGCGTGATGGGTTTTCTCGTCGCTCCACGGCGCAGCCGATGAGTTTGTGGCTCTCGGCCGGTCCAAGCTCGTGACACCCCGGAAAAGGACACCGCCATGTAGGAGCTTCTCGTCGACTTCATCACCTCCCTCGACGGCCACGCATCGGGAGAGGGATGGCCCGGGTTCTGGGGCCTCGAGGGCCTTGAGTACCTCGCACGGCTCGCCGAGCAGCCCGAGCCCACCTACCTGATGGGAGCGAACACCTACCGCCTGATGTCGGGTCTCGCCGCAGGCGAGGTCCCGAATGGCCAAGGCGAGTTCAAGCCCGAAGAAGAGGCGTCCGTCGACGAGCTCACGCAAGCGTCCAAGGTGGTGTTCTCCTCCTCGCTCGAGGAGCGGCTCAGAGTCCGGTCACCAGGCCGGTAGCGACTTCTACCGGCACGTTCTCCAGGATGGTCGCGGGCAGGTGGCTGGTGAGCAGGGCACGCCATCACGGAAATTGAGAGGATGCGCCCGGTTCGATGGATGCCTCTTCGACGCCGCGCGCACCCCACGGCCGACGGAACAGCCGGAAGATCCCTCCACCGCAGGCCCACAAGACGGACGGGCCGTGCCAGGTCCACGGCCGCATGCGGCCGCCGCGCAGCGGCCCGGCTCTTGCCGTATGAGCGCGAGGACCAATGTCGGCGCCCATCTCGATCACCGGACGTTAGAGTCGGCGCGGGGCATCCCGGCAGCACATCGCCCGGTCTGCACGCAGCCCGCCGACCGCCGACGCGACCGACGGCCTGGCCGCCCGCTACCGACCCCACTGCGTTGTCGACCGGCACCCCTTTCCCCTCGCAGTACCGGTGCAGCGTCGAGGTGCTCATGTGCGCCTGCTTCGCCAGAGCCTCACAACTCAGCCCGGACCACTCCTCCAACTCGCGCAGCAGCGCGGCGAAATCGGGCTGCCTCTTCCGCTGCCCCACCAGTCCCCATCCCGTTCGGCATCCCAAGATCGCCACGTTCCTCCAGGCCAGAGCCAGCGCGGACATCCCAGCGTTCCGAAACTCCCGGTGGAATGGCGGACGGGACGCCGCACGCTACAAGCTCGGGCCAGCCAAGCACGACACTTCGCCGGAAACACAGTGACCGATCCCACCCAACTCGCTTTCAGAAGACGGCACTTCCACGCCCACGCGCACACCGCACACCCACGCCGCGCCCAGGCCGATCTTCGGGTCGGCCCCCTCCGGGGGCCAGGCCTCACCCCTCTACCCAGGAAGGTAAGAACCCGGCATGGCACCAACCTGAGTCCCACCCGCCGCGAGGCGCGACAGCAGCCCTGGCATGAGCAGGCATGTTTCGCGGCGAGCGCCGTCGGCCTGCCGACCACCGGCCGCACCGCGGCCTCGCGGGCGGCGCCGCGGACGTGGCTCCGCCAGCCATCGCGGCCACACCGACAGCACTTGCCACCGGATACGACAGGCTGACAGGGCTGCCGCTGTCCGCCTACGGCACCTCCGAGCAGGACGACGTCCTGCTGTACCTGACGAACGAGGCGCTGGTCGCCCGCTGGAAGAAAGGCCGCGGATACACCGGCTATGCAGACCAGAAGAAGACTCGGACGGCCGCGAAGACGAAGGAAGAAGCAGAGAAGCGATCCATCCGGCCAGCGCCTGGGACTACATCGGGAGTGCAACCACGAAGCGGATCGGATTCCACGCAAACGTGCCGGTCCCGTCTTCAAAGGCCCGACCGGGCAGGAGCTGAAGGACTACAACGCCAAGTCAATTTTTTGGGGGGATGCAGGGAATGGACGCAGTTCAGCGTCGAAAGCCTGGGACGAGAGGCTACAGCCAAGGAGCCCCAACGCTCCGCAGCGTGATCACGATGTTGGCATGCGCCGCGCTGATGGCGATACTGGTCGGCCCCGCGCGGGAGGCGAGCGCCGCTCCGCAGGACATCGCGAACCTGCGCCTGGCCACGTGGAACATGCAGGGCGCCACCAACGGGCGCGACAGCAAATGGACGGCGGGCGTCACCCAGCTGGTTCGAGGAAGTACGGACCGGGCCGTGCTTCCGAGCAACATCGTGGCCCTGCAAGAGGCGGGCAGTTCCCCGCCGCCCACAGTCCAGAACGGGGTCCCCGAGGTTCGCGCTCGGTCGGGGAATCTGACGGTGACCGAGAGTCTTTGGCAACCTGGTAGTACCGACGAGTACCGATACGTCTACTTCATGGAGACGGATCCGACCGGGCACCGGGTGAACCTGGCCATGGTGACCGACCGCGTCGCAGAAGAGGTGGTCATCATCCCGCCGGGTCTCTCCAACGGCGAGTCACGGGAATCGTTCGGGGTGAGATTCGGTACGACCTGGTTCTTCACCTTGCATGCGCTGTCCGGGAGCGGCAATGACGGGCCGGGCCTGTTGCGGAACATCGCAGCCGCGGCCGGCGGGAACAGCTGGGTCGCCCTCGGCGACTTCAACCGGGATCCGGTCCGCCTCTATCGGGACATGCCGCTCGACGGCAACGGCAACCGCATAGGGGTCGTGACGAACACGGGGCAGGCGACGTATCAGGGCAGCAGCGAACTGGACTACATGGTCACCTCCGGCGACCTGGTGGGCGTCCTCGCCCCGAATCGTCTGCGCAATCCCGGCGGTTCGGACCACACACCCGTGCAGTTCGGGTCGGCGCTGGCCGCCTCGGCAACCGCGTTCCAGATCACCGCGACCGACGTGCCACCCGGCATCGGAGCCACCGTCCAGGCCCCGAGCATGGAGCACGAGGCGACCCTTGACGACGATCTGCGCGGCGCGCAGAACTGGCACTTCCAGAACTACAGCTCCGAGGACAAGACTGCGCAGATAGCCAATTCCGATCCGGATATCGGGTGCATGGCCTTCTGGGAGGACGGCACCATGAGGACGACGCCGTGCGTCACGGAGCGGGACCAGGTGCCACCGGAGCAGAAGATGACCATCGTCGACGCCGACGTTCCCGGCGAAGGGCGCGATGTGGAGATCCGGCCGTTCTCCCAGCCCGACTACTGCCTGTACGCGTCCTATCAGTGGCAGCAGCCGAGCGGCTTCTCGGGCCGGAGTACCTGGCGGAACTGCAGGGCGTTTCAGTCGAGAGCGGCAGCCGAGGCGGGAGGAGGCAGCCATTGGACCCTCACCCCGGTCCGCCGAGTGATGATCGTCGGCGATTCCATCACGCAGGGCCGCGAAGGCGACTTCACCTGGCGTTACCGGCTGTGGCAGTGGTTGCGGAGCCAGAAGGTCGCCGTAGACTTCGTCGGGCCGTACTCCGGCACGTTCACCCCCGACAAGCCGGCCCCGCCCTCACGTCCGCTGCTTCCGGGTGAGACTCCGCCCGACCAAGGCCCGCGCACCACGGGTGGGTATGCGGTCGACATCCGCGAGCCCCAGAGCCCAGCCTCCGGACGGCCGACCGACATCAGATTCGACAGTGACCACTACGCGCACTGGGGACGCCAGGCCGCGCAGGTCAAACGGGACATCCGGCAACAGGTCGCGACCTACCGGCCCGACCTGATCCTGCTTGCGGTCGGCTTCAACGACATGGGCTGGTTCGTCAGCGACGAACACGGCACGTTGGATAGCGTCGGGCAGATCATCGCCCAGGCCCGCGAGGCCAACCCGAGCGTTGATTTCGCGTTGGCCAACGTGCCGCAGCGCACGAAGATCGGCGGCCGGGACGACCTCATCGCCAAGACCGACCACTACAACAGCCTTCTTCCGCAGTCCATGGCGACATGGCATGCGGACGACAGCCCCATCTCCAACATCAGTCTCGTCGACTGGGCGGGCCGGTACGCGTGCTCTCCCACGAACTGCCCATCCGGGTACGACGGTCTGCATCCCAACGAACACGGGGAGTACGAACTCGCCGTGGCCTTCGCGGAGGTCCTGCGCAAGGACTTCGGTTTCGGCGCCAGCGCCATGGACGCGCCCGCCACCGTGCCCGCAAGGCTCACTCCCGCCTTCCCCACCAATGTGCGAGCGGCATCCACCCCACTCGGCGTCACGGTGACCTGGGACCCGGTGTACGGGGCCGTCGACTACGACGTCCGGTCGCGGATCGCGGGCCAGACAGCATGGAGCCAGGGCAAGGCCTTCAGCAACCGGACCGACACCACATGGACCGTCGACGGCATCGGCTGGGAGTACCAGGTGCGGGCCAACATGGGCTGCCGCTGGCCCACGGACCCCCGTGAACCCCACGGCTGCACGCAGACCACATCGGGATGGTCCGGCACGGTCAGCGCCACCGCCCATCCACAGACCGCACCGCCACCGACCGACATCGCCAGCCGGCCCAGCGCCACCGGTGTCGACGTCGCCTGGACCCCACCGACGGGACCGCACACCGACACCATCGACCGCTACGAGATCATCCTGTACGACAAGGACACCCCCGGCGCCTTTCTCACCAGTACCGGAGCACGAGGCACCGTCGCGCACATCGACGGCCTCATCCCCGGTCACCGCTACCTCGTCGCGATAGCGACCTGGAACGCGGTCGGCGGCGGCCTGCCCGCCCTGGCCCGCCCGGTCACCGTCGGCGTCGGCACCCCGTCCGCACCGACGGATCTGGAGGTCACCTCCACCGACGCGACGACCGTCCAGCTGGACTGGAACGGCTCCAACGACGCCGCCGGCTACCGCGT
The DNA here is from genome assembly GCF_042873115.1 of Streptomyces sp. NPDC005017. NCBI lineage: Bacteria > Bacillati > Actinomycetota > Actinomycetes > Kitasatosporales > Streptomycetaceae > Streptomyces > Streptomyces sp. NPDC005017. The sequence goes on along the minus strand of NZ_JBIALD010000021.1, from coordinate 92,307 downwards.
GTGGGTCCGCAACATCAGCGGCGGCGACAAGGACGGCAGCATCTCCAAGGCCGACGAGGACATCGTCGAGGGCACGAGCAAGGGAATCGGGTTCCTGTTCCCCGGAGTATGGAACTACGAGTTCTGCGTGACCGCTGTCAACGGCGTCTACGAATCCGGCAAGTCGAACTGCGTGGTGGCGCCCCGACCGGCAGGCAGCCTCCGGTCGAGCTCCCCAAAGGCCGCCCGGCCGAGCGAGGGCGACCGAACGCGGCAGGCCGTGCAGAAGTTGCTGGACCTCCCGAAGCCGGTCGACCGGCCCGGTCCGACACCTGGGAGGTGACCAGCTGTGGCAGGCCCGCACCGCTCGCTCACGAGCAGTACGGGCCTGCCACAGAAATCGCCGGAAGTCCCGCAACACGTCGACGACCGCCGTGGCGTAGGCACGGCCACGTCGCAAGTCTCCCGCGCAGCGGTTCCAGCTCGGCCCGTACGCTGACGTCGACTCCCGGCATTTCGCCGACCTGTCGCTCATGACCGGTCCAGCAGCCTGCCGCATAAGGGCGAGAATGCGCTGGCAGTCCGGCGAGAGTGTGGTCTCCTCCATGTCGGGCGGGCGGTGCGGGATCAACGTCACCGCCTGCCCAACTGCCTGGGCGCCGGCGCGGCTGAAGTTTCCCCAAGGCCGGGTAGTTAGCGTTTTCGCAGGTCACGCAAGGAAGTTGGGAAAGTCCTGACGTGGGGCAACGGAGCTCGTTGGTACAGGCAGTCGTCCAAGACAGCTTGTCCAGAAGGAGCTCCGTTGCCCGAGCATTGTGTCCTGCAACCGCCGCTGGCGACCATCACCCGTACGGTCATAGTGGCCGCGGGTCGGTTCGCGCCGGGCCATCTGGGAGAACTGACACCGATCATGCCGTTCGAGCTGGTCGATGCGGTCTTGTCGGAGACACGGACCGTGCAGCGTCGGCTGCGGGATCTTCCCTCGCGGGTCGGGGTCTACTTCCTGCTGGCGATGTGTCTCTTCCCCGAGGTCGGCTATCGGCTGGTGTGGGCCAAACTGACGGCCGGCCTGCGGGGGATTCCGGTTGTCCGCCCGAGCACGAAGGCGCTCCGTGACCTGCGCCGAAGGGTCGGCAGCACGCCGGTGCGGGCGTTATTCGAGGTGCTGGCCGGCCCGTTGGCCCGGCCGACCACGTCGGGGGTGCGGTTCGGCCCGTACCGGACGGTGTCGTTCGACGGCTGCAGCTCGCTCAAGGTGCCGGACAGCGAGCGTAATCAGGCCTGGCTGGGGCGGTGCCCGCACGGCGGGTATCCCCAGGTCGAGCTGATGACGCTGGTCGAGACCGGCACCCGGTCCGTGATCGCAGCGGTCTTCGGCCCCACCCGGGAGGGCGAGACCTCCTACGCCACCAGGCTGTTGCACCATCTGAGCCCCGAGATGCTGGTGCTGTGGGACCGGGGCTTCGACAGCAACGACTTCTTCAGCGCCGTACACGCCACCGGCGCACAGCTCCTGGGCCGCATCCGCCGGCGCCGCCGCCCACCGGTCCTCCAGCCGCTCGCCGACTCCTCCTACCTCTCGGTCATCGGCGGCGTCCCGGTGCGCATCATCGAAGCCCGGGTGAGCATCACCTGCACCGACGGCAGCACCTTCGAGGGCTCCTACCGCCTGGCCACCACGCTCCTGGACGCCCGCCGCTACCCCGCCGACCGCCTCGTGCACCTCTATCACGAGCGCTGGGAGCACGAGAGCGCCTACTACGCGCTGCGCCACACCATCCTGCACGGACGCGTCCTGCGCTCGCACGACCCGGCGGGCGTCGAGCAGGAGATGTGGGCCCTGCTCACCCTCTACCAGCTCCTGCGCCGCACCATGGTCCAGGCGGCGGAGTCCCAGCCGGGCACCGATCCAGACCGCTGCGGCTTCACCATCGCCCTCCAAACAGCCCGTGACCTACTGGTAGGTGCGCAAGGCATCTTCGAGCAGGGCATCGGAGAGATCGGCCGGCGCGTTCTGTCGGCGCTGTCACCCGCACGGCGGGCCCGCGTCAGCACCCGCAAGGTGAAGTCCCCCACTTCCCGTTACGCGGAACGGAAAATGGACGGCCGCCCCGATGCCAGCAAGGCCGTGACCTCAACGGCGATCACGCTCCTGCCGCCACCGGTGCCGGAGCCCGCATTGCCCACGACCACGGTCCCCCAGTACGTCGGCCCCGGCCAGACCAGCACCCGCATGACACGCGTCCTGGCCATCCTGCAGGCCGAACCCCAACGGCTATGGCGCTCACGGGAGATCGCCGAACTCCTCGGCGACGTCACCCTCGTCGCCACCTACCGACAACTCGCCCGCTGGACCGAGAAAGGAATGATCAAAAGGGTCCGCACGGGACGTTACGCGGCCATAACGCAGGAAACGGTCCCCTTGCGTGACCTGCGAAAACGCTAACTACCCGGCCTTGGGGAAGCTTCAGACTGAGGCGACCCCTGTGGTGTGGACACTCTGACAATGGATCTTGCAGATCCGAGCGAAGGTGTACTGGTGGGACGTAGGTCTCCGTATCCGGTGGAGTTCAGGAACGATGCCGTCGCGCTGTACCGCGCGGCGGGCGGGAAGCGCACGTACGCGGCGGTCACGGCGGATGCCGGGGCGAGCGGCGAGACCCTGCGGAGCCGGGCGCGCCAGGCCGACGAACACGCGGGCCGCGATCACGGCCGTGGCGAGCAGAGCGCGGAGAGCCGGGACGAGGAATCGGCCCGGCCGCGCGCGGAGAACGGCCGGCTGCGCAAGGCAGAGAAGGAATGGGAACCCGAGCGGGAGATCCTGCGTCGGGCAGCTGCCCATTTCGCGAAAAAGATGAAGTGAAGACCCGCCGCCGGGACTTCGTCTCCGCACATGCAGAAGCCTTCGGCGTCCAGCGGATATGCCGGGTCCTGCGGGTCTCGCGCCCGGGCTGCTACCGGTGGCTCGCCGGAGCGAGGGCCCGTCGGGAGCGGCAGGCCGCCGACGACGCCCTGCCCGTGGAGATCCGCGAGATCCATGCCGGGCTGCGCGGCTTCGGGCACACCGTCAACCGCAAGCGCGTCGGGCGCCTGATGCGCCGGCCCGGTATCGAAGGACGGCGCCTACGGCGCAGCAAGCGCACCACGGTCCCCGGCCGGCTTGCACCACCGGCCCCGGATCTCGTCCAACGCAACTTCTTCGCCGGGCAGTTGAACGAGAAGTGGTGCGGCGACATCACATACGTGCAGGCCAGCGGGACATGACTGTATCTCGCCTGCGTCATCGACATCTGTTCGCGCCGGGTGCCCGGCTGGTCGACGGCCACTCACATGCGCACGGAACCGGTCGTCGACGCCCTGGAGATGGCCGTGGCGACCCGCGGCGGCCACGTGGACGGGGTGATCTTCCATGCGGACAGGGCTCGCAGTACACATCGGCCGCGTTCGCGCAGGTTCGCGACGGTTTCGGGATCTGCAGGAGCATGGGCCGGGTCGGCTCGGGCTACGTCTGTCAGTCTTTTCGCGCCAGGCCCCCGGGAAAATGCGGTCATTGCGTAGCACTGTTGATCGTTTATGGCTTTCGGCGGTGCCAGCCTGGGCTGTCCGGCAATATGCCTGTTCATGGGGCGATTGCCGGCGGGGATGGGTGAGCTGGTGGGGCATGGCACGGTGCTCGGGTCCGAGTCAGGGCTCGTGGGCAAGGGGGTTGCAGCGCGGATCCCCGACCGCGGCCCGCGCCCGGCTTTCAACACCCGCGAACCGGTCGGGGAGGTCGGGTGACACGGGCGCAGCCGGACCGCCAGCAGGAGGCGTTCGGGGCGGGTGAACAGCAGGGTCCGGTCGCTGTGGTCCTCACGGCATTGTCTGTGGAGTACGAGGCCGTCCGGGCGCACCTCACCAGTGTCCAGACCCTCGTGCACCCTTCCGGCACCCGTGCCGAGTGCGGCCGGTTCGCCGGGACCTCCTGGCAGGTGGCGCTCGCCGAGACCGGTGAGGGCACGCTGACCGCCGCGGCCCTCACCGAGCGCTTCCACACCTGGCTGCGCCCGCAGGTCCTGCTCTTCGTCGGTGTCGCGGGCGGGCTGAAGGACGACATCGAGGTCGGGGACGTCGTGGTCGCCACCAAGGTGTACGGGATCCACGGCGGCAAGCAGACCCCGCACGGTTTCCTCGTACGGCCCGAAGCCTGGCGCACCTCCCACCGCCTGGAGCAGGCCGCCCGGCACGCCCTGCGCGGCAGGGCCCACTTCAAGCCGATCGCCGTCGGGGACGTCGTCCTCGCGGACGCCGCCTCCGCGATCGTCCGCCACCTCAACGAGCACTACAACGATGCCGTCGCCATCGAGATGGAAGGCGCCGGCGTCGCACAGGCCGCCCACCTCACCGGTGATCTGGACGCTCTGATCATCCGTGGCATCAGCGGCAAGGCCGACGCACACAAACACCAGCGGGACGCCGAAGGCTCGCAGCAGCCAGCCGCCCACAACGCCGCCCAGGCCGCAGTCGCCCTCCTGCAAGAGCTGACAGGGCGCCCCGCGTCCGGGTCTGGGGCAGGGACCGGTGGGCAGCGCGGTGACGTGGGGCCGGGCAGGCCGATCGGTGAGTGGGATCCACATGCCCTGGAGGTCCACCCGGCGGGCCCCACCCTGGCAGAGTCCGGTGCGCTCGCGCCGGGACGGTCGACGCTGCCGGGGTATGTGGCGCGGGAGCACGACCGGGTGCTGGCGCGCGCGGTGCGGGATGCGGGCCAGGGCCGCAGCCGGATGGTGGTGCTGGTGGGCACCTCTTCGACCGGGAAGACGCGGGCGTGCTGGGAGGCCGTCCAGCCCCTCGCTGAGAAGGGGTGGAGGCTGTGGCATCCCTTCGACCCGACCCGGGCCGAGGCAGCACTCGAGGAACTGCAGCATGTGGGGCCGCGCACCGTGGTCTGGCTGAACGAAGCCCAGCACTACCTCGGGAAGCGGGCGGACGGTGAGCGGATCGCAGCGGCCGTGCACCAGCTGCTGGTCAGCCCGCAGCGCGGGCCGGTCCTCGTACTGGGCACGCTCTGGCCCGAATACGCTCGCCAGTACACGTCCCTGCCCACCCCGGGCGAGGAAGATCCACACAGCCGGGTGCGGGAACTCCTGTCTGGCTGCACGCTGAGCGTCCCGGACAGCTTTGATGCTGGCGCCCTGGCCAAGGCCGTCGCACTTGCCGAGGGTGGTGACCGGCTGCTGGCCGACGCCGTTTCCCGTGCCCGCGCCAACGGGCGCATCACCCAGGATCTGGCCGGCGCTCCCGAGCTCCTCAAGCGCTACCTGCACGCAACACCAGCCGCCATGGCACTCCTGGAGGCGGCCATGGACGCCCGCCGTCTTGGCGCCGGCCTCCACCTCCCCCAGGCTTTCCTCATCGACGCTGCCACCGATTACCTGTCCGACATCGACTACGACCAGCTCACCGACGACTGGGCTGAACGGGCGTTGGCCGAACTCGCCGAACCGGTCCACGGCAAACAAGCCCCTTTGCGCCGTACCAGCAGGCGACCCTCACGACGAGGCTCTCCCATCCCAGCTGCCGGCGCGCCGTTCTCGCACCCGGCAGGACCGCTGTTCCGTCTTGCCGATTTCCTCGAAGAACACGGACGCCACCATCGCGTGGGGCAGCTGCCCCCTGTCGGGTTCTGGGGCGCAGCCGCAGACCACGTCCGCCCTGTCGACCTGCACACCCTCGGTGAAACCGCCCGGCGATGCGGTCTGTACCGGGAGGCTGCCCAGCTGTTCAAGACCGCCACCGCACGCGGCGGGTCCCAGGGGGCAAGCGACCTCGTCCACCTCCTGCACAGCCTGCACCCCGCCGACCACCGGCCTGCCGAGTGGGTTGCAGCCAACGCTTCAGTCGACGACCCATTCGAAGTGACCACGCTGCTGAGGAACCTGTGGCGCGGCGGCACAGTCGACCAGGCAGCCGCCCTCGCCACGCGAGCTGCCGCTCACGCAGCGCTGGACGACCCGTGGGCGGTGGCCCACTTGCTGTTCAGCCTGCACTATGCCGGAGCGCACACGCAGGCGGCCGCTCTGCTGGCCCGCGCCCCCGCTGCCCACGTCGCACTTGACGACGGGCGTGCAGTGGCGAATCTGCTGTACAACCTGATGGCTGTCGGGGCAGAGGAGCAAGCCGCCGTCCTGCTGGCCCGCGACCCCGCCGGCCACGTGCCTCTCGACTCACCCAGCGCGGTGGCCGATCTGCTGGAGGGCCTGCAGAGGATCGGTGCGCACGACCAGGTCGCCATTCTGGCCACACGAGCTGCCGCCCACGTATCCCTCGACGACCCGCGTTCTGTGGCCGAAGTGCTGGACCTCTTACACAAAGCCGGGGCGCACAAGCAGGTGGCCGCCTTGTTGGCCCGCAACCCCGCCGCCCACGTCCGCCTCGACGCCCCGGATGCGGTGGCTGTTTTGCTGGACGGCCTGCACCATGCCGGAGCGGACCACCATGCGGCTGTCCTGCTGGCCCGTGACCCCGCCACCCATGCCGCACTCGACGACGGGCGCGCTGTGGCCGTGCTGCTGGAGAGCCTGCGCAATGCCGGGGCGGACGAACAGGTCACCACCTTGAGCACACGGGCAGTCGAGCATATGTCCCTTGATGACCATGGCGCGATGGTCCTGCTACTGGGCAGACTGCGGGAAACAAGGCAGAACGAAGACGGCGCCGCCCTGACTGCTCGAGCCCTGGCACGCGTCCCCATCCACGATTCGGTCACGGTCGCCGATCTGTTGTACGGCCTGCGGAATGCAGGGGCAGACAGCCAGGTGGCCGACCTCCTGGCCCGTGAACCCGCTGCCCATGTAGCTCTCGATGACGGGCGAGCCGTGGCTGTGCTGCTGGGTAGTCTGCTGGATGCCAGAGCGAGCCACCAAGTGGCCGCCCTCTTGGCTCGCGACCCCGCCACCCACATCACCCTCAACTCACCCATCGCGGTAGCCCTGCTGCTGGACAGACTGCGGGACGCCGGAGCGAGCCACCAGGTGGCCGTCCTGCTGGCTCGCGATCCGGCCACCCACGTGCCCCTCGACTCACCCACCGCGGTGGCCGATCTGCTGGACTGCTTGCGGGATGCTGAAGCGGATCACCAGGTGACTGAACTAGCCGCACGAGCGGCTGCCCACGCACCGCTCGACGACCCGCGCGCAGTAGCAGTGCTGCTGGACAGCCTGCGAGCCGCCGCGGCACACACACAGGTGGCCCACTTGGCCACACGAGCCGCCGCCCACATGCCACTCGGCGACCCTGCCGCGGTGGCGGTGCTGCTGGACAGCCTGCGCGCTGTCGCCGCACACCCACAGATGGCCGATCTTGCCGCACGGCTTCCTGCGGCGGGTCTCTTCGATCAGTTCATCAAGCTCAATGGCCACCAGGAGCATTTCCGATTCGGTCGGAACACCGATGGCTGCGCCGCCCTCCCGTGGACGTGGGAAGACCTGCCATGAGCCGTCCATGCAGATGAAGGCCGGTCAGCTGCACGCCGACGGCAAGTCCGTCGGCACCCACGACGACGTTGTGGAACTTGAAGAGGTCGGCGACTGAACGCGACGCTCGGACTCTGACCAGAGCAGCGAGGTCTTTCAGGGTGAGCTGAACCGGATTTTGCAGCGGTCCTGAAGCCAGGCCTGATCTCCTCGGCAGATGGGAGAACACAGGTCCGATGCCTGCACCACGGAAGTACCCAGAAGGTACCCCGACGAGCCGCGTGAGCGGGCCGTCCGCGAAGTCCAGACCTCAGACCGTCCGGTCGCGCACGTGGCCCGGGACCTGGGCGTCCCCAAGGAAGCCCTGCGCGGCTGGGTCCGCCAGGCCGGGCCGACCAGGGCGCCCGTCTCGATCGGCGCGTCCACCACCAGCCCGACGCGAGGGCGCGCACGCGGCCCGCTGCACCGTCGAGCGCCTGATGCACGAAGACAGCCAGGAAGGCGTGGCCGAGGCCCTCAACGGCTCCTCCAAGGCCGAACCGATCGAGCACCAAGACCCCTGGCGGGACACTGACCATGTCGAACACGCCGTCGCCGCCTGGGTCGGCTGGTACAACACCGAACGGTTGCAGTCGGCTCTCGGCTACGGCCACCGCACTGCATTGGCACCACCGCGCGGCGGGCCGTGCTCTCGAACTGCCGCGCCCCGGTGGGGGCGTCGACATCAGGGCCGTGGACGCCGTGGCCCTGATGGACCCCGAGGGGGCTCAGCACGACATCGTCCAGGCCACCGGCCGCGCTCTGTGTCAGAAGCCCGGTGAGAGAAAGCTCGCCCTGATCGTGCCGGTATTCCTCCAGCCCAATGCCCAGCAGGAGGACATGTTCACCGGAGCGGCCCCGGAGGACCCCGCCCTTTGCTGCGGTTCCCGTAGTCAGCCGCCGAGCGGGATCCCTGTGGCCAGTGCGGTGGTCACGGGGTGGGATGGTGAGGTGAAAAGCAGCGCCGTGGGGCCCGACTCGACCACGTGGCCCTCGGACATCACGACCAGGGTGTCCGTGCGGTCGGCGACCAGGCGCAGGTCGTGGCTGACCAGGACGAGCGACAGGCCACGTCGGGCACGGAGGTCCGTCAGTAGGTCCATGACGGTGACGGCGGTGTCCGCGTCGAGTGCTGAAGTGACCTCGTCGCAGAACAGCACGTCGGGGTCGGCAGCCAGAGCGCGGGCAATGGAGACGCGTTGGCGCTGGCCGCCGGACAGTTCGTGGGGATAGCGGTCGGCGAAGGCGGCGGGCAGGCCGACTTGGTCCAGGAGTTCCAGGACGCGGTCGGGGAGCTCGGCCCGACCGGCACGACGGTGCAGCAGGAGTGGGCGGCGCAGGGTGGCTCCGACGGTGCGGCTGGGGTTGAGGGTGCCCAGGGGGTCCTGTGGCACGAGTTGGAGGCGGCGGCGCTGGTCGCGGGAGCGGCCGTGTGCGGTGGGAGCGAGGCGGGTGCCGTCGAGGCTGACGGTGCCGGCGGTGGCGCGGTGCAGGCCGACCAGGGTGCGCAGCAGGGTCGTCTTGCCGGAGCCGGAGGCGCCGACGACGCCGAGGCTGCTTCCGGCGGCGAGGGTGAGGTCGATGCCGTGCAGCACGGGGACGCGGCGGCGCCGGTGGAGGTGGACGGCGTGCAGGCCGGACGCGGTGAGCGTGGAGGAGCCGTCGGGCCGTGTGGTTGCGGGCTCGCGCGGGGCGGGTGCGGTGCGTGCGGGTCCCCGCGGGCGTGGGCCGGTCAGGTCTACGACGTCGTCGGCGAGTCGGGTGACCAGGTCGGGGTCGTGGCAGGACAGGCCGATCGCGATGCGGTGGCTTTCCGCGAGGTGGCGCAGGAGGTCGGCGATCTCGTCGCGCAGTGCGGGGTCGAGTCCTGCTGTGGGTTCGTCGAGGAGGAGGACGGCGGGGCGGCGGGCCAGGGCGCGGGCGAGCGCGACCCGGCGCTGCTGGCCGCCGGAGAGGCTGCCGATGCGGCGGTCGGGCAGGCCGTCGTCGGTGGGCAGGCGTACCTCGGTGAGCTGGGCGCGGATCGCCTCGGGGCTTTTGTCCACGGCGATTTCGGCGAGCAGGCGGCGCACCGTCATGCGCGGGTTGAGGGCGGGGCCAGGGTCCTGGCCGACGTAGGCGAGGTGGTGGCGGCGCAGGGTGCGCAGGGCGGGGGCCGGGAGGGCGAGGGGGTCTTGGCCGAGGACGGTGACGCTGCCCGTGGTCCGTTCGGTGTCGGGGGGCAGGGTGCCGGTCACGGCTCGCAGCAGTGTGGTCTTGCCGCAGCCGGAGGGGCCTACGACGGCGGTGATGCGGCCGGGGGCCAGTTCGAGGTCGGCCCGGTCGAGCAAGAGGCGGCCGTTCGGGGCGGTGATCGTCAGGTCGGAGACTCGGACCGCGTTCGCCCCGTCCGTTGTTTGGCTGTCGGAGTACCAGTCGGGCATGTGGTTCACAGTGCGGGCACCGCCTTCCGGCCGGCCTGGGGGACGAGGGCGGCGGCTGCCAGATTGACGCTCATGGCGAGCAGGCCGATGGCGATGCTGGGGGCGAGGACGGCCCAGGGGTTGAGGACAATGCCGCCGGAGTTCTCGCGGATCATCAACGCCCAGTCGGCGGCGGGCGGTTGGGGGCCGACCTGGAGGAAGCCGGCGGTGGCGACGAGGTAGACAGCGGCGACGAAGCGCAGTCCGAACAGGGCCAGCAGGGTGGCGCGCAGGTTGGGCAGCACCTCCCGGACCACGAGGTACCCCAGTCGCTCGCCGCCGACGGCCGCCGCCTCCACGTACCCGGAGGCCGCCACGGGCGTGGCGGCCCCGGCGACCAGGCGTACCGCGTAGGGGACGCCGAGGACGACGGACGCGGTGACGACGGCGAGTCGTCCGCCTTCCGGCCAGGACAGGGTGACCAGGAGGATGCCGAGCACGGCGGGCAGAAGCATCAGCACGTCGGCGGAGCGTTCGACGATCCGTCCGAGGGTCGGGCGCAGAGCGCTGAACGCGCCGAGTATGGCGGCCACCGCGGTGACGAGGACGGCGACGAGGAGTGAGGTGACGACGAGTTCGCGTCCGCCGGCGAGGAGCCGGCTCAGCACGTCCCGGCCCAGCTGGTCTCCGCCGAGGGGGGCGTCGCCGCCGGGTTCCGCGTACGGCGCCGTGACCGGGGCGTCGATGGCGTGCGGGGCGAGCCAGGGTCCGGCCAGGGCGAGGGCGGTGAACAGTACGGCCGGGAGCACTCGCAGGGCTACCCGGCGACGGGTACGACACGGGGAAGGGGCCGTCTTCGCGGCGGCGGTGGTCGCGGTCATGTGCGGTCTCCCGAGGCCCAGGCGCGTATGAGGTCGGCGAGCAGCAGGACTCCGGTGATGACTGCTCCGGTAACGGCGACGACTCCGGCGATCACGGGGCTGTCCCGGTCGGCGACCGCGCCGGCGAGGACGGAGCCGATGCCGGGGTAGTTGAAGATGGTCTCGACCACGACCGCGCCGCCCAGGAGCATGCCGGTGGAGGTGGCTAGGCCGGCAGCGATGGTGGGCAGGGCGCCGGGCAGCAGGTGGTGGGTGAGGATCCGGTGCCGGGGCAGTCCGTCGAGGACGGCGGTCTCGATGTGCGGGGCCGTGGCCTCATCGGCGAGGGCGGCCCGCACGATCCGGGTGTTCCAGCCGATCTGCGGGATGGCCAGGGCGAGGACGGGCAGGACGAGCATCCGCCAGGAGGCGGGCGAGCCGTCGGCGTCGGTCAGGGTGACGGCGGGCAGCCAGTCGACCCACAGCGCGAAGACGAGGACGAGGGCGACCGCGACGACGAACTCGGGCAGCGCGAGGATGCCGGTGGCGCTCGCCGAGACCGCCCGGTCGAGCGGACCGCCCGGCTTGGCCGCCGCCCAGCAGCCGAGGGCAACCGAGGCGACGAGGGTGACCAGCAGCGCGAGCCCGCCGAGCAGTAGGGAGTTGGGGAACGGGTGGGCGAGCAGGTCCGCGATCGGCTCGCCACGGGCGGAGGTGCCCAGGTCGCCGGTGGGCAGGCCGGTCATCCAGTCCCAGAACCGTTCCGCCACCGGCCGGTCCAAGCCCAGCAGATGGCGTCGCTGAGCGAGGTCGGCCGCGCTCTCGCCGCGTTCGGAAGTGGCGTCGGCCGCGTCACCCGGCAGCATTTCGACGGCGGCGAAAACGGCGCCGAGCAGCACGGCCAGCAGCAGGATCCGGCGTGCGAGCACACCGGCCGCGTACGGGACGGTACGTATCACGGCAGGAACCGGCCGGGGCACGGTGGTGCCCTCGGCCGGTTCGTCCCGGGTCAGCGAGCCAGCCATGCCTGCTCGAGCTGGACGCGGCCGTAGCCGGGCAGGGTCGGCAGGTTGCGCACGGCGGCACCCGCGAGGTCGATGCCGTCGGCCATGCCCCACAGCAGGTAGCCGGACTCGTCGTACTCGATCTGCTGGAACTCGTGGAGGACCTTGGTGCGGGCCGCCACGTCCTTGGTGGCCATGGCCTTCTTGTACGCGGCGTCGAACTCGGCGTTCTTCCAACCCGCCTCGTTCTGTCCGGAGTCGGACACCATGGTCTTGCTGGCGAAGAACACCACGGAGTCGTTCGTGCCCCAGTACGTGGTGTACAGGTCGCCCTTGAGCCACGTCTTGTCCCAGAACGTGGCCGACTCCTGCTTGACCACCTCGACCTTGACCCCGGCCTCGCGGACCTGGGAGGCGAACAGGGTGGCGGACTCGGCGAGGCCCGCGATGTCCTCGGTGGTGAGCAGCTTGTACGTCTTCGACGTGTCGAAGCCGGCTTCCTTCAGCAGCTGCTTGGCCTTGGCCAGGTCGCGCTCGCGCTGCGGGATGTCCTTGGCGTAGGCGGGGTCGCCGGTGCCGAGGATGTCGTTGGCGACGGTGCCGTAGCCGGACAGAACCTGCTTGACCATGGCCTCGCGGTCCACGGCCAGGCGCAGCGCCTCGCGCACCTTCGCGTCCGCGAACGGTCCGCTGGCAGTGCGCATGACGATCGGCATCGCCATGTCGTTGGGGCGGCGCACGATCTGGATGTCGTCGCGCTTCTCGGCCGTACGGGCCGCGACCGCACCCACGTTGGAGGCGACGTCGATCTGCCCGGCGAGCAGCGCGTTGGCCATCGCCTGCGGGCTCTCGAAGATCTTCACCTCGATAGCGTCGAGGTACACGTCGCCGCCGTACCAGTCGTCGTTGCGCACGAGGCGGGCGTTGCCGGAGCGGAACCAGTCCAGCTTGAACGGGCCCGTGCCCGGCGCCTTGCCGAGGTCCTTGTCCGCCGTGTCCTTCTTCAGAACGAACGTCGTCAGGCGGGTCAGCAGGGGCAGTTCGGCGTTGGCGTAGTCGGAGACAAGGACGACGGTGTCGTCGCCGTCGGCCGTGATGTTCTCGGGCTTGACGCCGGGCAGCCGGGAGGCGCCGGCGGGAGTGTTGCGCAGCCGCTTCAGCGACCACACGACGTCGGCGGCGGTGACCGGCGTGCCGTCGTGGAACTTCGCCCCCTTGGCAAGAGTGAAGCGCCAGGTCTTCAGGTCGTCCGACGCCTGCCACGAAGCCGCCAGCCGGGGCTCGGTGTTGGGCTTGGTGCCGGGAACGGTGAGGGTGTCGTAGACCAGCGAGATGATCAGGTAGTCGCTCTCGTTGGCCTGCGTGCCGTGCGGATCGCGGGTGATGGCCGAGGCGCGGCCCAGGGCTCCGACTCGGAGGGTGCCGCCCGGCCGGGGCTTCTCGCTCGCCTTCGCCGGCGACTTGGACGAGGTCTCGTCACCGTCGCCGCAGGCGGCAAGCAGCACGGCCGCGCCCATTCCGCCGCCGGCCCACAGCACTTGTCGTCTGTTCAGGTTCACGTCGTACGACCTCGTTCCGCTCACTTGGGGCAGTTTGCTTAGGTGTGCCTACCCTAATAAATTCTTGTGCGCAAGCTTTGCCGAAGGCTTTCCCGATCTCCGGCCGGAGCGTCAGATCGGCGCAGGGGAGCACGCAACGGCGCACGCAAGGCGGGTGGCGCACAGGAGGAGCATACCGAGCTAGTAAGGCTTGCCTAACCTAACTGCGATTGATACGTTGCCGCAGCGATCGCCGAGCCGACCACGGAAAACTCACAGGTCGGCGCTTCCGAGCTCCACTGCACCCGCACCCCGCAACCACCCCCGAAAGGGATGTCTGCGCCATGCCTACGGGAGCCGCACCCGTCCGACAGCTCGACTCGCACGCCGTCGAGAAGCTGACCGAGACCGCCCACAAGATCCTTGCCGACTTCGGCAGTTCGGCCGCCCGACCGGAGCTACTCCGCCGAGTCGCGACGTCCGCCACCCCACTTGGGGCAACGATTCGCCATGCATGTCGTCCGGTCGACACCGACGACGGCCTGTACGTCCTGCGCGGCCTGTCGGTCGACGACGACGGAATCGGCCCCACGCCCGGCAGTTGGGCCACGGCCGGCGACAGCGCCGCCGCCTGGGACGTGATCCTGCTGCTGCTCGCCACGGCCATGGGCCACCCCATCGCCTGGGAAGGGCAGCAGGAGGGCCGCTTCGTGCACAACATCGTGCCCGCACCCGGCCACGAGGAGGAGCAGACCGGCGCGAGCAGCACCGTGCTGCTCAGCCCGCACACCGAGGACGCCTTCCACCCCGGCCGCGCCCACCTGCTGCTGCTCGCCTGCATGCGCAACCACGACGCCGTCGCCACCACCGCCGCCAGCATCCGCAAGGTCCACCTCAGCGCGGATGACACCGACCTGCTGTCCCGCCCGGTGCTGCCGATCCTCCCCGACGACGCCTACGCCGAGGCGCAGTCCTTCACGGGGGAGAAGCCGCCGAAGGTTCCTGCCCTGTGGCAGACCGAGGCCGGCCCGACTCTGCGGTACGACCCCGCCTACACCCCGCTCGACGAGGCACCCGCCGACTACCGGGCCGCCTACGACCGGCTGACCGCCGAACTGGAACGAGTCTCGGTCGCCGTCGCCCTGGAGCCTGGCGACGTCCTGGTCGTCGACAACGACATGGTCGTGCACGGCCGCGTGCCGTTCAAACCCCGCTACGACGGCACCGACCGCTGGCTCAAGCGCGCCTCGGTCCGCGTGCCCGGCCGCCGCAGCCGCCCACTCGCCGAGGCCGACGAACACGGCTATGGGCAGGCCGCCCTCGTCGCTCTGATCTGACCTCCCATCAGCGGCCCCCGGCCTGACCCCCTGGCCCCGAAATCCCCTGGTACGAAAGGGAACAGCCGTGACCGGCACCCCCGCACGCACGGACAACACCCCGTCCGACATAACCGCGGACGACAAGACCCTGCGCATCCTGAGCACCAGCGACCTCGCGGGCATCGACATCTCCCTCGCCGACGTCGTCGACGTGGTCGAGCAGGCGTACCGCACCCTCGCCGACGGCAAGTCCGCCAACCCGCGCAAGCTCACCGTCAAGCCCGAGGACGGCCACTCCGTCTCCTACGCCATGCTCGGCCGGGACGGCGTCCGCGAAGTCGTCGCAATCAAGACGTCGTACAAGCACGGCCTGGACAAGTCCCGTGACCAGCAGCACTACTACACGACCCTCACCGTCTACGACGACACCACCGGCCTGCCCGTCGCGATGATGGACTGCGGACGCATCGGCTCCCTGCGCACCCCCGCCGTCTCCGCGCTGCTCGCCCGCGAGTGCGCGCCGCCCGGCAGCCGCAGCGCCCTCGTCATCGGAACCGGAACCCAAGGCCGCCTCGCCCTGCCCTTCCTGCTCACCACGCTGCCGGACCTGGACCGACTCATGGTCTACGGCACCCACCCCGACGGCCTCGCCGCCGTCCGCGAGCGACTTCACCACTACTTCCCGGAACGGGAGGTGGAGGTCGTCGACGACGTACGGGCCGCCGCGTCCGACGCCGACGTCGTGGTCGCCACCGCGGGCCAGCACACCCCGGCCGCCGTGGAGTCCGACGACCTGAAACCGGGCGCCCTCTCCATCCTCGTCGGCCACGGCATCGCCCCCTCCACGCTCCAGCGGGCGGACCGGGTCATCGCGACCAGCGAGGCGCAGATGAAGGTCACCGGCACGGACATGACCGACGCGGACGGCAACTTCCCCGCCGTCGACGCCGAGTTCCCGGAGGTCGTGGCGGGACGCGCGCACGGCCGGCAGGCCCCGGGCGAGCGGATCTTCGCGTACAACAGCGGGCTCGTCGTCACCGACATCGCGCTCGGCCACCGGTTCGCCCAGCTGGCCATCGAGCAGGGCCTGGGAACACGGGTGTCGCTGTGGCAGTGACCGACCCGACGGCGGCCCCGTCGCTGCCGGCCCACCCGGATCCGCAGCTCGACGCGATCCTGGCCGGCTCGCTCGCGCACGAGCTGTCGTACGCGATCGGCGGCCCCTTCCATCTGCTGCTGCCCGACCGCTTCGACGCCAACGCCGTCGCCTTCACGGCGGTGCTCGACGAGTTCGGCGTCGAGGGGTACGTGTACTACGCGAAGAAGGCGAACAAGGCCGCCGTATGGATCGAGCGGTGCGCCCTGTCCGGGACGGGCGTCGACATCGCCAGCGCCGGTGAGCTGCAGAGCGCGCTTGGGCACGGAGTGCGCGGCGAGCACCTCGTGATCACCGGGCCCGCCAAGGCGGACGCCCTGCTGCGTGTCGCCGTACTGCAGGGCTGTCTGATCGCCGTGGACGCCCTCGACGAACTGGACCGGGTCATCGCGCAGGCGCGGTCGGCCGGACGTCCGGCGCGGGTGCTGTTGCGGCGGCTTCCGCCCGCCCAGCCTCACAGCCGATTCGGCCTGGACGAAGGGGCGTTGGAGACCGCGCTCGTACGGTGCCGGGAAGCCGGAGTCACGATGGAGGGCTTCTCCTTCCACCTCTCCGGCTACGACCCCCTGATGCGTGCCCAACTCGCCGCCGAACTGGTCGACCTATGCCTCAAGGCGAGGACGCTGGGCCTGCGCGCCGACCGGATCAGCATCGGCGGCGGGTTCGCCGTCGACTACACCGGCGCCGAGCACTGGGAACGCTTCCTGCGCGACCAGCGGCCCGAGCACTATCACGCCGGCAAGTCCTTCGGCCCGGCCGACTTCTACCCATACCACTCGCCGGTGGCGGGCCCCGACGCCCTGCGCGCCATCCTCACCACGGGCGGTCTCGCCGGGCGCCTGCGCGAGGCGGGCGTGATGCTCCTGATGGAGCCGGGGCGGGCGCTGCTGGACGGGGCCGGCTGCACCGTGTTCCGCGTGCAGGGCGTCAAGGACCGGCCCGGGTACGGGATCGTCACCGTGGACGGGAGCAGCCTGAGCCTGTCCGAGCAGTGGTTCAACAGCGAGTACCTGCCCGATCCCGTGCTGCTGCCCGCCCAGGAGTCCGCAAGCGAGCCGTACGCCGCCTGCGTCGGCGGAGCCACCTGCCTGGAGTCCGACATGGTCACCTGGCGCAAGGTGCGGTTCCCCACCCGCCCCGGCTTCGGTGACCTGCTCGTCTACCCCAACACCGCCGGATACCAGATGGACTCCAACGAGTCCCCCTTCCACGAGCTTCCGCTCCCCCCGAAGGTCGTCCTCGACACCGCCGGCGGCACGACCCGCTGGCGGTTCGACCGCCATCCACTCGCCTGACTCTCTCCCCGAAACCTGGAGCCATCCGATGGACAAGGCGCTCTCGCGTCCCGCAGTGGTCAGCCACGTCTCCGACCTCATAGGCCACACGCCGCTCTTCGAAGTGTGCCGCACCGACACCAGCAGCCGACTGCTGCTCAAACTCGAACAGTTCAACCCCACCGGCACCGCGAAGATCCGCATGGCCCGGCAGATGGTCCTCGACGCCGAGGAACGCGGTCTGCTGCGCCCCGGCGGCCGTATCGTCGAGTCCACCTCAGGCAACACCGGCCTCGGCCTCGCCGTGGTCGCGGCCGAGCGTGGCTACACCTTCACCGCCGTCGTCGACCATCACGCCGCCGCCGACAAACTGCGCGGCATGAAGGCGCTCGGCGCCGAGCTCATCTATGTCGCCGAGGACGGAGGCGAGGAACTGGCCACGGCCGCCCGCGAGGAGTTCGCCGAGAAGCTGGCGGCCGAGAGCGACAACGCCTACTTCACCGAACAGCACAACAACCCGGCCAACGGGGACGGATACCGGCCGGTGGCGCATGAACTCGACGCCGCCCTGGATGGCCGTATCGACATCCTCATAGGCGCCGTGGGAACCGGCGGAGGACTCTTCGGGACCGGCGGGGAACTGCGCAAGTCCGTGCCGGGGGTGCGGATCGTCGGCGTCGAGCCGAAGGGGTCGATCGCCTTCGGGCCGCCCGCCCACGACTACTACCAGTCCGGCACCGGCACCCCCGAGGGCGCCACCATCGGCGCCATGGTCGACTACGACCTGCTGGACGAGGGCGCCAAGGTCGGCGACATCGAGGCGTTCGCCACCGCGCGCGTGCTGGCCCGCCGTATCGGTCTCCTCATCGGCGGCTCCGCGGGCGGGGTGGTGTACGAGGCACTGACCCGGATGTCCTCGCTCGCGCCGGGCACGACTATGGTCGCGCTGGTCAACGACGGAGGCGAGAAGTACATGGACACCGTCTTCAACGATGACTGGATGGACGCCCGCAATCTCATCGACCCGGCCGTCGAGCGCGAAATCGACGAGCTGCTGACCAAACTCCGCGAGAACTGACACCGATGCCGACACCTCTCACCACCCTGCTCCGGGACAGCCGCGCCCTGGCGACCCTGGCCGTCCCGCTCGCCCTGACCCAGCTCGCCCAGGTCGCCCTCACCACCACCGACACGGTGATGATGGGCCTGATGGGCGCCGAGGCGCTGGCTGGCGGCGGCCTGGCGCTGGTCATCTTCAACCAGCTGCGCACCATGGGCGTCGGCCTGGTCACCGCCGTCGGCAACCAGGTGTCCGCCGCCTCCGCCCGCGCCGACGAGGACGAGGAGCTCACCGACGCGGCGCGGGAGGAGGTCCGGGACGTGGTCCGTGCCGCGCTGGCGCTGGCCACCCTGGCGGGTGTCGTCGGCGCCCTCATCATCCTGCTGATCGGACGGGCAGTGGCGTACCTCGGCCAAGACCCCGAGGTCGTGGAGATCGCCTGGCCGGTGCTGCTCGCCCTCGCCCCCGGTCTGATCCCCTGCCTGTGGTTCCAGGCGATCCGACAGTTCACCGTCGGAATGCGCCGCCCCCAGGCCCTGCTGCAGATCACGATCGCTTCGGTCGCGGTCAACGCGGGCCTCAACTGGGTTCTCATACAGGGCACTTGGGTGTTTCCTGAGTGGGGCCTGCCGGGCATCGGCATCTCCACCTCACTCGTCTACCTGCTGACCTGCGTCGCCCTGTACGCCTCCGCCCGCCGAGACCCCCGGCTCGCCCCGCTGCTCGACGCCCGGATCTGGAAGACCCGCCCGGCCACCCTGCGCCGACTGACCGCCTTGGGCGTGCCCATCGCCGCCACCTACGGCTCGGAGGCGGGCTTCTTCTCGGTCGTAGCCCTGCTGATCGGCACCTTCGGCAGCGCCGCGCTGGCCGCGCACACCGCCGTCAACCAGCTGATCTACATCGTCTTCCAGATCGCCGTCGGCCTCTCCCATGCCGCATCCCTCAACGTCAGCCGCGAACTCGCCCTGGACCGGTTCGACGCCGCCCGCCGTATCAAGAACACGGCGCTGGCGTGCGCGGCGGCCGTGATGGCCGTAGTCGGCGTCGTCTACCTCGCCGCGCCCGGCCTGGTGCTGCGCCCGTTCCTCGACCCGTCGTCCGCCGACGGGCACAGCGCGACGGACATCGCCACGAACCTCCTGCTCGTTGCGGCTGTGCTCCAGTTCTTCGACTGCACCCAGAACATCGGCGTCGGCCTGCTGCGCGGCCTGGACGACACCAAGAGCGGCTTCCGCATCACCCTCGTCGGCTACTGGCTGATCGGCCTGCCCGCCGCCTGGCTCTTCGGGAACCTCGGCGGACTGGAGACCGTCGGCGTCTGGCTCGGCCTCCTCACCGGCCTCGCCGCCACCGCCCTGCTCCTGCTGCGCCGCTACCACCGGGCACTGTCCCTGCGCGCGGCCGGACAGCTGGCCGTCGCCTGAAGCACACCGCTTCACACCACCGAACCACTCGGGCGCCACAGATCGCTGCCTGGTGATGGGGTTTATGACGCCTGGTCATGTTCCTGACACTCGTGCTGGGCAGGTGCCTCCTCTTCTCCGCCTTCGCCGGCCTCATCGGGTTCGGCATCGCCCGCCCGGTCAAGGCCCCGGTGGACAAGGCGATCGGCCGGGGCCCTTCGTGGCGTTCAGTGTCATGACGCTGTGCATCGCCGTGCTGGCCGTGATCGTGCCGCTGGTGACGTGACCGGCTGTCGCACACGCGAGCGCCGACAAGCTGGAACGAGCATGTCATCACGGCTCCCGACATCCCGTGGGGGCCGTGACGACGGCCTGCGGCACCGGGCGAATCCCCGAGCACCGCTTCGATGATGCTCGTGCGCACGGCGGCGAGGGGGATGAAGCCGCCGGTACCGTCGTGATGGCGACGGCGGGCAACCAGGCCAGGTGCGCGGCCTGTTCCTGGAGGCTCGTACAGCACGGGCAGCGGCGTCAACGGCTGCCCCAGCGTGCACGAGGGTCTCGACACCGGCGAGGTCATCGTCCACGGCCCGCCCCTCACCGGCCCCGACGACGTCGGTCGCCCGGCTCCAGCACCTCAGCGCGGGAGAGGTCCCGATCGTCGTACCGCGCGACGTGCTCGTGGACTTCGGCCCCAGGGAGGTCACGCGCGTGCCCGACGCGATCGGGCGGGAGGAGTTCGACCGGCTTTCACCCAGTTGAAGTACACGGCATGGCGCCTGGAGTGCCGGCGCCGGTACGCCTCCGACGAGCAGACCGAGACCTACCGGCAGTTCATGTGCGGTGAGCCCGTGGACTGGGAGGGTGTCGACGCAGCGTCGTGCGCCGAGCGGCGTGAGCAGACGGCGCTCGGCAAGCGCTTCGGACGGGTGCGGATCGTCGATGCCCCGCCGACGCCCGGCCAGCTCTACCTCCTCGACAACGCGCGGCGCGACAGCAGCGTCGGCGGGGTGATCCACTGCCTCCGGCGTGAGCACGCCGACGCCCTGGCGCTGCCGAAGAGGACTTCTGGCTGTTCTACTCCCGGCTCGTCGCCCGCCTCGACATCGACGAGGACGACCATCTGCTCAGCGTCGAGCTCATCACGGAGCCCGCCGAGGTGCTGCGCTACACGCAGGCCCGCGACGCGGCCATGCACCGGGCCGTCCGTCGGCGTGCAGCGATCAGCAGTCGGGGCGTCGGGGCAGACCCGGTGCGGGCCAGGCTGGGTCCCACCGCCAGCCGGTTCATGTGCTGGCGTCCGCGAAAGGACCGGAGCGTTCCCCGATCATCGACAGGGCCTGGGCGCGGGCTGCCTCCACGGCCCGGCGCTCGGTGTCGGTGACGATGCCGAGCCGTCGCACGTGGGCGTACTCGTCCTCGTCCTTCCACGTGAACGTGCTCAGGTCGGGGTCGACGACCAGGTCCACGACGAGGTCGAAGATGTCGAACCCGTCCGCCGTGCGACAGGCGGGCGACGTTCTGCCGCCGCACCGTGCGGGAGGCGCGCTCGATGCGCTCCAGGTTCGCCCGGGAAGCATCTCGCGGATATCCAGGAGCGCATCCCCGTGCCTCATCCGCCAGCCCGCCGAGGAACTCCGTCCCGACGCGGGGCGCGACCCCGGCCACGGGGAGACGCGTCGCCGTCCCGTGGCGTGCGTCGTGGAGCTCGGTGACGCGGAGACCGACCACCCGACGCGCCAGAGGCCTGCGACGCTGTGATCACTCCTGCCAGAGCAGCAAGGACTCAGAGCTCCTACACCGACCGCGTAGTCGTCGCCAAGACCGTTGACCGCTAAGGCAATTAAGGTTGCAGCATGACTGACGATGATCGCTCTGTTGGAACCTCGATCCGCGTGCTCTGTCCCCATTGCGACGCGCGCACCTCGGGCAGGATCGAGGGCACGCTCAGGACTGACGACGTGGAAGACGACGGTTTCGTGAATGAGCTGGTGTTGCTGCAGCTTGTCCGGTGCTCCCACTGCGGCCAGGGCATGCTCGTCGCCGACTACAACTACGGCTTCGGCTGGGAGATGGAGCTGCCCACCACCCTTTGGCCGAGCACTTCGTCCGAACTCAGTCACCTGGTGCCCGACCGGCTGCGGCGTGCACACGAAGAGGCCAGGCTCTGCTTCTCTGCAAAGGCGTACGCGGCCACCGTTGTGATGGTCAGACGCACGCTCGAGGGAGTCTGCGCGGATCAGGGCACGACGGCGAAGATACTCATGAAGGCCTTGGAGGAGCTTCGGGACAGCGGCAAGATCGAGGGCCGCCTCTTCGACTGGGCCCAGGCTCTTCGGGTTCTCGGCAACCAAGGTGCACACTTCACCGATGTGGAGGTGAGACGCGATGACGCAGAAGACGCACTGGCACTCAGCGAGGCGCTGCTCGACTACATCTACGTACTCGCGGTTCGCTACGAGGAGTTCGCGAAACGTCGACAGCTGAACAGTGCATCTTCCCAAGGTGCGCAACCTAGCTGAACCGGCTCACTCCCGCAGCGAACATGAAGCCGGGCCGACCCCAGGCGCACCGGGCCGACGCCGAAGCGCTCCCCCACGTCCCGCCCGCTCTCCATTCGGCAACCTTCCTCTTCCGGGGCGAGATGGTCGTGGGGCGCTCTGAGGGGGGAGGTCCGATCCCGACCACACCCGAACCCTCATGGTCCCCCGCGGCGTTGCAGGCGCGGCCTGCAGACTCGAACAGGAGCTACATCAGGAGCCGGATCAGGCCCTGTTTCAGGAGATACCGGCGGGAGCCGCTGTCGCCCTGCGGCCCCGGCCACGGAGCCGACAGGATGACGGCGACAACGGCTGCGGCGGTCGGTTCGGTTGCTGCCCACCGAGTCAGACATGGCAAACCGTGCGGTGCGCCAGCTGGCCGGTCTACGGGCGGGCCGTGGGCGAACGGCCTTGGCGCACGATGCCCACAGTGAGCATGCCGAGAAGAGCGTCAGCCGGCCGTGCGGCCCGGAGGAAAGGGCCGTGGCGGCCCGCCGCGATCCGCCGTGGGTCCCAACTGGTGCCGGGACTCACGGAGCCGGTCCGCCATCCGGAGCCGGTGCGGCGCCGGGGTCTTCAGCGGGTGGCGTTGATTCCGCCGTCGACGGGGATCACGGCCCCGGTGATGTAGCTGCTGGCGGGGCTCATGAGGAAGACGGCGATGCCTGCCATGTCGGCGGGACGCCCGATGCGCCGCAGGGGGATCTGCCCGGCGACGGTGTCCGCGCCCATGCTGAGGATGCCGGCCGTCATCTTCGACTCGAACAGACCGGGGGCGACGGCGTTGACCAGGACCTCGGGGGCGAGGGTTCCGGCCAGCTGCTGGGTGAGCATGTGCACGGCGGCCTTGCTGGCGCTGTAGGAGAAGTTGTCGAAGCCGGGGGCGGGAGCACGCAGGCCGTCGATGCTGCCGGTGTTGACGACCCGGGCCGGATCGTCGGGCGTCGAGGCCGCCTTCAGCAGGGGCAGCAGGGCCTGGGTGAGGGCGAAGACACCCTTGACGTTCACGGACAGCACGCGGTCCCACGCCGACTCGGGAAACTCCTCCAGGGACGCGCCCCAGTTGGCGCCGGCGTTGTTGAACAGGGCGTGCACCCGGCTCTCGCGTTCGCCAAGGTAGCCGGCGAGGGTCGCAACGCCGTGGGCGGTGGCGAGGTCGGCCGGCACCGCGTGGATGTCGCCGAGCGGGCTCAGCTCCTCCACGGCAGACGTCAGGTCTGCTTCCTTGCGGCTGGAGATGTACACCGTGGCGCCTGCTTCGAGGAGTCCTCGGGTGATCATCTTGCCGATGCCGCGGCCGCCGCCGGTGACGACGGCGACCTTGCCGGCCAGCAAGGGGGTAGGGGTGCTCATGGGATGCTCCGCACAGATAGGGGTCGGACGGGCCGGGCAGGGGGACATCGGCCTCACTGCCCGGGGGGAGGGAAGAGGTGCTGGGCGCGTGATGTGTCGCGCCCAGCGGGGTGTCACGGGCCGTCAGCGGATGCGGCGGCCGGACAGGGCGCGGCTGATGGCCAGGCGCTGGATCTCGCTGGTGCCTTCGTAGATGGTGAAGATCTTCGCGTCGCGGGCCCAGCGTTCGACGGGGTAGTCGCGGGTGTAGCCGTTGCCGCCGAGGATCTGCACGGCGCGTTCGGTGGTGCGGACGGCGACCTCGCTGGCCTTGAGCTTGGCCATG
The DNA here is from genome assembly GCF_042873115.1 of Streptomyces sp. NPDC005017. Taxonomy (NCBI): domain Bacteria; kingdom Bacillati; phylum Actinomycetota; class Actinomycetes; order Kitasatosporales; family Streptomycetaceae; genus Streptomyces; species Streptomyces sp. NPDC005017. The sequence goes on along the minus strand of NZ_JBIALD010000021.1, from coordinate 68,598 downwards.
CTGCCCTCGGCGCGTGTGAAGGGCTTGCCGCTCATCATCATGTGGCTGGCGCGCCAGACCAGGAGGCGGGCGGCGTCGATCTCCATGGCCATGTCGGCCAGGGTGAAGGCGATGGCCTGGTTGTCGATGATCGGCCGGCCGAACTGCTCGCGTACGCCGGCGTACTCCAGGGCGTACTCGTAGGCGGCGCGGGCCACACCGACGGCCATCGCGCCGATACCGGGCCGGGTCAGCTCGAAGGTGGCCATGGCCGCGGGAACGCGGACGCGGGTGCCTTCGCGGGCTGTGGCCAGGCGCTGGTCGAGCGCGTCCTTGCCGCCGAGGACCAGGTCGGCGGGAATGCGGACGTCGTCGAGGACGACCTCGGCGGTGTGGGAGGCGCGCAGGCCGTGCTTGGAGAACTTCTGTCCCTGGCTCAGACCCTGGGTGCCGGGCGGGATGAGGAAGAGGGCGTGGCCGCGGGCACCGAGGGCGGGGTCGGTGACGGCGTTGACGACGTGGATGTGTGCGATGCCGCCGTTGGTGGCCCAGGTCTTGGTGCCGTTGAGCACCCATTCCCTGGTGGCTTCGTCGTAGCGGGCGTGGGTGCGGATGGCGGCGGCGTCGCTGCCGGCGTTCGGCTCGCTGGCGCACAGGGCGGCGACGGCCAGGTCGCCGGGGGTGCCGAAGAAGGCGGGCAGCCAGGTGTCGATCTGCTCCTTGGTGGCCGCGCCGAACAGGGCCGCGGCGGGTAGGAAGGTGCCCAGCAGGGCCTGGCCCATGCCGCCGTCACCCCAGAAGATCTCCTCGGCGACCACCGGCTGCAGGAGCCCGGTGGGGTCGGCGATCATCTGCAGGGCGAACTCGGGGGTGTACAGGCCGACCTTGGCGGCTTCCTCGATGACCGCCCAGGGCATCTCCTCTCGCTCGTCGTACTCGGCGGCGACGGGGCGTACGTACTTCTCGGCGAAGCCGTGGGCCCACTGGCGGGCCTCGGCGATCTCGGGCGGCAGGTCGAACAGGGAAGGCGGCGTCTTTGCGCTGGTCACGACAGGTCTCCTGGCAGGGGGTGGGGGCGGCTGGTCAGCGGCCGGTGAAGACGGCGTCACGGCGCTCGATGAAGGACTGGATTCCCTCGGCGCCGTCGGCGGTCGAGAACAGCCGTGCGATGTCCGGACGCAGCCGCTCGATCGCGGCGCTCTCGCCGTGCTCGTGGGCCAGGTGGGCGGAGGCGAAGACTGTGCGCACCCCCAGGGGAGCGGACTTCTCGGCGATGAGCGTGGCGATCTCGGTGGCGCGCACGACGGCGGCCGGCCCGTCGGCGGCCAGTTCCTGCACCAGCCCGATGCGGTGGGCTTCCGCGGCGTCGAACTCCTCGCCGGTCAGGATCCAGCGCATGGCGTTGCCCCATCCGGCCTGTTGGGGGAAGCGGAAGGTGGCCCCGCCGAAGGGGTAGATGCCGCGGCGGATCTCGTACTGGGCGAAGCGTGTGTCCTGGGCGGCCACGCGGATGTCGGCGGCCAGGAGCAGCTCGATGCCGAGGGTCATCACCCAGCCCTGTGCGGCCGCGACGACGGGCTTGGACCACGGTCCGTCCAGACGCCAGGGGTCGCGCCCGCCCTCGGGGGCGTCGAACTCGCCCGACGCGAGCTCGGCGCCCACGTCGAGCATGTCCAGGCCGCCGGTGAAGTGCTCGCCGTGGGCGAACAGGACCCCGCACCACAGGTCGTCGTCGGATTCCAGCAGACCGTAGGCGGCCGACAGCTCGCTGAGCATCTGCTGGGTGAAGGCGTTGCGCTTGGCGGGCCGGTTCAGGCCCATCAGCAGCACATGGCCGTCCCGTTCAACGGTGACCGCAGGTGTGCTCGCAGGCGTGGAGCTCATCACTCCTCCTCGTAAGTTGCATGATGAGACTCACGAGACGCTAGTCGGACCGGGTTGCCGGGGGCAAGTGAATCTCATGATGAAACTGATAAGGTCGCCGACATGAGACGGACCTCATTCGACAGCTGGCCCTGCTCGATCGCCCGCACCGTGGACGTCCTGGGCGACGGCTGGACACTGCTGATCCTGCGCGAGGTCTTCTACGGCGAGTCGCGCTTCGACGGCTTCATCGACTCGCTCGGCGTCGCGCGCAACACCCTCACCGACCGGCTCCGGCGCCTGGAGGACGCGGGCCTGCTGCACAGGCAGGCCTACCAGAGCGAGCCGGTCCGCCACGAGTACCTGCTCACGGACAAGGGCCGCGACTTCTTCGGCGTGCTCGCCGCGATCAACGCCTGGGGCGACCGGTGGCTGGCCGATGACGACGGCATCCCGGTGGTCATGCAGCACACCCCCTGCGGCCACGACACCCAGGCGAAGGTGGTCTGCGCCTCCTGCGGTGAAACCCTTCATCACCAAGACGTCGCGGTACGGACCGGACCCGGCTACCCCGCCCGCCTCCTCGACAGCCCCGGCGTCCAGGAGCGCTTCGCCACGCACGGACACCACGACGAGTCGCCCACATCCTGACCCCGCCCGTCGGGGCATGAGCAGCGCCGCACCGGCCTCGAACCGGCCGCTGCCCGTGAACCGGAACGACTCCCGGAGACAACGCGGCACCGCTCGTCGAGTCGGGCCCCCAAGGAGCCTTCCGTGTTCCTGGCGGCCGGCTTCATCGGCCTCGTCATGGGCGGACTCATGTTCTTTCACGAGAAGTCCGTGCCCGCGGCCGTCGCGACGGGTCCTCTGACCTTCGGAGCCAGCGTTCCCGCCCTGCACAAGCTGATCGGCTGATCGCCCGTGACGGTCTCGACTGTCTGCCGCACCGCATTCAGCACCGGAAGACCAGGGATGGCGGGCAGCCATCAGGCGGCGCTGAAGTCGTGGGCGGGACCGCCGTGCCACTCCACCCACCCCGGGTCGTCCAGGCTGCCGTCACCTTTGGTCCCCGGGCGGTACGGTGCCGGGTTCAAGGGGATGGTGCCGCGGCGGGTGCGGGCTCGTCGCGCGGCGTGAGCGCGATGTCGCACCACACCTGCTTGCCGCCGCTGAGGGGCACTGAGCCCCAGGCCGCGGCCATCGCCGCCACGAGCAGCAGGCCGCGCCCGCCGGTCTCCTCCCAGTCGACGCTCTCGGCCTTGACGGGTGAGCGGGGAGAGGCGTCGTTCACGGCGATGCGCAGCCGGTCGCCGGTCAGCGTCAGGTCGAGGCGCACCTCGCCCGTGGTGTGTGCGACAGCGTTGGTGACCAGTTCGGAGACGACCAGCAGGGCGACGTCGTTCTCCTCCTTCACGGACCAGTCGCGCAGGGTGCGGGCCGTGAAGCGGCGCGCGTGCATCACCGCGTCGGGAAGTCGCCATACCGCCCAGTGGGCCCTGACGGGCCGGACCTGCATGCCGTCGTAGCGCAGGATCAGCACGGCCACGTCGTCGTGTCTCTGGCGTGTGCCGGCGACGAGGCCGTCGGCCACCCGCTCGGGCTCGGCCGGGTCGGCGGCGGCGAGCAGCTCGCGCACGGCCCGCATGCCGTCCTCCAGGTGGAGGGTCGCCGATTCCACCAGGCCGTCCGTCAGGAGGGTGATGAGGGTGCCGGGGGCGAGGCTGAGCTGGGTCATCGGGAACTCGCCGTCGGCGATCACACCGAGTGGGGGTCCGCCCTCGATCTCCGGTTCCTCGGTGGTGCCGTCGGGCAGCCGCAGCAGCGGCGGCAGATGGCCCGCGCGGACGGCCCAGGCGATGCCCTCCTCCACGTCCAGGTCGACATACGTGCAGGTGGCGAAGAGGTCGGTCTCCATGCCGACGAGCAGCTGGTTGGCGTGGGCCACCACGACGTCGGGAGGGTGGCCCTCGACCGCGTAGGCCCGGATGGCGGTGCGCATCTGGCCCATGATGGTGGCGGCTCCGGCGCTGTGCCCCTGCACGTCGCCGATGACCAGTGCCAGATGCCTGTCGGAGAGCGGGATCACGTCGTACCAGTCGCCGCCCACTTCGAGGCCCACAGTCGCGGGCAGGTAGCGGGCGACGGCCACCCCACCGGCCAGTTCCGGCAGCTTGCGGGGCAGCAGGCTGCGCTGCAGCATCGTGGCGAGTTCGTGCCCGGCGTCCAGTGCGTGGGCGCGGGCCAGGGCCTGGCCCATCACGCCCGCGGCCGCGGTCAGCAGGGAGCGGTCCCCGGGTCCGAAGCGGTACTCGCCGTCCCATCCCACGACGCACACGCCGACCATCCGGTCGTCCGCGGGGAGCGGCAGTACGGCGAGGCCGCCGGGCCCGACGCCCTCGAGGCTCGGTTCGAGCTCGGTGCCGGCCGGCCAGAGGCCGACGTGTCCTTCCCGCAGGGCGCTTCGCAGGGTCGGCAGGGAGTGGCAGGAGGCGTCGGGCCATTCCGAGCGCCATTCCGAGCGCCACGACCGGGGCCAGGCGTCCGGCTCCGGCGGGTCGAGGACGGTCACCACGAGGTGGTCGCCCTCCAGCTCGGCCACCGCTATCCGGTCGGCGTTGAGTGGGGCGCGCAGGGACTCGACCGCCACCCTGCTGACGTCGCGGATGGTGGTCGCGCCGGACAGCGCGGCGGACAGCCGCTGTACGAGCGAGACGTCGTCGGCGCTGTTGCGTAGATGCGAGGCGTCGCTCACCACGCCCAGCACGCGCCGCGTCCTGCCGTCGGGCCCGGTCAGCACACGGCAGCACAGGCCCAGCCAGTGCAGCTCACCGTTGCGGCGGATCCGGAAGGTGAGGCGCTGGTCGGAGTCGGTCTGCTGGGGCTCCACGATCGACATCAGCGCGGGTGTGTCGTCCGGGGCGGTGCATTCCAGCAGGGCCGAAACATCGCCGTCGAAGTCCTCCTGGGGGATGCCGAACAGGTTCAGGACCGCCGTGTCCACGTCGATGTGCCCGGTGCTCGGGGTGAGCACGAAACAACCGCCGCGCGCGGACAGCAGGGCGGGCCTGAGCCGGGATGCCGTCTCGGCGCGGTCGGTGACGCGGGCCGCGGCTGCCTCGAGACCTGCGGCCGCCTGGCCGGCGTAGAGCTCCAGCAGCGTGCGCTGGTCGGTGCTGAAGCCGTCCCCGCCCCGGCACGCCACGAGCAGGCAGCCCAGCAGGCGGGCCTCTCCGCCCAGCGGCAGCGCGCCCACCGAGACGAGGTCGGTCGGGGCAGCGCCGTCCGGGCTCTCGACGAACGCAGGGACGGGGGCGAATGCGTGACCTGGCAGGCCGTACCGGACGACGTCCTCGGTGGTCAGCCACAAGGGGCGGCCGATGCGGCAGGCCTCGGCAACCGGTGAAGGCTCGGTCAGGGCGTACGTCGCCGCCGTCCGGCGCCTTCCTCCCGCGTCTTCGGTCACCTCCGCCAGGCGGAGCTCGCGACCGTCCTCCGTCAGCACGTAGACGGCGGCGAACCCGACCCCGCAGGACGCAAAGATCTGCACGTCCAAGAACACGCACCGCCTCCGTACGCCCGGACCCGCTGCCGTTCACCGCTGCTCACCGGCTTCACTCCATGTTCCACGGGCCGGGTGGCGGCAGCCAATCAGGGTGATCGCCGCAGCGGGGCGGAGCAGACGGCGCGAGAGAGGCGTACCCGCTGGAGTGGTTCCCGTGACTCCGGCACCTGAATGCCCGGCGGGGCTCGGAGCCTGGGCATCCGGCGATCGTTCGACCACAGCTGGCCGGCACACGGTGCCCCCCGAAGGCAGCGGGGTCGGCCACGGCCGGGTCAGACCCTGGCATCCGCGCGGAGGCCAGGATGGGGGCGGCGCGAGAGGGAGTCGGCGATGACCGCGATCAGGAGGATGCCCGCGGTGATGGTGATCTGGATGGCGCCCCGCAGGCCCAGAAGCGCCATGCCGGAGGCGACCGACTGGATGACCAGGATGCCGAGCATCGCGGACCAGGTGCGGCCACGACCGCCGAAGAGGCTGGTGCCGCCGATCACGGCGGCGGCGACCACGTTGACCAGCAGGATGAGGGTGGGCGAGCCCGCGCCGACCGTGCTGGTCCGTGAGGCCAGAAGCAGGCCGCCGAGCGCGGCCATCGTCCCGGAGACCATGAATACGGAGATCTGCACCGCGACCACATGGAGTCCGGCGCGGCGGGCCGCCTCGACGCTGCCGCCCTGGGCGTAGACCGTGCGTCCGTACGTGGTGCGGCGCAGACCGTAGTCCAGTCCGGCGACGACGAGCAGAAAGATCAGCAGGGCCAGCGGCAGTCCCCGGTACTGGTTGAGTACGGCGGCGCCGGCGAAGGCAATGAGGCCCAGCGCGACCGTACGGGCGGCGATCCTCCTGGTGGACGGGAACGTTGCGCCGGAGGCCCGGTGATATCGGGATCGCTGGCGGGCGGCGAAGAAGTAGGCGCCGGTGACCAGCGCGGCGAGACCGTAGGCGGCGGCGGGGCCGAAGTGATAGCTGGTCAGCGTTGCCACGAAGCCCTCGTCATCGAAGAAGACGGTGCCGCTGCCGCCCAGAACGATGGCCAGCATGCCGCTCCAGCCGAGCCCGGCGGCGAGGGTGACCGCGAAGGACGCCACGCCCATCCGGGCGAAGATGACACCGTTCAGAACTCCCGCCGCGCAGCCGGCCGCGACCGCCAGGAGCGCCGCGAGCACTTCCGGCATGCCGTGGTGGACGTTCAGCACGGCGAACAGGGCGGCCGTGAAGCCGCTGAGCGCGCCGACCGAGAGGTCGATCTCGCCGATCAGCAGCACGAAGACGAGGCCGGTGGCGATCAGACCCGTGCCGACGATGTCCACGCTGAGGTTGGAGAGGTTGCGGGGGGAGAGAAATCTGGGGTCGAGGATCTGGAAGACGGTCCAGATCAGTATCAGGACGACGATCGCCGGCACCGGGCCGAGCCCACCCGTGAGCAGGTTGTGCCGCCGGGCGTCGAGGAAGCCCCGCACGCCCTGCCGGCGCAGGGTGCGCAGCCGGCCGACGAAAGCGCGAGACGGCGTGCTCACCACGCTCCCCCGTTCTTTCCCGGGACTTCGCTCCGGGGGGTGCCCCCCGTTCCACCCGCGCGGAGGGCTCGGCGGGTCGGGAGCATCCGCGGTCTGGCTGCCACGAGCATGTCGCTCACTTTTCGTAGTCCTTCTACTCCGTGGCGCGATGGGCCACGGCGTGGTCCGTGGCACCGGTGATGGCGGAGGTGATCATTTCCTGGGAGGCGGTGTGCACGTTGAAGACGCCGTTGTTGCGCCCCAGGCGGAGCACCGCGACCCGGTCTGCGACGGCCTTGATGTCGCCCATGGTGTGGCTGATGAACAGGATGCCGAGACCGCGGTCACGCAGCCTTTCGATCATGTCGAGGAACTTGTTGGTCTGTTGTGTGCTCATGGCCTGGGTGGGTTCGTCCAGGAGGAGGAGGTCGGGTTCCCTCAGCAGCGCGCGGGCGATCGCCACGATCTGCCGCTGGTCGGAGGGGAGCGAGGCGACCGGTGCGCGGGCGTCGGGGATGCGGATCGACAGCGTGTCCAGCAGGGCGCGGGTGCGGCGCCCCATCTCCAGCTCGTCGAGGACGCCGAACCGGCGGAGCTCACCGCCGAGGAAGACGTTGCCGACGACGTCGAGGTTGTCGCACAGCGAGAGGTTCTGGTAGACGGCGGAGATACCCAGGTTCTGGGAGTGCTGGGGGCGGGTGAGCTGTACCTCGCGGCCTTTCCAGCTGAAGGCACCCCCGTCGGAGGGCTCGACGGCGGCGATCACCTTGACCAGGGTGGACTTGCCCGCGCCGCTGTCACCCATCACCGCCACCACCTCGCCCGCGCGGATCTCCAGGTCGATGTCGGTCAGCGCGCGGACGGCCCCGAAGGACTTGACGACGCCACGCAGGCTGAGCAGGGGCGGAGCCGATCCCTGAGTCATCTCGGCCTTCCTCGCCGTCAGTCGGTGAGTCCGGCCTTCTCGCAGGCGGGCCGGTATTTCGGAGTGCAGATCTCGTCGATGGTGTACATGCCGTCCCGGACCACGGTCTCCTCGACGTTGTCGACGGTCACCAGGGCTGGCGCGAGCTTGACGCTGGGGACGTTCTGGGCCGTGTCGGTGCTGATCGTGCCGGTGGCTATGGAACGCAGGGACTCACCGCGGGCCAGGGCGAGTGCCATGTCCACGGCGGCGTCCGCCTGGAGCCTGTAGGGCTTGTAGATGGTCATGTACTGCTCTCCGCTGATGATGCGCTGCACCGCCGAGAGGTCGGCGTCCTGGCCGGCGACCGGCGGCAGCGGGTCGATGCGTGCGCCCTTGAGCGCGGAGACGGCTCCGGCGGCCAGTGCGTCGTTGGCGGCCCAGACCGCGTCGATCTTGTCCGGCCCCAGGTTGGCGATGGCGCCGACCATGACGGCGTACGCGTTCTCCGGGGTCCATCCCAAGGTCACGTACGTCCTGCTGATGTGCGCCCCCGCCCGCTCGAGCATGGAGACCGCCACATGGTCCGGGTTCCACAGGGGCCCCTCCACCCGGACGACGTGCGCCCCGTCGGCCCGGCCGCCGAGACCCTCGAGCAGGCCCTCGCCCTGGAGAACGCCGATGGCGTCCGCGTCGAAGGAGACGTAACCCGCGATCGGCCCCTCGGCCATCCGGTCGTAGGAGACCACCGGGACGTCCAGCTCTGCCGCCTCGGTGATCAGACTGCGGAGATAGACCTCCTGGACCGGGTCGAGGATCAGCACATCGACGCCTTGGGTGAGCATGGCGTTCATCTGCCGGTGCTGGATCTGAACGTCGTTCTCCGCGTTGGCGTAGCGAACGACGCACTTCTCGCACCGGTTCTTGACCGCTTGCTCGATCAGCGGCCGGTCGAAGGTCTCATAGCGGCTGGTCTCGGTCTCCGGGAGCAGCAGGCCGATGGTGAGGCCGTCTCCGCCGGCGCCGCCTCCCCTCGGGGCCTCGGTGCCGCAGGCGGTGCTTGCCAGAACGAGAGCGGCGACGACGGCGATGCTGGCCGTCCATGGCTTCATACGAAACCTCCGCCATCCGCCGCCACGGCCATCGCTTTGACCAAGAAACATATTGTTTGGACGTTACGCCCCAGTTTATCCGGGTCGGCTATTCGACGAACCCGACAACCCGCCGACGAGAGGCATACGGCACCTTGTGCCACCTGAGGGTGCCCGGCGAAGACGGTCGGGAGTTGTCCTTGACACTTCTGTGCCGGAGACAGCGGTGGAAGGTGCGGCACCGTGCTGATCACGGGTGCCTCAACCGGCGAACTCGTCATGCGGACGCGTTTGTCGACCAGTTCCTGCACCGCCGCATCACCGCCAAGGACGCCCGCCGCCAGAACCGGCCGGATAGCCCGTGAAGAGGACCGTCCGGGGCGGGAGGGCCCGCCGTTCTGGCGGCATGAGCAACGAGACTGCGCTCGAGTACGACGACGTGGCACCGGGAGCGGGCGGCATCCAATCGGCCGGGTCCTGGCCGGCCTTCCGACGGTTCGTGCGGGCGGTGACCGCCACCAGGGAGGCGGACGCATTCTGATCGTTGGCGTACGCCTCACACCGCCCCGCCCTCAAAGGGCTCGCGCCGGAATTCCATGCCTCAGCGACGAGGCCGTCGGGGACGGCCACGGGGACACCGTGGGGCGCCGCCGGCAGGTGCGCCGGCGCCGCCCCGGCTGCGGCGGCCCCCTCCGGGCGCCACCGCCCGTCCGCCTCGACCGACGGCACGCTCGCCCCTTCCCGCGGCAGCGTCTCCCAGCCGGTCGCCGGACGGGCGGTGGCGTCGGCGTCGAGACGGCGTACGGCGGTCGGGTCCGGCCACACCGCCTGCCAGAGCAAGCTGACGGTTCATTGTCCTGGCACGATGATCTTCGACCAACGGCCTTTACGCTGCCGTGGAGGGCTGACGCGGGATTCTCAGCTCTCACCGCCCGTCGACGTCCGGTCGGCCGCGCCGGGCCGCTGTCCGGCTGTGTCGACGACGGCGTGCTCCAGTTCGGCGGAGCTGGACAGGAGGGTCCCGGCACGGCCGTAGGAGGTGTCGGCGGTCAGGACGCTGCGCGAGCCGAGGAAAGTGAAGTCGTCGCTGTCGAAGACCCACTCGGTGCGGATGCCGTAGCGCGTGTCCACACGGGCGATGCCGAGGCCCTGGCGGCCGATCGCGTCCCGTGCCCGAGGGGCCTCGGTGACGCCGGGGATCTTCGCCGCGGCCCGGTAGAGGGCGGCGGCCGTACGCGGAGGTGTGAACCCGCCGAGCAGGGAGCCGATCTGCTCGAACACCGCCTGGTGGCGTTCGCGGCCCTCGGCTCGCGGGGTGTTCGCGTACAGGTGGGCCAGCAGGTTGTCGGGGTCGCCGGGCAGGGAGGCGAGCCAGCCGTAGGTGGGCCGGCTGAAGCCGGCCGGTGTGCCCTCCGTGTCGCCGAACTCGGCGTTGATCGGCAGTGTCTCCCCGTCGGCGCGGACCAGGCCGAGCTTGTGCAGGGGCTTCGGGTCCTGGGCGACCCACGTCTCATGGCCCCTGAGCGGTCCCACGACGGCCCTGCCACTGGTCAGGTCCGCCTCGCGGATCTTCTCGCGGGTGTACACAAACTGGTCGTCCCGGACGGACACAGTGCTCTGGCGGCTCGTCGCGTCGGAGATACGGTCCAACAGGGCCGCGGCCGGCTGGATGTCCGTGGCGGCCGCGCGGGGCATGCGGCCGTCGCCGTCACGGTCGCCGTCGGTCAGGGCGATGCCCGCCGTCAGAGCGCAGGCCAGAGTCAGGGCGGTGGCCGGGGCGAGGAGCGCGGGCCGCAGCAGGCGACGCTCCCGCCGGATGCGTACTGCGGTCAGGTCGCGGTCGATGTGGCGCATCAGGGTGTCCTTGTGACGAAGGTGCTGCTCGCGCGGCAGGCCCCACTCGGCAGGGGTCGGCAGCAGGCGGGCAATCTCTTCCCGGTCGCCGCGGTGCTCCGGGGAAGCGGAGGCGTTCCTGTCGTTCATCGGTGTTCTCCTTCTTGGATACCCCGTCCTTCAGGGCGGGAAGGAAACGAAGCCCCTGCGGAGCAGGGCAGGGAAAGACCAATCGCCGTCAAGGCGATTGGTCGTCCCCATCCAGCTGCGCGCACTGCGTCACAAACCGACGCGCTACTGTGTGAAGGGTGAAGACCACCCCTGTGAAGCGGGCGTTCAAGTACCGCTTCCATCCGACCGACGCGCAGGCGGCAGAGCTGTCCCGCACGTTCGGTTGCGTGCGGAAGGTCTACAACCTGGCCCTTGCGGCGCGCACGCAAGCGTGGACGCGGCAGGAGCGGGTGAACTACAACGCCACCTCGGCGATGCTGACGGCCTGGAAGAAGACCGAGGAACTCGCCTACCTCAACGAGGTCTCCTCGGTCCCGCTCCAGCAGGCGCTCAGGCATCTGCAGACGGCGTTCACGAACTTCTTCGGCAGGCGGGCGAAGTACCCGCGCTTCAAGTCGCGGAAGAAGTCCCGCAAGTCGGCCGAGTACACCACCAGTGCGTTCCGGTTCCGCGACGGGAAGCTGACTCTGGCGAAGATGGCGGAGCCGCTCGACATCGTGTGGTCCCGCCCACTGCCCGAGAAAGCCTCGCCGTCCACGGTGACCGTGTCCCAGGACGCGGCCGGGCGCTGGTACGTGTCCCTGCTGTGCGAAGACCCCTCCGTCCAGCCGCTGCCCGCCGCCGGTGCGGCCGTCGGCGTCGACGTCGGGCTCGACCACCTCCTGACCCTCTCGAGCGGTGAGAAGGTCTGCAACCCCCGGTGTGAGCGCCGTGACCGTGCCCGTCTCGCGAAGGCTCAGCGGCAGCTCGCCCGCAAGGCCGCCGGCGACGGCGCAAACCGCCGCAAGGCCCGGCACAAGGCCGCCCGGGTGTACGCCCGGATCGCCGACCGGCGCCGGGACAACCTGCACAAGCTGACGACTCGGCTCGTTCGTGAGAACCAAACGATCGTGATCGAGGACCTCACCGTCCGGAACATGGTGAAGAACAAAAGGCTGGCCCGTGCCGTCAGCGACGCGGCGTGGGCCGGTTTCCGGAGCATGCTGGAGTACAAGGCCCGGTGGTACGGCCGCGAAGTGATCGCGGTCGACCGCTGGTTCCCCTCCTCCAGGCTGTGTTCCGCCTGCGGCGCCTTGCAGGACAAGATGCCGTTGAGCGTCCGCGAGTGGACGTGCGACTGCGGGACGACCCACGACCGGGACGTGAACGCAGCGAAGAACATTCTGGCGGCCGGGCTGGCCGTGTCTGTCTGTGGAGCTGGTGTAAGACCTCAACGGAGTACTCCGGGCGGGCAGTCGGCGACGAAGCAGAAACCCCTACGACGCAAGCCGTAGGAATCCCCTCCCAACAGGGAGGGGAGGATGTCAAGTGGGTTCCTCCCGCACAGTCAGGGCCGCGATGGCGGCTTCACTCGGTCTCTCTCCGCGGCCGACGGGCGGTTCCAACCCTTCCGCCAGGCCTTCCTCCGCCAGGCGGGCCAGCCTCTTGCGGGCGCGTGACAGGCGGGAGCGCACCGTGCCGACGGCGATGCCCAGCGCGGCGGCCGTCTGCTGGTAGTCCAGACCGGACCACACGCACAGGGCCAGCACCTCCCGCTCCTGGCGGCGCAGCCGGCTCAGGGCCGCGTGCACGGCACGCAGTCGGCGGGCGTCGTCGAGGCGTCCGACGGTGGCCGGCGCGAAGTCCTCCACCGCCCGCGGCCGGGGCTGCCGCGCCAGGAACGACTGCCGCCTGCGCAGTCCCCGTTGGGCGTTCTCCGCCTTGTGGGTGGCGATGCCGAGCAGCCAGGGCAGCAGGGAGCCGCCGTCCTCGTGCACCCGGTCCCGTGTCCGCCAGGCGGCCAGAAAGGTCTCGGACATGACCTCCTCGGCCGTCGACCAGTCGCCGGTCAGGCGCAGCCCGTGGTTGTAGACGGCACGGGCGAACTCCTCGTACAACTGGGCGAACGTCTCACGATCCCCCTCGCGCACACGCCGGCGTATCTCGTTCTCTGAGTCCCTCACACCCGTATCTCTCCCTGGCGCCCCAGGAGTTCCTGTGGTCTGCGTCACGCACGGGCACGACGGTCAGCGCGCTTCCCACGCCCGCTCAGGCCAGACCCGCCCGCGGCGCGGCCTCCAGCTCGAAGCGGGCGTCGGGGTCGGCGAGGGCTTCGCCGAACCGGCGGTGCACCTGCTGCAGGCGCCGGCGTGCGGTCTGGGGGTGGATGCCGAGGCGGGCGGCGATCTGCGGGGCCGTGCCGTGCGGCGTCTGCAGGCAGGCCAGCAGGGTACCGGCGGGGCGGTCGTGCTGCTTGCGAGCGAGCGGCTTGCGGCGCCGGCGCACCATGAGGCGGACCAGGGCCGGGCCCGTCGGCAGGAGCAGCCGGCCGAGGGGGCGGGGCGGCCACGAAGGCGTACGGCCTGTGCGTACGCGTTGGGAGACACTGCCGGAGTTCTGGAGGCCAGCGCCTCGTCCGCGAGTGCCACGGCTCGCTGCCGATGCCTAGCACCGTGGCGGTGGCCGCCGGCGATGGCAGTTGGCCTGCCTGCCCAGCGCTCGGCAGTACCGGCGGGCGACCCCCACCGACATCCGGCCGTCCCTTGGAGAACGACACGGCATCGACCGCCCAGGCGTGCGGGCCGATCAGTGGCACCATCCGCTGCGCGATCCGCCGCCGCACCGGCACCGGATCCCAGGTCGACAGGTCCACGAACTGCCGGAGGTCCTGCTCGTTGGAGGGGCGCGCCGTTGGCGACCCGCTCGACGGGCAGTCCGGCCCGGGCCTCGGCGAGGTGCAGCGAGGTGTTCTTCTCGTGGCCCACGCCGAGCAGCAGGACCCTCGCGTCCAGCCGGTAGAGCTCCCCGAGGGGGAGGCGTCCCCGAACGGTTCCGCGAGGTCGTGACAGGCGGTGACCCGTGCCGCGTGCCGGCCCGTCGCGGCGAAGGAGCGGTGCGGGTGGGCACTGCGGAGCGCACCGGGACTCGTCCGCAGGGCCTCGGCGATCGCGCCCATGGACATCGACGGGGTCCACCGCGGTTCGTACGGCGGGAGAGCCCGGCGGATCAGATCCCAGTGCTCCGCCGGGTCGGCGGCCAGGTAGGCCGGGTCGCACAGCTGCCAGGACTGGCTGGGTGCGACCGGGGTTCCCTCGGCCGTGACGGCGTCCGACAGGGCGAGGACGACCGCGGGTGCCCCGCCGACGACACGGGAGAAGGCGGACAGTGCGCTGTGCACGATCAGCGTGTCCGTGGGCTCGACCCGAGGGCCCGCAGGTCGGCGGTGATCAGCGCCGGGGTGGTCAGGGTCATCACAGTGTCCGAACGTGGAACGCCGGTCCGTCCGAGGGGAGTTCGAGGTGGCCCGTGCCGTCCGGGCGCAGGGCGCCCGCGTCACCGTACAGTGCCTCGGCCGAGACCGGGAGGAGCAGGCGTACCGGCTCGTGCCCGGAGCGCACGGCATGGATCAGCAGGCGTTCGCCGCCGAGTTCACGCAGGAACGTGAGGCTGTCGGCGCCGGTGTGCAGCCAGCGGGCGGCGACGGAATCGGGCGCGTCGGTCATCCGCTGCTGCAGCTGTGGCGAGGACCAGTTCGGCTTGGGCATCGAGGGGACGCCCATCCAGGTCTCGTAGCCCGGTTCGCCGTCGTCGAACCAGAACATGCCCCGTTCCGGCGCTTCCTTGTCGGTGCGGGCGGCGGCGAGCCAGGAGTGGCCGTCGCCGCAGTGGTTCGTGGTCAGATCGCCAGGATGCGCCAGCCGCGGGCGTGCACCGCGTCGATGAGGTCCCGGTAGGCGGGCTCGCCGCTGAGCAGCGGGTCGATCCGGTCGAAGGCGGAGGCGTTGTAGCGGTGGTTGGAGCGGGCCGGGAAGACCGGGGTGAGCCAGAGCGTGTCCGCACCGAGGGAGGCGATGTGCTCGAGGCGGGCCCGATACCGTCGAGGTCGCCGCCGTAGAGCTGGTGCGGGGTCTCGGGGCCACGGCCCGGGCAGGCCGGTGGAGTACCTGGCGAGTCCTCACATCCCCGCCGGCGAGATGGCTTGGGAGCGCGGCATCGGCTCCGAGCGGTTGTCCGTTCAGCGCGCCGTCGTTCTGCGCAAGGGAGAGATGAGAGTGACGTCGGATCAGTTCTGCGCGAAGCGGATCCCGTGTGCGGCCTGTACCCGGCTGCCGGTCCGGTACCTCCCCAGGTCAAGGCCTTCCGCACCATGGGCACGACCGGGCGGCTGCGTGATGTACGGCGGCCTGAGCGGGGGCCGGGCGTTGACGAGGGCGTACGGAATGTTCGGCGACCAGTAGTGCACCGCTCAACTACGCCTCGCTCGGGGCGTCCGAGAGGCACTCCCTTTGACATCGGGGACATGTGTTAACAGACTGTACATACGTGCCTTTCAGGCACTCGTGTGCTGGTCCGAGACGACCGCCGAGAAGGTCCGGAGGGATCACGCCCTTCCGAGGAGCCCCAAGTGTCCGAAGTCCTCACCCCGCCACGCCCCGTGCCGGACACCCCGCAGCTGCTGGCGCTGTCCCGCCTGGACGGACTTCTGGCGCAGGCGGTCGAGGCTCTCACGGACCGGTGGGCGGCACAGAGCACGGCGGAGACCCTTCCGGCACTGCACATCAGCGCCGCCGAGGCCCGGCACCTGCTTCAACGGCCACCCGGACGCCCGCTGCTCGACGGGGCTCCCAAGGGGCCCCGGGAACGGCCCGGCTGGGACGACATCACGGCCGGGCACGGCGGCTGGTCATGGCTGCGGTCCCGGCATGGCCTCACCGACCTCGAACTCGACCTGACCCTCATGGCACTGGCCCCCGAGGTCGACCTCCGGTACGAACGGATCTACGGCTATCTCCAGGACGACATGAGCCGCAGACGTCCCCTCGTCGGCCTCGCCCTGGATCTTCTGGCCGGTACCGCCGAGGAAAGGCTCGCCGCCCGGTCCGTCCTCGCTTCCGACGCCTCACTGCTCAGACATCGCGTTCTGGACCTCGTTCCTGATCCCCGCTGCGTCGCCCCTCCCCTGCTCGCGCACTTCCTGGTACTGGACGAACAGATCACCGACGTCCTGCTCGGCCAGAGCGGACTGGATCGCAGACTCGCCGGATGCTGCCGCCTGGAGATCCCGGACGCGGACCCCGCCCCCGGCGCGGACCCGGCTCGCCTCGCCGAGTGGGCCGGGGCGCGGGGACCACTGCGCGTCCACGTGAAGGGGCCCGCCGGATCCGCCCGGGGCCGGCCCGCCCGCGACCTGGCCACAGGGCTGGGGCTCGCCCTGCTGACACTGGAGCCCGGCAGCGTGCCGGACGACACCGACACCGCCGCGGACGTCCTCGCGGTCACGTTCCGAGAGGCCTCGCTGCTGGGCGCACTGCTCCGCATCGACGGCATCGAGCACCTCCGGCGCCCGGACGACGACCGCGGAACACGCGAACGGATCCTCTGCGACCTCCTGGCCGAGCACGACGGCCACGTCGTCGTCGAAGGAGAGACCGACTGGACACCCACGGCCCGGCACTCCCTCGGTTTCGTCCCCGTCCCCGTGCCCCGCTGCGACCGCTCCACCCGGCTGCTGCTGTGGGAGCGGGAACTGGCCGCGCACGGCGTGGGCACGGCCCCCGCCGATCTGCACGATCTCGCCGCCCGCTTCCGGCTGGGCCCGGACCGGATCGCCGACGCGGCGCTGACGGCCGTCGGACAGGCCGCGCGGCGCGCGGCCGGCGTCACCGAGCGGAACCCCGGCACACCCACGGACCTTCCGTGCGCACCCACCCGGGAGGAGCTGTTCGCCGCAGCCCGCGCCCAGAGCAGCCACCGGCTGAGGGGACCGGTACAGCGCGTGCGGACCCTGCACGGGTGGGACGACCTCGTCCTGCCGCCGGACTGCGCGGCACAACTCACCGAGCTGTGCGCACGCGTGGCCCACAGCGGCCGGGTCATGGACGACTGGGGCTTCGCACGAACGCTCTCCCACGGCAGGGGCGTCAGCGCGCTGTTCACCGGCCCGCCCGGCACGGGCAAGACCATGGCCGCCGAGGTCATCGCCCATGAACTCGGGCTGGAGCTGGCCCGGATCGACCTGGCCACCGTGGTCAGCAAGTACATCGGCGAGACGGAGAAGAACCTCGACCGCGTCTTCACGGCGGCCGCCGACACCGACGCCGTCCTGCTCTTCGACGAGGCAGACGCCCTGTTCGGCAAACGCTCCGAGGTACGGGAGGCGCACGACCGCTACGCCAACATCGAGGTCGCCCATCTGCTGCAACGCATGGAGCGGTACGAGGGCCTGGTCGTCCTGACGTCCAATCTGCGCCGCAACCTGGACGATGCGTTCACCCGACGGCTTCAGTTCATCGTCGAGTTCCCCTTCCCCGGCCGCGTGGACCGCGAGCGGCTCTGGCGGGTGTGTCTGCCGCCGGACGCCCCGCGCGACGCCGCGCTGGACTTCGGCCGACTGGCCCGCGACTTCCCGCTGACCGGCGGCAGCATCCGGAACATCGTGCTGCACGCCGCGTATCTGGCGGCCTCCGCGAACACGGCGATCGGCATGCCGCAACTGCTGCGCGCCACCCGCCGCGAGTACCAGAAGCTGGACCAAGTCATGCCCGGGGCGGGTCCCGACGGCGAGGAGAGGGGCTGAGCCGTGTTCCAGGACGTGGACGCCACACTCCGGGCGATGCTGGACGACGACGAGGCGCCGGAGATCCTCCAGGCCGCCGACGTCAGCTTCGTGACGCCCGACAAGGACTTCAAGCCCGCCCAGGACACGGTGAACCTGTTCCTCCACGACATCCAGGAGAATCGCGTCCTCAGGGATCAGGATCCCCTCCTGGAGCGCCTGCCCGACGACGGGTTCGTCAGCCGGCGCCCGCCGATGCGCGTGGACTGCTCGTACGTGGTGACCGTCTGGTCCCACAAGACCGGGGCGGTGAAGACCGAGGAGGAGCACCGGCTGCTCGGCGAGCTGCTCGGGTGGCTCAGCCGCTTCGCCGTGATCGACGAACGGTTCCTGCGGGGACAGCTGGTCCGGCAGCCGGCGCTCTTCCCCGTCCCCGCCGCCGTGGGCCGCCCGAGGGAGGGCACGGGAAGCAGTCAGTTCTGGACGGCCCTGGGCATCGCGCCCCGGCCCGCGCTGTCGTTCACGCTGACACTCGCCGTCGAGTCCCCCGAGGCGGCGGAACGGTTCCCGCGCGTACGCGAGGTCCGGGTGGAGCCCACGGCCGGTCATCCGAGGCTCAGAGGACGGCTGTTGCAGGACGTGGGCGGCTCGGTGCAGCCGGCCTCCGGAGCGCGGGTGGAGGTGCTGGAGGCCGGGCGCGACATGGTCGTGGGCAGCTCCGGCGCCTTCGCCTTCGACCGTCTGGACTTCAGCACCTACACCCTGCTCGTCCGGCTCACGGGCCGGCCGGACACCCGTACCCAAGTGGAGTACACGTCCGGCCGGGACGTCCACACGGTCGTCCTCCCGCCGCATGACCCCTGACGCCGACCCGACGCACCCCAGACCGAGGCCAGGAGGATTCGATGACCGACATCGAGACGAGAGCACCGGGCATCCATCTCCAGGAAGTCGACACAGCCGGCCCCATCGCGGCGGCGGGAACCAGTACGGCGGCCCTGATCGGCACGGTGGCGAGCGACAGCGCCGACATCGTGCCGGGCAAGCCGGTGCTGGTGACCAACTGGACCTCGTACGTGCGGAAGTTCGGGGGGTTCGAGAAGCCGCTCGGCCTGCCGTACGCCGCGCGCGGATTCTTCGAGAACGGCGGCAGCCTGGCCTACATCGTGCCGGTGACCGACGCGGCGGGTCTGGAGGGCGCACTGGAGGCGCTCACGCACACGCTCGACGTCAGCATCGTCTGCGTGCCCGGCCAGACGTCGTTCGAGCAGCAGCAGAAGGTGATCACCCACTGCGAGACGATGGGCGACCGGTTCGCCGTGCTGGACGGAGCCCGTGGTGCCGAGAACCCCGGTGACACCACGGCGTTGCAGGCCCAGCGCGACGGGCTGATGACCGATCGCGGCTTCGGTGCCCTGTACTGGCCGTGGATCGTCATCGACGACCCCGAGGCCCCGGCGGACGGCGCCGAACCGTCGACCGTGACGGTCGCGCCCTCGGGCCACATCGCCGGCGTCATGGCGCGCAGCGATGCCCGGCGTGGCGTACACAAGGCACCCGCCAACGAGATCGTCCGGGGCGCCCTCGACCTGGAGCACCATCTCAACGACGCCGAGCAGGGCGTGCTGAACAGCTCCAGCATCAACGCGCTTCGCGTCTTCCCGGGCGGACGGCCCGTGGTGTGGGGCGCCCGGGCCCTGTCCAACCGCGCCGAATGGCGCTACGTCAATGTACGCAGGCTCGTCGCGTTCATCTCGGACTCCTTGGTGCAGGGGCTGCGCTGGGCGGTGTTCGAGCCGAACAACACGGCGCTGTGGAAAGCCCTGGAACGCACGATCACGGAGTTCCTGACCCGCGTGTGGCAGTCCGGGGCACTGTTCGGGCGGACGGCCGAGGAGGCCTTCTACGTCAAGATCGACGAGGAGCTCAACCCGGCCCCGGTCCGTGAACTCGGCCAGGTGATCGTCGAGATCGGACTCGCACCCACCCGGCCCGCCGAGCACGTGGTGATCCGGCTCGGCCTGTGGTCCGGCAGCGGGCAGGCCGTCGAGGCCTAGACGCGTGGAAGGAAGGACGGGACATGGCACAGACAGGTCAGCGGGTCGATCCCTTCCGCAACTTCAACTTCTTGGTGGAGTTGGACGGCATAGCGCAGGCCAGCTTCAGCGAGTGCAGCGGCCTGGGGTCGACCACAGAGGTCATCGAGAACCGCGAGGGCGGCGACAACACGACCGTGCGCAAGCTGCCCGGCAAGACCAGCTACTCCGACATCACGCTGAAGTGGGGCATCACACCGTCGCGTGAACTGTGGTCCTGGCGGCAGCAGGTGGTGGACGGGAACGTGGTACGCAAGAACGGCTCCATCGTCGTCTTCGACCTGAGCAACCACACCGAGGTGGCGCGCTGGAACTTCGTCAGCGCCTGGCCGACCAAGTGGGAGGGAGCGTCGTTGAGCGCCAAGGGCACCGATGTGGCCGTCGACACTCTCGTCCTCGCCCATGAGGGACTGACCCGAGCATGACGGAGATGCTGGTCACCGAGGTCGATTTCGAACTGCCCAAGGGCTACGTGGACAACGCGGGGAACCTGCACCGCACGGGCGTGATGCGGCTGGCCACCGCCGCGGACGAGATCTACCCCCTCAAGGACCCGCGGGTGCAGGCCTGGCCCGCGTATCTGATCGTCGTCCTGCTCTCGCGGGTGGTGACCAAGCTGGGCGGTGTCGAAGAGGTCACGCCGGGCGTGATCGAAGGGCTGTACTCGGAGGACCTGGCGCACCTTCAGGACCTCTACAACCGGATCAACGGGCTCGCCCCGGTCACGGTCCTGGTGGCCTGCCCGCACTGCGGCGAGGAGCACGAGGCGGAGGTCCCCCCGTTGGGGGGATAACGGGCTACCCCGTGGAACGGATCCGCCGGGAGGTGGCCTTTCTGGGACGCCGGGTCCACTGGTCGCTGGCCGAGCTGCTCACCGTCGACCACGCGGAACGACTGCACTGGATCCGCGAGATCGCCCTCGCCGAGGAAGGAGACGACGCACCATGACACCGGACCATCCGCTGCCGCGGACCCTGGGGGAGCGTCTGGACGCGCAGGGGCGGCGCCTGGCCACCCGGCTGAACCCGACGCTGCCGTGGGCAGGACCGCTGCGGGTGTTCATGGACCACGCGGCCGGGCTCACGCTGGGCGCGGACCGGTTCGAGCGGATCGAACGCGGTGCCGAGGGGCCGGCCCCGCACACCGCCGCCCCAGCCGCGTGGAGCCGGCGCCGGCGCGCCGACGGAGTGCCGGACGCCGCCCCAGCTGCGTGGAGCCGGCGCCGGCGCGCCGACGGAGTGCCGGACGCCGCCCCTGCTGCGCGGAGCCGGAACCGGCGCGCCGACGGAGCACCGGACGCCGCCCCTCCGGCGCCCGTCTCGTCGACGCCCGCCCCGCCTGGGCGACCGAAGGCCGAAGACCCCGCGGCGCCGGGGCCGTCAGTCGCGCCACCCCCCACGGGCCAGTCCCTTCCCGCCCCCGTCCGCTCCCGGCTGCGGGAATCCGTGGGACCGGCAGCGGATGTACTACGGGTTCATGACGACGACCGGTCCGACGCCTTCGCTCGGGAGCAGCGGGCGGATGCCGTCACCGTAGGGCGGGACGTCCACTTCCGCCGCGGCCGGCTCCGGCCCTCGGATCCGAACGGCTTCGGGCTGCTCGTGCACGAGGCCACCCATGTCCTGGCCCTGCTGACGCCCGGCGCGTCCTGGCGGCGGGCCACGGGTGCGGGTACGCGTGCCGAGGAGGCCGAGGCGCTGGCCAACGAGCGCGCGGTCAGGCTGCCCGGCCCGCCCGCACCGGCCGCTCCGCCCGTCGCGCCGTTCACGGCCGGACACGCGGCAGGCGGGCCCGCACCGGCCCTCGACAGGCCGGCCCGATCCGCCTCCGCGACAGTTCCGGCTCCCACGGCTCGCCCCCAGCGGGCCCCTGTCGACCGCCGTACCGACGGCGCGGAGGCGGCACCACCGCCCCTCGACGTCCAGGCGTTGCGTCGGCAGGTGATCGACGACGTGATGCGCCAGTTGCGCAGCGAGTTCGAGCGCGGAGGCTGACATGACGACCGCTTCCTTCCGGCTGCCCTCGCTGCCCGGCCTCGCGTCGGTCAGCGCGGCCCTGGCCAAGGCCGAGATCATCGACACCGCGTCCGGCGAGAGCCACCCGGTGATGTTCAACCCGGAGGAGCTGAAGCTCGACCAGGGCAACAGCTTCGCCGAGGTCGGCATCCCGGGGCTCGACACACCGCCCGTGCAGTACGTGCGCGGCCGGGCGCGCACCCTCGCCATGGACCTCTTCTTCGACACCTACGAGACGGGCCGTGACGTACGCGCGCACACCGGGCCGATCGTGCGGCTGCTGGAGAAGCGGCCGGGGACCCAGGGCCCGCCGGTGCTGCTCTTCTCGCTGGGCAGCTTCCAGTTCCGCTGCGTCCTGGTCGACGCCAACCAGCGCTTCACCATGTTCCTGCGCAACGGCACCCCGGTGCGCTCCAGTCTCGCCGTGCGCTTCCAGGAGTACGTGCCGACGGACGTCAAGGTGCGGGGCGGGGTCTTCTTCGCGTCGCCGACGGCCTCCGCCGTCGCCGACCGGGCCGTGTCGGCAGCCGAGTCCGTCCTGTCGCGGGAACCCGTGGTGCACGTTGTGGTGGAGGGCGACACGCTGAGCGGTCTCGCCGGCGCCTATCTGGGCGATCCCGCACTGTGGCGGGACATCGCCCGTGCGAACGCCATCGTCGACCCGCTCCGGCTCAGGCCCGACACACGGCTGGTCGTGCCGGCGCGACAGCGGGGCGGAGCACGCCTATGAGCACCTCCACCTATGCGCCGCGCTTCGACATCCGGGTCGCCGGTCTGACCATGGCGGCCGAACTCGCCGCGCACGCCGTGAGCCTGACCGTGGAGACCAGCCTCGATCTCGCGGGCACCTTCAGCTTCGTCCTGTCCAACCCCGACAACCGGCTGCTCGACTCGGCCCTGCTGGACCCGGGCAAGACGGTCGAGATCCATCTCGGCTACGGCAACGACCTGAAGCCGGCGTTCCTCGGTGAGATCGCAGCCGTCGAACCGTCGTTCCCGCAGAGCGGGGCGCCCACGGTCCAGGTGTCCGGCTACGACAAGTCGTACCGCATGCGCCACGGAGAGCAGGAGCCCACCGAGTACACGTTCATGAACGACAGCATGGTGGCCGCGCAGATCGCCGTGGAGAACGGTCTCATTCCCGTGGTGGACCCCACACCCGGCCTCAAGGAGAAGATCATCCAGGTCGGTGGTGACATGGCGTTCCTCAAGGAGCGCGCGCAGCGCTACCACTTCGACGTGTACGTCGAATGGGACCGGCTGCACTTCCAGTTCCCCCGCCCTCAGACGGCCGCACACGTGCTGGAGTGGGGCCGGAACCTGTCGAGCTTCAGCCCCCGCATCTCGGCCCAGGGCGCCGCCGGGCTCCAGGCCGTGCGTGGCTACAACCAGGAACTCGCGCAGACCATCCACGGGCTGGCGCTGGCCGCGGACCTCGATCCGGAGCAGCTCACGGAGCGGCTCGGCAGCTCCGCGGCCGACCTGGTCCTCACGCTGACCCGCAAGGGCATCCGCCGGCACGCGCTGGAGAACCCGCTGGACGCGAAGATCCTCGCGGAGTCGCTCCTGACGGAGCTCTTCGAGGGCATGTACGAGGGCACCGGCTCATGCATCGGCATTCCCGAGCTGACGGCCGGCGCGTTCATCGAGATGCGGGGGGTGGGCAAGCGGTTCAGCGGTGTGTACCGGCTCCGCAAGGTCACCCATCGCATCGACGACGGCGGCTACACGACCGAGTTCTCGATCAGCCAGCGCGGGCACTCCAGTCTGCTGGGCCTGCTGCGCAAGCAGATCGCGCACGAGCCGCCGCCCGACCGCGTGGAACCCTTCTACGGTGTCGTCCTGGCCGTGGTGGAGGACAACCACGAGGTGATGGCCGTGCCGCCCAAGATCCCGATCGGCCGCGTCAAGGTGTCCTTCCCCGGCCTGTCCGACCGCTTCACCAGCGGCTGGGCTCCCTGCGCCCGCCCCATGGCCGGCAAGGACATGGGGTTCTACTGGCTGCCCGAGGTGGGTGATCAGGTGCTGGTCGCCTTCGAACACGGCGATCTCGGCAAGCCGTACGTCATCGGCGGCCTGTGGAACGCCGACCAGACGCCTCCCGAGACCAACACCGACGGCACCAACAGCAAGCGCGTCATCAAGAGCCGGGCCGGGCACACCATCACCTTCGACGACGACAGGACCGGCGGTGAGCTGGTCATCAAGGACGGCGGCAGGGGCAGCACCATCACGCTGAACGCGACCGACGGTTCGTTGTCCATCAGCGCCGCGGGAGATCTGAGGCTCGACGCCGGGGGTTCCATCACGCTGGCGGCGGCGGGCGGTGCCACGACGGTCACCGTGAACGAGACGGAAGTCGACATCTCCTGAGGGAGGGACCTCGCATGGGACGTGTCCTGACGACGGCCAGTACCGTGACCTGCCCGCACGCCACCGGGCCCCCTCCCCCGCCCCCGACCCCCCAGCCCGGTCTGGTCACCGTCTCCAGCACGGAGAAGCTGAAGGTCACGGGCAGTCCGGTCCTCGTGAAGACGAGCCTGACCACCGTGAGCAACTGTCCCAACGCCACGTCGGGCGTCGCCTGCGCGTCCGTCTCGGCGGTGCTCGGCGGGGAGTCGACCAAGCTGAGGTCCGCCGGCAAGCCCGTCCTGCTGGACGCCCTGGTCCTGTCCACGAACGCCGTGCCGGCATCGCCCGTCCTGCGTCCCGCCCCCAACCAGGCCAAGCTCTCCTCGGTGTGATCCGGAGGCTCACATGGACCCGGACATCCACGGTCGCGGCATCGCCTTCCCGGTCCGGCTCGGCCCCACGGGGCTGGACGAGTCGGCGGGACCGCTCAGGATCCAGGAGTCGATCCGCGTCATCCTCGAGACGCAGCACGGCGAGCGGGTGATGCGTCCCGACTTCGGCTGCGGCCTCAGACGGCTGCTGTTCGCGCCCAACGACGAGTCCACGGCCGGTCTCGCGCGCTACTACGTCGAGGAGGGGCTGACCCGGTGGGAGCCGCGCATCGACCTCGTCGACGTCACCGTCGCCAACGACCCCGCGGGAGGAGCGTTGGTGATCGACATCAGTTACCGCATCCGCTCGACGGGCGCCGCCGACCGCCTCGTCCATCCCTTCTCCCTGGAGCGATCGCCATGACCCCGGAATCGCGGCGCGGGCGTATCCTCCCGCCCGACCTGGACGACCGGACCTGGCAGGACCTCGCCGCGCAGATGCGTGACCTGCGGACGACGTACGCACCCCAGTGGACGGACGACAGTCCGAGCGACATCGGCATCACCCTCATCGAACTGTTCGCCTGGCTCGGTGAGGGACTGATCTACCGCCTGAACCAGGTGCCGGAGAAGCACTACATCGCCTTCCTCAACCTGATGGGCATCACCCGCGACCCCGCCACCCCGGCCGCCACCCACCTGTGGTTCCGTACCAAGGGGCCGGCACCGGTACTCGTGCCGGCGGGCACCCAGGCACACACCCTTCCCGTGGAGGGTGAGGCCCCCGTCGTCTTCGAGACCGACGAATCCGTCCCCGTCAGCCCGACCAGCCTGACAGCGGCCCTGCTGCTCACGCCGGACGACGACGGCCGGTTCCTCTGCACCGACCTCTCCGCCGACCTGGTCGGCACGGGGACGGGACGGCGGCTGATACCGGTGCCGCCGCGTGGGACGACCCGTCTGTGCCTGGGCTTCGAGGACGCCGTCGAGGGGGAGATCGTGGTCCGGCCGCGTCTTTTCCGGCCGCCCCCGCAGACCCCGGTCGCCTCGGTGACCTGGGCCGCGTCGGTCCCCGACGAACAGCCCGGCACATGGCCGGCCGTCGGCCCCTCCGCGACGACGAGGACCCTGCACGACCGGCCCGTGGCCCTTCCCGTACCGCAGTCGTGGGCCGCCCAGAACCCGGCGCAGGAGTGGGGCGACACGAGTGCGGCTCCAGGCTCCGCGATCCTCGACGCCACGCGCTTCTGGATCGCGCTGTGCGTCAGCAACCCGGCCGACACGCTCCTGGAACTCGGCCTGGACCGGGTGCTGTTCAACGCCGCTCCCGCCCACGCCGCGCTCAGCCTGCGCTCCCCCGAGATGCTGGGCAGGAGCGACGGCGCGCCCTTCCAGACCTTCCCCCTCCGCCACCGCCCGCTGTACCGGGCACCCGATCCAAAGGCCCCGTACGCGCACGTCGAGATCCAGGTCGGGCGGGGCACGCCACCCACCTGGGAGACCTGGGAGCAGGTCCCCGAGCTGCTGCCCGGTGCCGGCAATGTGTACCGGCTCGATCCGGTGACCGGGGACATCGGCTTCGGAAGCCACGACGAGCGCCACACCGACGGGCACGGCAGCATCCCACCGGCCGACAGCCTCGTGCGGGCGTCGGCATACCGGCACGTGGCGTCGGGCAGCGCCGGGAACGTCTCCGCCGGCACGATCGTCGTGATCGGCACCGGCCCCGACGGGACCGTACCGAGCGGCCTGGAGGTCACCAACCCGGTGGCGGCGAACGACGGCACCGACGAGGAGCCCATCGAGGACACCCTGCGCCGGGCCCCCGAGGCACTGAAGATCCGTGACCGTGCGGTGACGGCCGACGACTACGTCTACCTGGCCCGGGAGGCGACCAGCGACGTCCGGATCTGCGCCTGTCTCACACCCCATCCCCCGCGCGGCACCCCGTGGACGTTCGGCGGCATCGACCGCGCGCCCGGGAACGTCTGCGTCATCGTCGTACCCGATCAGGGCGCCACGGTCCCCAGGCCCGAGCCGCCGCCCGAGCTGGTCGACACCGTACGGGCCTATCTGGACGAACGCCGCGACCTGACGGTCCGGTTGTCCGTCGTCGGTCCCCGCTATCTGCCGATCGTCGGCAAGGTGTCGGTGGTCGTGTGGCGGGAGGCGGTCCTCGCCGGCGTGGACCCGCAGGAGGTCAGACTCGAGGTCGAGCGGAAGATCACCGCGTTTCTGCACCCGACCCGGGGCGGACCGGACGGCCGGGGCTGGGACGTGGGCCGGCAGGTCTTCAGCTCGGAACTGTTCCGAGCGGTCGTACCGGCCGACGACGTGGGCTACGTCGAGCAGATCACCGTCGAGCCCGGCCCGCACGATGCCGACGACCGCCCCTTCACCGACGTGGAGCCCGGGGCGTCGGTGCAGGTGGCCGACTACGAACTGGTCTGTGCGGGCGTGCCGTCCGTGAAGGTCAGGCAGTCGGCCGACTGACAACCGGGGAAAGGAGGACCGATCGTGCCCGAGAGCAGCTATCTGCGCCACCTGCCACCGGTGTTGTGGAAGGACCCGCCGCAGGACCCCGGCTTCTCCCTCGGCGCCGCCCTCTGCGTCTTCGAGAAGATCCTCACCGGCATCGACGACGGCGTGCCGATCGTGCCCGTACGGCCCGGGGCGACCGGGGACGAGCGCCGCAGCGACCCGCCCATCGAGGACCGCATCGCGCGGCTGGACCGGCTCTTCGATCCGTGGACGACACCGCGGGAGTTCCTGCCGTGGCTCGCCTCCTGGGTCTCGCTGCGCTTCCCCGAACTTCAGAACGGGCAACTCTGGGACGAGTACCAGCGCCGCAAGGCGACCGCGGAGATCAACCGGGTCCACCGCCGTCGCGGCACGCGCACGGGACTCGCCACGTTCCTCGACCTGTACTCCGTGGGCCGCGTGCGACCCCGGGTGGCAGTGGACGACGGGTCCTGCCTGTTCCTTATGCCCGTCACGGCCGGTGCATCCGTGCCGGTGTCCGCGCCGACGCCGCTGCGGCCGCTGGTGGACGAGAACGACGGGCTCGACGTGGAGCGGGAGGGCCTGATGCGGCCCTGGTGCGCCGCGCACGGATCCGACGGCAGCCTCTTCGTCGGCGACCGGGGCCTGCCGATGGATCTCGCCCCGGGCCTGCGGCGCCGGGTATGGCGGCTCGACGCGAGGGGACGGCCGGACCTGTCCGGCAGTCCGCCGAAGCCCCGCCCGCTGGCGCCCCAGCAGCTGTTCGGGCAGATCACCGCCCTGGCCGTCGCGCCCGCCCGCGCCGGGCGGCCGGAGACCCTCTACATCCTGGACGGCACCGGAAAGATCCTCACCCTGCCCGCCCCGTACACGGCGGAGACGGCCACGGAGCTCACCCGGCTCACGCCGGGCTCCTCCGGGTTCCCCCTCGCGATGGCGGTCGACGACCAGGGGGATCTGGTGGTGCTGGACCGCGGGCTCCAGCCCGAAGAGGCG
Organism: Streptomyces sp. NPDC005017; assembly: GCF_042873115.1. Taxonomy (NCBI): domain Bacteria; kingdom Bacillati; phylum Actinomycetota; class Actinomycetes; order Kitasatosporales; family Streptomycetaceae; genus Streptomyces; species Streptomyces sp. NPDC005017. Next base: position 40,775 of record NZ_JBIALD010000021.1, on the reverse strand, counting down.
GCACGGCCGCGTGTGTTCGTCGTCCGCCCGGCACCGGTGAACGTGACGGCCAAGGACCTCGACCCGGCGTTCGTCAAGGAGCCCCTGTCGTTGTTCGTCGACCGCGACGGCGCGCTGGTCGTCGGGGACGGCGGCGACGGGCAGGCACCGCCCGGGGCGGACGTGGGTTGCGGCAACCTGGTGCGGATCGTCCGCGGCGACGCCCAGTGGACGCACACCCGGCTGCTGCCCCAGCGCAACCCGCTCGTGGCCCCGACGGCGGTCGCCCGCGTGGACCCCGACGCCCTGCACGTGCTGGACGCGGGTCTCCAGCCCTTCTGGCCCTCCGCCACGGCGGACCCGTTCATCCTGCGCACGGCCCGCACGGCCGGGGTACTGCGCGTGGAGACGGCGCCCGGGCCGGGGGCGGGCACCACACTCCGGGTGACCGGGCCCGGTCACTTCGTCAACCCCACCGGGATGACCGCCCGCGGCCGGGAATTGCTCATCTGCGACCCCGGCGAGATCGAGTCCTCGGGAGTCCGGCTCGACGGCTACCGGTCCCGGTTCGGGCCGTTCGACATCAACGTGATCATCCACTTCTCGGAATCCGAGCTTTCCGGTGACACGGCGGAGCGACGGCGCGAGCTCCGTCAGGCGGTGGGCACCATCAAGTCCATCGTCCGGCAGCACATACCCGCGCACTGCCGGTTCAGCGAAGTGACCATGACCGAGCCCTAGCAGCGACGAGCGGTGAGCGACATGGCAGTCAAGCGCACGGAGTACTTCAACTTCGACACGGGCAGCGCCCGCAGCGGCGGCACGGTCCGGGCGGAAACCCTCATGGACACGGAGGACTACTACCGCCGCTTCGAAGAGGCACGCGGCTCCTCCCTGCACACCTGGGGCGTCTGCGGCGGCCTGGAGGTGAGCGCCGAGGTCGGGCAGCCGCGCCTGACCGTGCGGCCCGGCACCGCGCTCGACGCCGCGGGCCGCACGACCGTCCTTGCGGCGGACGGGTTCGCCGTGGTGGATCCGGGTGCCGACCCGGACGGCGTGCTCAACGTTCCGATCGTGGAGGTCGGCGGCGACGGTCTCGTCGTGAACACAGCGGGGTCCGGGCAAGGCACCCGTCTGGTGACACTGACGTGGCGTGAGGTCGTCGGCGAGACCCGGCTGATACGGCTGCACGCCCCCTGGCTGCGGTTGCTGCCGGAGGACGGCTTCGAGGACGTCGGCAGGCAGGTGGTCCTGGCGCGGGTCTCACTCGACGCGGCAGGAGCCGTCACCGAGCTGGCTCCAGGGCCGCGCCGAGCGGTGGGCATGCCCGTCGAACTGGTCCGGCTCAGCCGCGCACGCGTGTCCTCGGAGTCCGACGTACGGGTGGGCGAAGGGCCCGCCGCGGAGCTGCGCGCCCGCAGCGGCGGCGGACTGGACATCAGTGTCGCCGCGCCGGACGGCACCGAGCGCACCGCCCTGTCGGCGGACGCTGAGAGCGGCCGTGTCGGGATCGGCACGGCGTCCCCGTCCGCGGCGCTGGAGATCGACACGGCCGGGGTCACCGGGCACGGACTGCGGATCACCTCGCCCACCGCGGGATCAGGCATCGAGCTGGAGAACGACGACGTCGGTCCGGCCTACGGCATGCTCATCGAGGACGACGGGGCGTGGCACCTCACCAACGAGGACGAGGAGACCGACCTCCTGGTCGTCGATTCCGAGGGCTCCTTGGGCGTCGCCGGAGATGTGGAGGTCGGCAGCACCCTGAGCGCCGTCACCGTCGCCGCCACCGACGCGACACTGGGCTCCTTGGGCGTCGCCGGAGATGTGCAGGTCGGCAGCACCCTGAGCGCGAACACACTCGCCGCGACCGACGCGAGACTGCAGAGCCTCGCCGCGACCGACGCGAGACTGCAGAGCCTCGCCGTGTCGACCGACGACAGCCCGCGGGCGGCCCTCCATGTGGACGGGGCGGGGCTGCATTCGGGCGGCGGCGGGGGCGGGTACTCCTTCGCGGACCGTGGTCTGGGGGACTTCGTCGAACAGCCCACGGCGGGAGAGCGGTGGATCTGGTACGCGTTCGCCGGAGCCGCTCGGCTGTGGTCCGGCGAGGACCGGCTCTCGATCGGACTCGGCTCGGGCGACGCGCTCGACGTCCGGGGACGGATGCGGGTGCGGGAGCGGCCGGGCGACACGTCGGCGGGCATCTGGTTCCACCAGATGGCACCCGGGCAGGACCGTGCGTTCGTCGGGATGGAGAACGATACGAGCGTCGGCTTCTGGGGCAACACCGGGGCCGACTGGGGGATCGTGATGGACACCGGCACCGGTACGGTTTCGTGCCGGGGCGACCTGTCCGTCGCAGGAGAAGCCGCCCTGGGCGCGCACTTCGGCCGCCGTGACGGATCGGCTACCCTCCATCTGTTCGGTTCACTCATAAGGGACACCGGTGAAGGCAAACTGATCCTGCGCAGTGGCGGCGACGTAGTCGCCTTCAGCGGCAGCGAGGACCGGGTGGGGATAGGTTTCGCCTCGCCCCAGTTCAAGCTCGACGTGAACGGCGACGCGCGGGTCATCGGCAGGCTGGACAAGCCCGGCGGCGGATTCAGAATCGACCACCCCCTGGACCCCGGCGGCAAGTACCTGTGCCATTCCTTTGTCGAGTCCCCGGACATGGCGAACCTCTACCACGGGACGGTCGAGACCGACGAAGACGGCGAGGCGACCGTCGTCCTTCCGGAGTACTTCGAGACCCTGAACCGTGACGTCCACTACCAGCTCACGCCGGTGGGCGGCATGGCGCAGGCCGCGGTGACGGAGGAGATCAAGGAGAACCGCTTCACCGTGCGGACCGACCAGCCGGGCGTCAAGGTCTGCTGGCAGGTCACCGGGGTGCGGCAGGACCCCTGGGCGCGGGCCCACCGCATCGGCGTGGAGGAGGCCAAGTCCGCCACGGACCGCGGCTACTACCTGCACCCCGCGGAGCACGGCCGGCCGGAGAGCGCGGGTCTCGTGAACCACAGAGAGAGGCTGCAAGATGAGCGATCAGCAGACGGCTGACATGCAGGAGAAGATGCGCGGGCGGCTCGCCGAGCTCAGGCGCGACTATCAGAGAGGCGAATCGCAGCTGCAGCAGTTGATGCGGGACGAGGCAGCGACACGGGACGGGCTCCTGCGGGCCGGCGGGGCGATCCGGATCCTGGAGGAGATGCTGGCGGCCACTGCCCCGGATCCGACCACCCGCCGGGACCACGTCGTCGACGGCGTCGCACCCGGCGCTGCTCCCTGAGCCCTCTGGTCCGAGGTGACCGACGAGCACACCTGGGACCGGCCACCGGGGTGCCCGGATCTACGGCGCCGACCGCTCAGGAGGCGCGCGGGGAACGGGCACCCGGCAGACGAAACGACACCGGACCTGATCCATTCCATCGGTCCCGACGCAAACGGGTGATCCTGATGGCCGAACACATACGACTCGCAGACGTCGTGGCCGGCGTCTCTCGCGACAGACCGTCACCAGGCGGGCCCCAGACGGACGAACGGGAACAGCGGCCGGACGATCTCGCCCGGCTCATCGCGTCCGGCGCCGGAAACCGTGCCGTCGGCGCCTACCTCGACCGGCAGGCGCGACGGAGGCGGCGTGCCCGCACCGCGCCGGAGGAGTGCTCGTCCGACGGCCACGCGCTCGACCCCACGCTGCGGGCTGAGATGGAATCGCACCTCGGTGCCGATCTGTCAGGGGTCCGCCTCCACACCTCCCCCGCCGCGGCGGCATCGGCGAGCGCCCTGCACGCCAGGGCCTACACGGTCGGACAGAACATCGTCTTCGGACCGGGCGAGTACCGGCCCGAGCAGACCGCAGGCCGGGCGCTCATCGCTCATGAGCTGACCCACACGGTCCAGCAGGCTCTCGGCGGGGTCGCTCCCGCCGGCTCGGGCAGCCATGAGCGGGCTGCCGTCGACGGTTCAGCCCGCTGGGCCGGTGGGCTCGGCCCGGCTCCGGTCGGCCGGGGTTCGGCCATCGGCGTCGCCCGGGCGCCCAAGACCGCCGCGGTGGCTCCGGCGCCGGCCCCCCAGACCGTCTCGGACGGCGTCGGCGGATTCGACACCCCCCTCACCAACAGGGAAAGAGCCCAGATCCGGCGGCAGATCGCCCAGGGGAAGAAGCTCACCCCGAACATGAAGGACCGACTGCGCTCGGACGCGAGATACCAGTGGCGCACGAAGACGATGGGGAAGGGCTTGCAGCCCGGTGGGGGATATCAGGTGCACCACATCACCCCGCTGGAATTCGCGCACCGGTTCCCGACCAGGTTTCCCAACGAGCCAGGCAATCTGGTCTTGATGCGGGACGTTGCCCATAACCGATGGCACAAGATGATCAATGATCGCGTCCGCGGCAAAGGCGGAAAACTCTCCCTCAAGGATTTGAGAGACCTCCAGAAGAATACGGTGCTCTTCAACGAGGGCGACGTCTTCGTCATCGGCGAGAACGGGAAGGTCGTTCCGGCGGGAGCGAACCGTGCCGCCGCCGGTTCCAAGGCGGGCAAGGCGGCAGTCTCGAAGCCCAAGGCAGGGGGCACCTCCAAACCGGCCACGCCCAAGGCACGTGTGGCATCCAAAGGCACCGCGTCCTCCAGGCCGCAGAAGGCGACCAAGGCGGCGGCCACCGCACCGGCACCAACAGGGAAGACCGGGACGGGAACGGCCGAGACGGCGCCGCCCAAGGCGGGCGGGGCAGCAGAGTCGCCCGCTCCCAAGGCGGGCGGGGCAACCGAGACGCCCGCACCCAAGGCTGGCGGAGTCGGAGAAACGACCGCACCCAAAGCCGGCGGGGCAAGCGAGACGCCCGCACCCAAAGTCGGCGGAGTCGGAGAAACGGCCGCGCCCAAGGCCGGCGGAGTCGGAGAAGTGGCCGCGCCCAAGGCGGCGGGCAAGACGTCTGTGACGCCCGGTGCCGTCCCCAGAGTCGGCCGTGGCAAAGGCCCTTCCTTCGTCGAGGGTCTGGCAGGGCGCCTGGGGGTGGGCTTCGACCTGATCCAGGCGGTGCCGGAGGTCCTGGAGGAAATCGCCAGGGAGAAGCCCCAATGGTTCCCCGAAGGGGCGCATGTGGAATTCCATCAGGTCGACGAGAACAAGCTGTTCAACCCCAGCACGTTCCACGAGGGGTACCGGAGTACCGGCTACTCCGTCGACAAGGTCAACGGCGAGATGATCTACCACGACTCGACCGGCGCGCAGGTGTCGCGAGAGGAGGCGCTGAAGCCCCCGGCCAGGATCCCGTACGACCCGAACCGCTGGGACCCCGCCACAGGCGCCTGAACACAGCGAGTGGCCCCGTCGAGCGGACGGGTCCTCCTTCCCCGTCATGCTTTTCGCGATCCTGCAATGGGACCGCTGGCCTCCGGGGCCGGTATGACCGGGTGCCCTCTGTCGAACGGAGTGCCAAATGCCTGGAAGTCATCCTCGCACCCCTGTACCTACAAGCCCGCAGATCCAGTCGTCCGCAGGGACAACACCGGGCCGCTTGTGACAAATTGCCTGCATGACAAACCGGTTGATCCCCGTACGGGTGGGCGCGGTCGAGGTGCTGGTGGAAACCGTGCCCGTGCCGGGATCGCAGCCCACCTCACGGCTGCAGGAAGCAGGCCGCCAGGTCGTGGAGTCCTTCGATCATGCCCGCGACGCCGTGGTGGAGATCGCGGCCTCCACCGCCCAGGCGATCGACCGGCTGCACCAGCGCGCAGTCCGGCCCGAGCAGGTCGAGGTCGAGTTCGGGCTGAAGTTCTCGGCGCAGGGGAACGTCATCGTGGCCGGAGCCGCCGGTGAGGCGTCGCTGGTGGTCCGGATGACCTACCGTAGCGCCGCCGCCCCGGACGCCTCCGCGTAGCGTCGTCGGGGGACCGGCCATGGAGGCGGCGACGCGCCATCCCCGGGTGCCGCGCAGTCTGGGACGCGTACTGAGCCCCGACGGCGCACCGGCGGGCACCTGCTTCCAGGTGGCGCCCGGCATCGTCGTCACCGCCTGGCATGTGCTGGCCGGGCTCGGTTGCGGGTACCCAAGCGCACAGGTGCGGACCGACGCGCTCGGCGGTGGGGCGGCCGCCGAGTGGGCGAAGGTCACCGCGGTCGACGACGTACGCGATCTGGCGGTGCTGCGCCGGGCTCGGCCGTTGGAAGAGTCCGTCCCCGGGTGGGCGCCCACGGACGCGGTGCGGCTGCTGACCGGTGTGGTGGTCAACGGCGTGGCCGGGGTGGACGATCCCGGGCACGACTACCGCTTTCTGCAGGCCACCGGCAGCTGGCAGGGCTGGACGGTACGAGATGGTGTCCCGCTGGGCCGACTGTCCTCGTCCGCGTTGCTGCCCGGGATGAGCGGCGCTCCCGTACTCCGGCTGACCGACGGAGTGGTGCTCGGCGTGGTGTCGGCCCGCTACAACAGCGCCGACAACTGGCTGCGCGACTCCGTCTGGGTGGCCAGAACCGAGGACCTCACCCGCCTGCTCGAAGGCCCGGCCGAGATCACCGTACACAGTCGGCTGACCCTCGGCGACGAGCCGGGCACCCTCATCTCGGCCCACGACGCCACCTCCGCGCCCCGCACCACAGTGACCGGAGCAGCGGAAACGGCCCGCGAAGCCGCCCTGGTGCTCACCGCGATCGACGACACCTGCCGTGGCGACGGCCCGCTCCAGGACCTGCTCGGCCACATCCTTGAGCGCGCCGCCACCGGCGCCTGGAACCGACGGGAGACCGACGAGTTCCGCCACCGGCTACGGCTGCGCGGCCTGGAACCACGCGTCCTGCTGCCCCGGCTCGCCGACCACGACGAGGCGCTGCACCGCTGGTCCGCACCACTGCCGGGGCCGGAGCCGGCAGACGAGACGGCGGCGCACGCGGCGCGGGCACTGCTCGGGAGTGTGCGGCGGGTGCTGGCCGATGAGTTGACCGGCGTTATGTTCACGGAGCTGTCGGACACCTGCCGGAGCTGTCTGCGCGAGGCGCTGCTGGACGGGGACGGCATCCCGCTGTCCGGTTTCCTGCACGCGCTGCTGGACCTCCTTCCGCCGATCCGTTCCGCATCGGTGGAAGCCGTGCTCGTCCCGCCCCGCCCACCCGCCACCGGCGACACGGACAGCGTCCCCGCCGTCCCTGGACCGGCCCCCGGCCGCGCCGAACTCGCCGCCGTGGCCGTCCAGATGTGCCGGCTGCCCACACCCGACCCGTGCGTCGCCGGACGCGAGGAGCTGGTGGCCCGTCTCGCCCGCGCGATCGACCGCCGGATGACGCGGTACGGATCGGCCACCGCGTTCCTCTCCGGCCAGCCCGGCGTCGGCACCTCCACCGTGGCCGTCGAGGCCGCCCGCGCCCTCACCCCCGCGTTCCCGGGAGGCGTGTACTACGTGGACCTGCGCGGCCTGATGCCCGAGGCCCGGCTGAACGCCCGCACGGTGGTACGCATCCTCAGTGAGGCACTGCGCCTGGACCTCGGCTCGGAACTGACGGACGACGCCCGGCAGCTCGCGGCACTCACCGCCGTCCTGCACGAGCGCCGCGTGCTGCTCGTCCTGGACAACGCCGCCGACGCCGCCCATGTCCGACCGTTCGTCAAGACACCGTCGGGCTGCGCCCTGATCGTCACCTCGCGTGACCGCACCCAGGACTACGCCGACCCCGGGCTGGTCCTCGATGTAGGTCCGCTGGCCAGACCTGCTTCTGTCGCGGTGCTCATCCGCTGCTGCCAGGAACGCCCCGACGCCTGCGAACCCTCCACGCTGGACCGGGTGGCGCAGCTGTGCGGCGATGTGCCGCTGGCGCTGCGGATCGCCGGGGCACGGCTGGCCCATCCCTCGGGACCGCCCGCCTCGTATCTCGTCCAGCTCCTGGAGGAGGAGTCGGTCCGGCTGGACGCCCTCGCCTACGGGGACCGCGCCGTGCGCCTGGCCATCCGTCTCAGCCACGACGCCCTGGACCCGCCAACCCAGCGGGTCTTCCGGCTGATCGCGGCGGCGCCGGGCGCGGCGGTCAGCGGGGCGGAGCTCGGGCACTGCCTGAAGGCGCCCGCGATGCGGCAGGAGTTGCTGCTGAACCGGTTGGTGGATCGAAGCCTGGCCCGGCAGGACCTCGTCCGGCTGCCCGCCGGTGCGCTACTGGCCACCTTCCGCCTGTACGACCTGATCCTGCTGTACGCCCGCGAGCAGCTGGACCTCACCGAACCACCTGCGGAGATTCAGGAGTTCCAGCGGGCCGGGGTGGCGTACCTGGTCAACCGGCTGGCAGAGATCACCGACCAGCGGTACGGGGCGCAGCTGATCGGCGAGCTCGACCCGGGCCGCTTTCACGCCGCGCTGTCCCTGGCCGAGCAGAACGGCTGGCTGGAGATGGCCACGGAACTGATGATCGGACTGCATGTCCTGTACTCGGCACGCGGTGAACTCGACGCGGTCGTCGACATCAACGACGATCGCATCGCCCTGCATCTGCGCCGCGGGGATCCCGAGGAAGCCGTCAAGGCCTGTCTGCTGAACGCGGACACGCTGCGGTCAGGCCAGGCGCTCAAGGCCGCAGTCGCGGCGGCACGGAAGGCCGTCGGGCTCGCCCGGGAGCACCATCTGCCGGTCCGGGTCGCCGAGGCCGAGTTCAAGCTGAGCATGCTGTTGTGGGAGGCGGAGGACTGGACCGGGGCGCTGAGCGCCGGGGAACGCACCGTCGACACGCTCACCACGACCGGGCGGGCTGCGGCCGCCGTCCCCGTCGCGATCAACAACTTCCGTATCGCCCGCCGGGCCGACAACACCGACAAGGCGTTGCGCTGGGGCCGCAAGTCCGTGGAGCTGGCCGACCGCTGGGGCAGCAGCGAACACCGGGCGATGGCCTGCAACGAGTGCGGGATCGCCGAGGAGGACGCGGGCAATCTGCGGCAGGCGCTACGCCTCTACCAGCGCGGGGCTGCGCTGTGGGAGCAGGCCGAGGAACCCTGGAACACAGCCAACTGCAACACCAACGCGGCCCGCACCGCCGCGCTGCTCGACGACCCGACCACGGCAGTCCACCTCTACCAGGTCGCAGCCGACTGGTGGGAGCGTGGCAACGACCATCCCCGGGTGCTGGAAACGCTGATCGACCTGAGCGCCGTCTACGCCGCCGAGGACGCCCACCAGCAGGCCGTGAACGTCCTGGCCCGCGCCGAGCGCATGGCGCTGGGGGACGCGTCGGACGCACCCGCGATGCTGTGCGCGGAGGTGCTGATCCGCCATGCGGCGGCCCGCCTGTTCGCCAACGACCCGGCTGCAGGCGCCGAGGGCGACGCGCCGGACACCGCGGAGGACGAGGAACTCGACCGAATCCGCACGATCCTGGCCCACCGCAGATCAGGCGCGCTCACCATGCACCAGGCTCGCGAGGAATCCCGCTCCCTGCTCACCACCCGCACCCGCAACCAGGCCCCGCGCAACACCCCGTGGATCTACGAGACGCTGGCGGCGGATCCGGCGGTGCGGACAGCGCTGGACGGTTGACTTGCACCTCGGGCTGAACCCCGAGGATTCTGACCTTCTCGATCGTTGCTGTGCCGCTACGCGGCACGGGGTTCGGTCGGGAATCCGTGGCTTCCTGTTTCTTCGCGCTGTGCCGGGATTGCTCCTGGTCTCACCGGCGCTCCGCAGGCCGATACCGCCGGTCCGGCGGCCGTCTTCACGTTGATCGCGGCATTGGTATCCCGGTCGTGGACGGTGCCGCAGGCAGTACAGGTCCTTTCTCGGATGTTCAGGGGTTTGGGTCCGTCCTTGGAGAGCGGTTTGTAGTGGTGGACGAAGCCGACACGGGAGTACAGCTGGGGGTAGCGAGCCAAGCGGTTCTCGGTGCTCTGCTGGGCACCGAGTCGTTCCCCGCCACAGCCTCCCGCATCCGCCTTCTCGCTGCCCTCGCGCTCCGGTGCAGGACCGCACCCGCGCCGCGGGCGCCTGCACGGCCCTGTACTTCACACGTAAGAGGTGCTGTCATGCCCGCGATAGACAGTCGGCCTGTGCGCCGACGTCCGCCCGAGGTACCCCCATCCCGGAGGAGGACGGTCATGAGCCCGAGATCCGCACACATACGTCTGCCGATGGCGGCGGCCGCGGCCCTGGCACTCACGTGCCTGGCCATGGGCCCTGCTTCAGCGGCCGGCACCACCCTCGACCTGGACTGCCAGGCCAGCCCGCCGATCGGCTCCGCGCAGCAGTTCGACCTCTCCGCCGGTGTCGACGCCGTCGCGCCGGAGACGGTCGCGCCCGGCGGCGCCCTCTCGGTCACCCTGGCCACCGAGCCGATGACGGTGCCCGGTTCGGTCAGCGGCTACACGGTCAAGTCGATCAAGGACATCACGCTCAAGGCCCCCCTCCCGACGAACGCGACGGTGACCGGCACCCGCCTCACCGGCGGTTCCGGACTCGGGTCGGGAACGCCCAGCGTCCGGGTGAGCGGCGGAGAGATCATCATGTCGGTACCCGGTCCGATCGGGGGCGGGAAGACCTTCACCCTGCCGGCGCTGAACCTCGACCTGACGGCCGGGGCGTCCGGCGGTGTCATCGAGACCCGGCTCTCCGGCACGAGCTATGGCAGTCCGGGCCTGACCTTCACCGCCAGCGTCCCGATCCTCTTCGTCACCGTCAGCGTGCCGACATCCTGCTACCCCTCCCCCAACCCGGTGCTCACCTCCACGGCCATCAGCTGATCCGGCAGGCCGGACGAACGGGTCGGGACGTGGTGTCCGGGACCGCCGTCCGGGCGCGGGTGCGCCCCTCCGGCGCCTGAGCGGCCTCGGAAACCCCTCTCGGCCGACAGGAACTGACTGTTCGCCAGTTCTATGGATCACCGGGGCACGAGATTCAGCCTGGACGGTCCCGGGCGGCGCGGGTCCCGGCAGGAGCCGGACGCGGAGCGGGCCGGGGCAGCTTCCGCCTCTCCCGCCCCGTCCGGCGCCGGCCCCGGACGGGCGGTGACCACCGCCGGGACCTGCACACGGCGAGCCGTCGGCCGGCGGCACCCGCCCGACGGGCGCGGGAACCTGTCGCGGTGGGCGGCCCTCCGCCGCCCGCCCCGCGTCCGGGAGTCGCCGCACCGCCGGGACGCGCGCGGCTCCCCCTCTGGTGCCGACAGGGTGTTTCTCGCTCGCCTTTCCAGTCCCCACCTGACGCCTCACGGACGCCTTTTCCTCAACGCTCACCACGACGGTCTTCAGCGTATGGGCCGGTGAACGCGCCTCCCTGACCGCCGCGCACCGCCTCAGGACCGACATGGTGGGCCGTGTCCTCGCACCCGAAGGCGGCGCGGAGGACGGTCGGTGCCCGGTGAGCTGACGAACATCGCGACGGAGGACGCCCAACGGTTCGGCGCCGTCACCACGGCCCTCATCGTGGGCATCGCCTCCGCGACCGGCCTGGTCGTGGGATCGGTCGTGCTGCTGCGGGTGTCGCTCCCCCTCGGTCTCCTCGTCATCGGGGCAGCCCGCTGCTGCTATGCCTCGTCCATCCGCTCAGCAGGCCCCTCGAACGGCCCAGTGAGACCGAGCAGGAGCGCGCCGCCGCGCCTCGGGCGTGGCGGGCGGCTCGCGGCGAGCGGCGACGTCGGCATCGGCATCGGCATCGGCATCGGCATCGGCATCGGCATCGGCATCGGCATCGGCATCGGCATCGGCATCGGCACATCCTCCGCGTCGTCGCCCCGGTCGCCGAAGCCCTGCCATCCGCACGGCTGAGGACGTACGACGGCCCCGCACCGCCTGTGGGCAGGGCGGGGCCGTCGGATCACCGGGCCGCGTACGGGGAGGCGGCGGCCTGGGTGCGGATGGCGGGCAGTTCGTCGTACAGCTTCTGCCCGGGGCACAGCGTGGCGTAGCCGTCGCGGTGACCGGAGACGGTGTGCAGCGTGGCGCGCTCGCCGGCCTTGTACACACCGGTGTCACCGGCCGCGGTGAGCGTCACCTGGGCCTGCGGGTCGACGCCGTCCAGGCCGAGCTTCCAGGCGGCGACGTCGGCGACGGCCGACAGGGCGGCGGGCGTCGGGGTGCCGCCGTTCTCGTAGTCGCCGAGCAGGGAGATGCTCGAGGACACACCGTTGAAGCCGTAGGTGTGGGCGCCACGCACCCGCTCGTCGACACCGCCCGCGCGGCCCTCGAAGACCGTGCCGCACTTGTCCACGAAGAAGTTGTAGCCGATGTCGTTCCAGCCGTTCGTCTGCACGTGGTAGACGAAGATCGCCCGGATGATCGCGGGTGAGTCGGCGCAGGTGTAGTCGTTGGTGCCGGCCGTGTGGTGGACGAAGAACGCCTCGACCTTGCTGATGTACTCCGCGGGGTCCTTCACCAGCGACTCGTCGGCACCCCAGCCGGCCCGGCTCACGATCGCGGGCGCGGTGGGAGCGGCGGGGCTCGTCGACTCCGCGGGGCTCGTCGACTCCGCGGGCGCGGACGCCGTGGGTGACTCGACCGGTGCGCTGGTCTCCGCGGGCAGGCTGGTCTCCGCCGGCGGGTTGTCCGTCGGCGTGGCCTCGGTCGGTTCGGCCGTGGTCTCCGACGGCGACTCGGCGGGCGCGGACGACGACGTCTCGGCGGGGCTCGCCGTCGACGTCTCCCCGGGGGTGCTCGTGGCCTTCGTCGTGTGCCTGCCGGTCTTTGCCGCTGCGCTCTTGCTCTTGTTCCCGGCCGTCGTCCCTGGGTCGACCATGTCCAGGCGCAGCCCCGCGGGGACGGCCGTCTGCTCGCCGTCAGCCAGGACGCGGGCCTCCACCGCGTCTGAGGGCCCCGTCCACAACGGTTCCGAGGCGCCGCGCGTGTCGGCCGCGCTCGTCTCGTCCGTCTCCGGCGCCACGATGTCGAGGTCGAGATCGCGCCATTCGGACCACACGCCGGTCTCGGAGCTGCGGGTGCGGATCTGAGCGGTGCCGTCGAACTCCTTGGTGTGATCCGCCCAGGAGACGCCGATCAAGGAGAAGGTCTCGGTCTGCGTGCGCGGCACGGTGCGCCTGGCCTGGCCGGTGCCGGTGAACGCCATGGTCTCGGCGCTCGCGGGCCGGTTCGTTTCACCGCCGGAGCCCTCGCCGGGACCCGTGGCCACCGCGACCGTGGCCATGCCGGCACCGCCGAGTACGGTGATGCCGACGGCCAGCCAGGTGATGCGGGAGCGGCCGAGTGTGCGGCGCGCGCGGGTTCTTCTGGGGCTCATGTGTTTCCCTGTCCTCGTTCGCTTGCGGTGGTGCCCAAGGGGGCCGTGGTCAGCCCGCGGCGGAGTCGTCCGACTCCGGTCCGGACTCGGCGGCGGGCAGCACGCCGGTGCAGGTGGCGCGGCCGAAGTCGCCGCTGGCGGTGGCGCTCTGGAGGTGTCGGCCCTGTATGGCGACGGCACAGCGGGCCTGGCCGCCCGTCTCACCGAGCACGATGCTGACGACGGGGCTGCGGCCGAGCGGCACCGGCACGGTCTTGCGCCAGGGCAGGGTGGCCGCCTTCACGACGGTCGCCGTGCCCGACTCGCTGCGGGCCTGGTACGTGATGTCGGCGGTACCGGTCCCGGTCACCTCGTAGGTGACCGAGGCGGAGGGCACCGCGCGCTCCCTCTCCTTCTCTTCGCCGCCCGTCGAGAGCAGCCCGAACAGCAGGAGTCCGCCGCACGCGGCGAGAACCACGGCGGCCGTGACGACCCCGGCGCGGTCCGGGCGGCCGGGCCGGGCGCCGCCTTCGCCTGTCGCTGACTGTTCTTCGGACTTCTCGGACTTCGTGCTCGCGTCGCCCATGAATTTACCCCCTCGGCAGGTGAATTGCCCGTACACCCGGCTCGCTCGAGCCGAGACTTGCCGGTTTATACCCCATCTCTGCAGGCGGTTTCCAGTGAGCGGAAATATCGGACAGAAGAGGCCGCCCATATGGGCGTTTTGCAGGCGCTGCGGCAACAAGTGGCCGCATTGTCTGCGCACTTGACTTGCCATCAGCCAGATGACTAGACCTCGGCACCCACCGCATTCGGCCTCGACAGGAGCCTTCTCGGTTCCCTCGGGTAAATGCGGTGGATTTCAACGACGGTTGATGGAAAGGTTTGGCGTGAGTATCAGATGGGGCAAGGCGCTGGCGTGCCTTGTGGCAGCCACGGTGACGAGTTCACTGCTGCCACAGGTCGCTTTTGCCGCCTCCGGTTCCGAGGGTGACGGCGGCGGTTTCGTCGACGGCATCACGGGCTGGATCGGAGACGACGAGGAGCAGGAGTCGGCGGAGCCGGCTTCGCACGACGAGGCGGGTGTCGCGGACCGGCAGAAGCTGCCGAAGGGCAAGGTGACTCCCAAGCCGAAGCGCGTCAAGGAACTCACCGCGCGGCGTACGGCGTACAGCCGGTTCTGGCAGTTGTCGGACGGGCGGGTGCAGGCCGAGGTGTCGGCAGTGCCGACCTCGTACCTCACGGGCAAGGCGTGGCGGGCCGTCGAGACGCGGGTGGCGAAGTCGGCCCGTGCCGGGTTCCTGTTCGCCAACACCACCAACGCGACACGCAGTTGGTTCGGCAAGGACGCGAGCCGAATGGTCCGGGTGGAGTCCGCCGACGGTCACGCGGTCACCTTGGGCCTGGAGGGGGCGAAGAACCTCTCCCCCGTGGCGAAGGGTGACACCGTCACCTACCGCGACGCGGTCTCCGGCGCCGACCTGTCGTACGAGGTCGGCGCCGGCCGGGTGAAGGAGAACATTCTCCTGGCCGAACAGCCCGACGGTCCGGTGAAGTTCGTCTTCGACCTGGACGTGGACGGGCTCACGCCGAAGGCGGCGGAGGACGGCTCCATCGCCTTCTACGGCGAGGGCACCAGCCCGGTTCTGGTCATCCCGGCACCGTTCATGGCGGACACGAGGAAGGACGCCGAGTCCCCCTACGGCACCGCCTACAGCACCGCCGTGCAGCAGTCCCTGTCGCGTGACGGCAAAGCCTGGAAGCTGACCGTCACACCGGACGCGAAGTGGCTTGCGGCGCCGGAGCGGCAGTACCCGGTCACGATCGATCCGACGATCCAGATCGCTCCGACGCCGTCGACGGCTCAGGACGTGATGATCTCCTCGGACGGTCCCGGGTCGAACTACGACACCAACTGGCGTCTGTCGGTCGGGAACACCTCCACCGGCTCCTCGCGCGCGCTGGTGAAGTTCCCGCTCACGGGGGTGCCCGCCGGCACGCGGCTGGACGCCGCCGAGCTGAAGCTGTACTACGACCAGACCCACACCGCAGGTGACACCGAGGTCCATCTGGAGGCCCACCGGGCGACCCAGGAATGGCGCGAGGACACCGCGACCTGGAACAGCGCCAACGGCATCACCGGTGAGCTGTCGGGTACGTCGGTCCTGGTCGACGACGGGGACGCGGGTACGACCGCCGCGTCCGGGTCATGGCCCGCCTCGGGGAACACGGCGTACACGCAGTACGCGGTGAACCAGGACTACCTGTACAACAAGGACTCGGTCGCGGGGAACACCTACACGTGGCAGCCGAACCTCCCCGAGGACGGCGACTACCAGGTCCAGGTGCACTACGTGCCCGCCTCGGACCGTGCCACCAACGCCCCCTACACGCTGACCTACAACGGCGGGTCGAAGGCCTACACCGTCAACCAGCAGTCCGGTACCGGCGGTGTGTGGAAGACGCTGGGCACACACCCGTTCAAGGCGGGCACGGCCGGCAGGATCGTCCTCGGTGACGGTCCGGCCTCGACGACGACGGCGGTGCTGGCGGACGCGGTGCGCTTCACCAAGGGCGGTGTGGTCACCAAACCACCGTCCGAGGCCAACGTCTGGCACTCGTTCCCGGTCACCAGGACCGTCCAGTCGTGGATCGACGGGGCGAACAGCAACCACGGTTTCGTGATCAAGGCGGCGGACGAATCCGCGAACGCACCGAAGGGCGGACCTCGTTACGAGGGAAGCGAGTTCGGCTACGGCGGCGAGACCGCGAACTACCCCCGCCTGCTCCTGACCTACGGCCGGCCGGGTGTCGAGCTCGAAGCACCGACGACGATCCACGACACGGGTGCGGAGCTGAAGTGGTCGGCGTACGCCGATCCCTCCGCCGCGACCGGTGACGACATCGTCGAGTACCAGGTCCACCGGTCGGTCTACCAGACGTTCACGCCTTCGGCGGCGACGCTGGTCTCCCCGGTGTCCAAGTCCCTCACCCAGTACACGGACACCTCGGCGACGCCGACGGCCGCGGACAGCGCGGACCCGTTCGGGCGGGCGTACTACTACCAGGTCGCCGTCAAGACCGCCGACGGTCAGGTGACCGGCGCGCCGGCACAGCTGGTGCGCCTGCCCAAGGCCGGCCGCACCACGAAGATCATCGAGGCGGGGCAGGACACGACGCTCTCGCAGACGGAGTCGACGCTCCCGCACGACACGCTCACGGACGGGGTGGCGCAGAACTGGCTGGCGGTGGGCAACAACTCGCCCACCTACGGCGACACCCGTGCGCTGCTGAAGTTCCCGGCCCTGTCCGGGATCCCGGCCGGTGCGCGGGTGCTGGACGCGACGATGCGTATGTGGGGCACGCAGACCACGACGGAGAACACCGGCGCCGTCTACGAACTGCGCCCGCTGACCCGCGACTTCGACGAGGCGTCGGCGACGTGGGTGAAGGCGAACGCCAACACCGACTGGACCACCGCCGGAGGCGACTTCGGCGCCACGGTCTCGGACACCGCCCCGGCCATGAGCAACGACCCGGCCCGTCACGACTGGAGCGTCGCCTCCCTGGTGCAGGGCTGGGTGACCACACCCGCCTCCCAGCAGGGCGTGCTGGTGAAGATGGCCGACGAGAGCGTGAAGCAGGAGCGCACGGTGTTCCTGTCCTCCGAGGCGAGCGAGAAGAAGCTGCGTCCGCGTCTGGTCGTCACCTACATCGACTCCACCACCGAGTCGACGTACTACGCCCCCAGGACACCGGCCCGGATGACCCCGAACTCCACGTACACGGTCGAGTTCACCCTCACCAACACCACCGGCACGGCCTGGGCCGCCGGTGAACGTGAGCTGTCCTACACCTGGAAGCTCCCGGACGGCACCGACGCCACCACCGGCGGCAACCAGGCCGCCACGGCCCTCCCGGCCCTCTCACCGGGCCAGTCGACCCTGGTGCAGGCGCAGGTCAAGACGCCGGTCAACAGCGACAGCGGGAACAAGCGCACCGACTACGTCCTCGGCTGGGACGTCCGCAAGGTCTCGGACGGCAGCTGGCTGTCGGCGGGCACCGGCGGCATCCCGGCCCTGAAGCAGAACGTGGCGGTCGAGGACCCGACCTCCAACTCCCTGGGCCTGGAGAAGTTCTACTCCTACACGGGCAAGAACACCGGTGCCGGTGCGACGGTGATGAACAACCTCGCCTCCGGCAACAGCGTGTGGTCCTACAACGCCTTCACCAACCCCGGACGCGGCCTGACCACCTTCGCCCGCTTCTCCTACAACTCCCTCGACACCAGCGACACGGTGCTCGGCGCGGGCTGGTCCGCGCAGCTCGCGGGTCCGGTCCGTCTGGGTGCGCCGCTGGACTTCCATCCCAACCCCAGCGCGAACGCCCGTGAGATCCGCCTGCCGGACGGCGACGGCACCACGCACGTGTTCACCAAGCAGGAGGACGGCACCTGGAAGGCGCCGGCGGGCGTCCACTACCGGATCACCATGAAGCCGGGCCTGGACTGCACCCCGGACAAGGACCCGGTCCCGGACGCCTGGACGCTGCTGCGCCCGGACGGGACCCGCTTCCTCTTCGGCTGCGACGGCTACCTGACCTCGGTGGTCGACAAGAACGGCAACACGCAGACCTACACCTACGAAGAGCGCAAGTCCAACAACAAGCCGGTCAAGTTCCTCTCCTACATCACCGATCCGGCCGGCCGGCAGTCGCTGACCGTGGAGTACTACTCCAAGGCCGAGGCGTCCAGCCCGAAGATCGCCGACCACGTCAAGTCGATCACGGACATCTCGGGATCGGTCGCCGGCCTCCCGGTACGCAAGCTCACCTTCGAGTACTCCGACCAGGGTCTGCTGACCAAGCTCACGGACGGCACGGGCTCCGCCCAGCCGAAGGTGTTCGCCTTCACCTACGACGCCACCCAGGGCAACAAGAACGTCAAGCTCGTCACCGCCACCGACCCGCGTGGCCACGACACCATGCTCGACTACCACGCCCCGCAGGCCGGTGACGACCCCAGGTACCACTGGTGGACCAAGAAGATCACCGACCGTCTCGGCGGTGACACCCTCTTCACCTACGCGGCGAACACCACGAACACGAAGTTCACCGACACCACCGTCACCGACGCCGAGAACCACGCGACCGAGTACGTCACCGACGACTTCGGACGCCCGGTGCAGACCGTCAACGCCAAGTCCCAGACCACGAAGATGAGCTGGGACACCGACAACAACGTCACCTACCTCGAGGAGGACAACGGCGCCAAGACCGCCTTCTGCTACGACCAGAAGACCGGATACCCCCTCTGGCAGCGCGACGCCGAGAACAACAAGAACGGCGTCCCGCAGGCCTCGGAGTGCGCGCCCGGCACCTATCCGGCCGACACGGCGAGGTTCGAGTACCAGACCCGCGCCGACGGCTTCGCCGCGGACCTGTTCCGCAAGACCTCTGCCGAGGGCCGCGTCTGGCAGTTCGGCTACGACACGTACGGCAACCTCAAGACCGTCACCGACCCCAAGGGCGTCGCGACCTCCGCCGCGGACGACTACACCACCAAGTACGAGTACGACGCCTACGGCCGGCTGACCAAGGCGACCGACGCCAACGGCAACCCGACGACGTACTCCGCCTTCGGCCCCACCGGGTACCCGAACCGCGTCACGGACGCGAAGACGTTCACCACGGACTTCGTCTACGACGACCACGGCCGGGTCACGAAGGTCACCGACGCGAACCAGAAGATCACCACGCAGACGTACGACGTCTACGGTCGCCCGCTGGTGAAGACGGTGCCGAAGAAGCAGGACACCGGCGCCCTCATCACCACTCCGGCACCCGAGTACGACGCCAACGACAACGTCACCAGGTCCACGGCACCGAACGGCGCCGTCTCCACGGCCGTGTACGACAAGGCGGACCAGGTCACCTCGGCGACCGCCCCGGTGAACAACCTGACCGCTCCGCGCACCACGACGTACACCTACGACAAGGTGGGCAATCTCAGGACGACGACCGAGCCCAAGGGCACGGCGACGACGACGGACGCGACCGACTACCTCACCACCAACCACTACGACGAGATCTACCAGCTCACCTCCGTGATAAACGCGGCCGGTGACAAGATCAGCTACGAGTACGACAACGTCGGCAACATCGTCACGGTCGTCGACCCGAAGAAGAACGCGACAGCCGACACCACCGACTACAGCAGCCGGACGGCCTACGACCTGAACCACCGTGCCACCGTCGTCACCGACGCGGCCGGCAAGACCACCAAGCAGGGCTACGACAAGGACTCCCTGATCACTTCGGCCACCGACCCGGAGAACAACACCACCACCATCACCTACGACGAGCGCGGCAAACAGACCGAGGTCAAGGTGCCGCACTCCGGCACCACCCCGATCACCTACCGCACGACGAGGTACGAATACGACCAGGCCGGCAACACCGTCAAGGTCATCACCCCGCGCGCCGTCGCGGCGGGCACGACCACGGCCTTCACGGCCCGAACCGACTACGACGAGCTGAACCGTCCGGTCAGGCAGTACCAGCCCTACGACCCGGCAGACTCCCGCTACAACAACCCGAACGTCTACACGGAGACGGTCTACGACAAGATCGGCCGGGTCGCGAAGACCTCGCTGCCGCCGTCCGACGGCGAGACCGTCCGCAACGACACGTCGTACAGCTACTTCGACAACGGCTGGGTGGAGTCGTCCACGGACCCGTGGGACATCGCCACCGCCTACGACTACAACGAGGTCGGGCAGCAGACCAAGCGCACCGTGACCTCGGCGGGCGGTTCGTCCAACCGCACGATGACATGGTCCTACTACGCCGACGGCAAGCTGAAGGCGAAGTCCGACGACGGCGTCCCGGTCGGCCAGTCGGTCGTCCTGGTCGACAACTCCGACACCCAGAACACGGCTTCCACCGGTACCTGGACCGCCGGCAACGTCACCGGCCAGCACGGCTACGACCACCGCACCCACGCGGCGGGCACCGGCACGGACGCGTACACCTGGACCCTGAACATCCCCAAGGACGGCACGTACACCGCGTACGTGAAGTTCCCGAAGGTCACGGGCGCGGCAACGACCGCCAAGTACACGGTGACGTACGACGGCGGAACGGTCGACAAGACGATCGACCAGAACGCCACCGCTAACCAGGCGACCTGGGTCTCGCTCGGCGCGTACGCCTTCAAGCAGGGCAACGCCGCCAAGCTTCAGCTGTTCCAGAACAGCGCCGGCACGGTCGTCGCCGACGGCGTCAAGCTCGTCCGCAGCACCAGCGGCGAGCCCGCCGACACGGAGAAGACCGACTTCGCCTACAGCTACGACCTCAACGGCAACCTCACCAAGATCGACGACACCTCGTCGACCGCGAAGATCGACGCCTACACGGTCGCCTACACGGGCCTCAACCAGGTCCAGAAGGTCACCGAGGCACTCGCCGGCGCCGAGAAGAAGAACACGTCGTACACCTACGACGCCAACGGCCAGCCCGAAACGGTCACCCACCCCGACCAGTTCTCCAAGTACACCTACGACCTGCGCGAGCTGGTCAAGACCATCTCCGTCGGCAAGAGCGCGACGGACACCGACCCGAAGGTGACGTCGTACATCTACTCCGACCGCGGCCAGCGGGTGAAGGAGACCAAGGACAACGGCAACACCGTCGACTACACGTACTTCCTCGACGCCGCCGTGAAGACGTCGACCGAGAAGAAGGCCAACGGCACCCTCGTCGCCTCGCACACCTACGCCTACGACGCCAACGGCAACAAGGCGCAGGACGTGACGAAGAAGATGCACGCCGACAACAACACGGCCTATCTCGAGTCGACGACCAACTACGCCTACGACCCGGCCGACCGGCTGAAGGAGACGGTCAAGACCGGAAACGGCGCCGGCACGGAGACCTACGTCCACGACGACAACGCCAACGTCATCCGGCAGACGGTCAAGAACGAGACCACCGAGTTCGAGTACGACCGCAACAGGCTGCTGACCGCCACGGTCTCCGGGGCCACGGCGAACTACAACTACGACCCGTTCGGCCGCCAGGAGTCGGTCACCGCGAGCGGTCAGGTCATCGAGCGGAAGGTCTACGACGGCTTCGACCACGTCGTCGAGGACCAGAAAATGGTCTCCGGCGGCGCGCTGGAGACGACGAAGTACACCTTCGACCCGCTCGACCGCACCTCGTCGAAGACCGCCGACGGCAAGACCACCACGTTCAACTACCTCGGCCTGTCCAAGGAAGTCCTGAACGAGGAGGTCTCCGGAGCCCTGACCAGGTCCTACCAGTACAGCCCCTGGGGCGAGCGTCTGTCGCAGATCAAGCACAACACCGACGGCACGACCGAGGACAGCTACTACGGCTACAACAGCCACACCGACGTCGAGACACTCACGGACGAGGACGGCAACACCAAGGCCACGTACGGCTACACCGCCTACGGCTCGGACGATGAGTCGGAGTTCACCGGTATCGACAAGCCCGACGCGGGTGACCCGGCCAAGGAGGAGTACAACGCCTACCGCTACAACTCCAAGCGCTGGGATTCCCGGTCCGAGACGTACGACATGGGCTTCCGTGACTACAGCCCGGACCTGAACAGGTTCGTCACCCGGGACCTGTACAACGGCGCACTGGCGGACATGGAGCTGGCGGCCGACCCGTTCACCGGGAACCGCTACGCGTTCACGGGCGGCAACCCGATCACCTTCATCGAGATCGACGGACACCTGTCGTGGGGCGATGTCACCGACACCTTCGAGAAGATCGTCAGGGGCGGCACGAAATTCGGCGCCAAGAGGAACCCCATCGGTCTGACGATCGAGGTGGGAAGTTTCGTCCTGGGAGTCGAGAGTCCCGTCGATCAGGGCGTCGACGCGCTCCTCGACGAGATATTCGGTGGTGGCGGTGGAGGCAAGGCCACCTGGCGCCCGGTCGCTTCCGACGGCTGCGACGAGGACGAGCTCTTCACTTCGATAGGATGCGAGGATCCCGCTGAGACGCTGCAAAGGGTCACCGACGAAGTGCACCAGGAGTTCCAGAAGAACCCGCAGAGCTATCTCGACGAGCTCACTCCGGCCGAGCGGGCCGCGACGGAAGCCGATCCGAAATTCGCCCAGGCGAGTTACGGCAAGGCCATGGAGCGGGCGGTGGCCAGGCACCCGGACGTCCAGCCGCACTTCGAGCACGTGGGTGGAGCCGGCAATCCCGACTTCCTGCTGGTGACCCGTCACGGAGTGTCGCCCTACGAGCTCACCACGAACAGCAACGGGGCGTTCCTCGGCCACGTGAACCGGTGGTACGTCGAACCGCTCACGTACATCACCTACCCGTCTGTGCCATTTGGATTTGGGGTGCTCCCGTAGCTCATGAAGTTTCAGGAACGGCGTCAGAGGATTTCAGGCGTGACCAGCGGGCCGGGCGCGCGAGTGACCGGCACGGACTGGGAGAGGGTCCAGTTCCTCAACTGTGTTTCGAGGTGCACCCCTGATCCCCGGGACCGTCTGCGGGTGACCGGGGTGAATCTGGTCGACTGCAGCGAGAAGGGCTGTTACGTCGAGGGTGCGATGCTGACGGACGTCACGGTGGACGGCCTCCTCGTCGAGGAGGCGATGCCGCTGAAGCTGGCAGGCTGCGTGTTCCATCGCGTGACACTGCGCGGTGAACTCGGACAGATCATGATCCGTCCGAAGCTGCACATGGCCTACCGGCAGTCGCAGCCTTCCTACGACGCCGCCAACTCTGCGGCGTACGCAGAGATCGACTGGGCCCTCGACATCTCCGGCGCGCGAGGATGCGCGGTGGACGTGCAGGGGATTCCGAGCCGATTGATCCGCAGAGATCCTGAGACCCAGGCCGTCATGACCTTCGAGCAGGCACTCGGGGGAGCGTGGCGGGAGGTCGACCTGGCCGGTACGCCCTTCGGCGTGCACGCCAAGATCATCCTTGAGACGGGCGCGGAGGACATGGTGCTCGCGGCCGATCACAGCAGCGCGAACTTCGCCCATCAGGTGGCGAAGCTGGCGGAACTGCGCAAGCTCGGCTGCGTGCTGCCCGACTGACGCGTGCTCGGCGCTGTCGGCCGACAGCGCCGAGCCGTGGCCCCGGCCGGTGCCGTCCCCTCCCCCGGGCACGGCACCATCCACCATGCCGCCTCGGGCCGGTCCGCGGACCGGCCCGGGGCGGCACTTCGCTGTCCTGGGCACCCCCTCCCCCGCTGAGAGGCACTGACGGCAGGCAACCGGGCGCAGGCCAGGGCGTCGCGACACAACAGAGGTCCGCCGCTCTCCGCCGGTCACCGCGGACCGTGCGACGGGCGACCCCGCATGCGTATTTCTGGAACCACTGGGTCCGGTTGGGCTGGATCCGCGCGGCGGCGACCGGACTCGGTGCCGGGGACCAACTCCTGGCACCACCAGGCCGTCGCCCCCTGCGGCGCCGGCCTGGTGGTGACCTGACGCACGAGCGACGGCGTGATCGAGTCGGTGGAGCTCCCGGGTGCTCCGGTGCTCGTTTCGACGCCTTCACCGGGCCCCTGTACCGGCAACACTTTCCTCGACGTGGATGTGCTCCGCGACGCCGGAGCGACGGACCTGTCGCCGTACGGCGGCACGGGCGAACTGCGGTACGACATCTTCGTCGATCCGCCGACGACGTGGCCCGCCCGCCGGGGAGTGTGTGATGTCGCGATCAATCTTGCCGACCCGGGTCTCCTGACAAAGGGCATCCGGTGGGAAGTCGATCGTGACGCGCAGGCAACTCACCCACGAGCAGGAGAAGTTGATCGAGCCGTTCCTGCCGATAGGCGAGTACGGCCCGCACCCCGAACGTCTGCGGGACCAGTTCGAGGGGGTGATCTGGCCGTTCCGCACCAGCAGCCAGTGGCGTGAGACGCCGGGCGAGTTCGGTCCGTGGCCGACGGTCTACGGCCGCTTCCGGATGTGGAGGGACGCCGGGCGTCCTCACCGCGCTGCTCGAAGGACTGATCGCCGAGGCCGCCCGGCAGGGCCGGACGGACGTGTCCCTGGTCAGGGTGGACTCCACCGCCGCCCGCGCCCACCACGACGCGGCCGGGATGCGCATCGGCGAGGAGAGCGTGACTCCCCCGCCCAAAGGCGGGGGCTTCTCAACGAAATCCAGGCGCAGCGAAATCCAGGCGAGCTGGGCCAGGATATGCGCCGACCGGCCGTGACGAGCCCGCCTCCCCGGACATCGCGGGTCGGGCGTCCGGCCGTGCTGTCGGAGGCGCAGGCCGCTTCCCGGATGGCACCGGGTCGCGGGCGGTCGATTCGCGCTCGTGCAGCCTCCGCCGTGCTCGGCGGACCCCCGTCGCACAGCCGTTGCGCCATGGGCCCGGGGCCTCGTGGCCGACGGGGCGCACCGCACCGGCCGGAGCGCCTCGGAATCGGATCGGAAGCGGTTGGCGGGTTCCGGCGGAAGCAGCCGGACTGGTCGGGTGGACAGCGGTGAGGCCGGGCGACACAGCGCGCGGCACGGACCGCGGGAGATCCCGCGAAGGGGGAGCTGGGAAATGCGGAGCAGCCCGTCGGTCCGGGGGAACGGCCCGCTTCCGCGCCCGGCCTCGCCTTCGCCGTCAGTCCCCGGCGGGTGCTCCGGGTACGAGGTCGTGGAAGCGCTGCTCCACCGGCGCGAGGTCGGTCCGGGCCAGTTCCTGGGGCCGGATCACGAGACGGAGTTCAGGGGCCAGGGCCCGGTGGCGGCGGCAGGCGTCGATGAAGGAGTCAACGATCAGGGAGGCCAAGTGACCCCGGTCCAGATTCGTGACGCGCGCGAGCCCGGAACCGATCAGCGGGACGGCGACCGGCTTGAACAGGCCGTGGACGGCGACCGACGCCCACAGATTCTCCAGACTGAGCCGCAGGTCAGCTTCACTGGACTTCGCCACCAGATCGTTGCCGAGACGCGAGTACGCGGTGGCGAACACCCGGCGGCCGTCGACCGGTACGACGACGACGGTGCCCACCGGGTAACGTACCCGCCGCCCCGCCGGCTTGGACCGCACGCTCTCGGTGCCCAGTGCCTTGATCTTGCGCAGCCCCACCCGGAGCTTGTCGTCGAGCAGGCTGCGCCGCCCCTCGAACAGCCGCTCGACGAGCTGACTTTGCACGCTTTCACGGCTGATGACGACGTCTTCGACGGTCTCCGTGTCGTAGGTGTCGGAGAACCCGATCACCAGGTTGCAGTCCGATTGGTCGAACAGGTCGCCCCGCACCAGCACCACATCCGCCCGCTGGCCGGGCAGGGGAACACGATGCCGCAGCAGTTCGTCTCCGTGCCGGGCGCGCAGCTCCGCGCGCAGCGTGTCGAGCACTCGGGCGGTCTCGATGTCGTCGGGGTGCTCGTGGGCCAGCTGTTCGGCGACCGGCAGTGCGCGTTCGGGGCGGCCCAAGTCTGTCTGTACACGGACCAGTTCACGCTGGGCCGACTCCTGAAGGGAGACCAGACGGCGGATGAAGGAGACGGCGAACCCCTCACCGGCCACCTCGGCCAGCGGTCGGCCACGCACCAGGGACAGCGCCTCGGTCAGCCGGTGCGCCGCAGTGGCCGGCGGTGCCAGCAAGGCGTCGCTCACCATCGCGGTGAACCGCGCGCTGTCCAGTTCCTCGGGCCGCAGGAGCAGACGGTAGGCGGTCTCCGGGCCCTGCACCGTGACCTGTTGCTCGGTGCGCAGGACGCTCGTTCCGTCGCCGTCCCGGCCGGGGGCCAGCGCGCGCCGCAGCTCCAGGACCCGCTTCTGGACCTCGTTCCGGTGGCGCTGGTCCAGGTGGCGCGGCTCGTCCGCGAGCCCCCACACGTCGCGGCGCAGTTGCCGCACGGGCACCGCCTCACCCCCGGCCACCACCAGACGAAGCAGCAGTCGTACGGTCAGAGGTGTCAGCCGGACCGGATCGCCGCCGACTTCGCATTGGACCGGGCCGAGTACTCGCAGTCGGATACACGCTCTCGCACCGGCCATCCCCGTCGCCCCCCGGCGTATACATTCCACTACTCTGCGTCATCTTGTAGTGGCTGCCAGATTATCAGCAGGCCGCGGGGCACCCGTGCTTTCCGGTGATTCCGGTGCCCTGGACCCGACTGACCCGCTAGGGTCGCGTGGCGCCTCGAGACCGCCCGCCCGGCCGCCGCGCCCGCGGCGGCCGTCGGGCCTGCTTCGCCCGCGTCGCCGAACCGTTCCGCGTCTGCCTCGCGGTACAGGGCGTGCCCGGCAGGTCTTCGTACGCGACACCATGGTGGCGTTCGGCGGGCTGTCCGCCGTGCTCCAGGTCGTGGGCCCGTTCGTGCCGCACGTCGGTTCCGGCACGGCCGTCGGGCTGTCGGTCGGTGCGTGCCTGTGCTGGGGGCTGCTGCGGGCCCGTCCGACGGCCCGGGTGCGGCAGGTGTTCCGGCGCCCGGACATGACGGTGCTGGTGGAGGCGGGCGACGTGTTCGACCGGCCGGCCCATCTCGTGGTCGGGTTCTGCGACACCTTCGACACCCTGTCGGCCGACGGCCGGGTCATCAACGGCGACAGCGTGCAGGCCCAACTCCTCGACCGCGAGTACGCCGGCGACGTGGCCCGCCTGGACGCGGAGCTGAGCGCGGCGCTCGCCGTGGCCCGGCCCGTCGCACGCGAGGCGCGGGCGGACAAACCGCTCGGAAAGCTCGACCGCTACCCGATCGGCACGGTGGCGGTGCTGGGCACCCGGCCGCGACTGGTGTTCGGCGTGGCGTACAGCCGGATCGGCAACGACTACGTGGCCGCCTCCGGTGTGGAGGACCTGTGGCGGGGGCTGGGCGGACTGTGGGACGCCCTGGGCACCCACGCCCAGCTGGAGAGCGTGGCGATGCCGTTGGTCGGGTCCGGGCTGGCACGACTGGGCCATCTCGACCGGGACAGCCTGCTCCGGCTGATCCTGATGTCCTTCGTGGCCCGGTCCCGGGAGAACGCGATCTGCCGCGAACTGCGTGTGGTGATAAGGCCCGAGGACCTGGAAAGTGTCGACATGGGCGAGCTGGCCGCGTTCCTGGACGCTCTGGCGTCGGACCGTGCCCGCTGACGGACGTACGGGCCTGGCCACTCGGTCCGTCAGCGCCCGACGCCGCGCCCGAGGGGACCGGGAGCCTGCGGCCTCCGGTCCCCTCGCGCCGTCCGTCAGGCCAGTCGGCGATAGGCCGCCAGATTCCCGAAGTACGACAGGTCGCGCCAGTCCGGCCGGGTGTCGTCGAGATCGCACCCGGCTCCCTTGAGCCGTTCGACGATCTTGGCGACGGCGGTCTCGGAGCCGTCGAAGTGGACCACGTTGCGGCCCGCGAGGTCGGCGGCGGGCCGCACCTGCCCGAACTGCACGATGATCGTCCGTTCCGGGTATGCCATCAGCGCCATGCCGAGCTCGATCAGCACGTTCTGCCGGGGCTGACCGGTCGGCTGGATCTCGTAGGAGGGCTCGCTGTCGCCGAGCAGCTCGGGATGGAGCCTGGCGATGTCGTCCGGGGTGCACAGGACCAGCGCCGCCTGCGCCTGCGACAGCGCCGTGGCGATGACCTCCCCGAGGAACGGCGCGGTTCCCCCGGTGGCCCGGACCAGCCGCTCCCACTCCAGCGGACGCAGGTCCAGCCGGCGCAGCAGCCCGAACATCGCCGTGCGTACCTCTTCGTCGCGACCGTGTACGACGAAGACGCTGCGGCTGCGGCTGTGGTCCACACGTGCCTGGGCTGCGCGCGCCGCCTCCTGCTGCGCGGACGGATCGGACTGCTGGGGGGTGTTGTAAACGTTGTAGCCGAAGCCTGTGTTCTGCCCGCCGAAGACGTTCTGGTTCCGGTCACCGAAGGTGTGGCCCTGACTCGTGGTCACTGGTCTTCCTTTTCAGGACGAGCCGCCGCCGGGCGGCTGGTGGTTGTAGCCGAAGTTGCTGTTCTGGCCGCCGAAGACGTTCTGGCTGTTGTCGCCCAGCAGGATGTTGGTCTGTGCGCGGTCGTGCTCGAAGAGGTCGACGTCGTGCTCGTCGAGGAACGCACGGATGTTCTGCAGCAGGCGACGCTCGACGATCTTCATGTACTTGGTCGCGTCGGCCTGCTGGAAGAAGTGGTGGTAGCTCTCGCTGGTGGCCAGTTCCCTGACGCTGGCCAGCGCTCCGCAGTTGAGCGAGTGGTTGACGTAGCGTCCGAGCCGGAACTCGCTGGTGTCGGTCACGTCGTCCGACAGCAGCAGCTCCGCCGTCGCCCTCCTGGCCCTCCTGGCCCGCCAGGGCCGGCTCCACCGGGCGGCCCACCCCGGCATGAAGCGCTCCGGGAGCAGCCACAGGGGCCACAGACACAGTGTCATCCACCAGCGCACCATGGCCGTGAGCATGTCCCAGGCCACGCGCACCGCCAGACGCCCGTCGATCGCGCGGGGCAACTGGTCGACGAGGTGGAAGTCCTCGACGAGCGGCCTGAGCACATAGGTGTAGAACTCGGTGTGCAGCGTGTTGCCCTTGATGTCGAACCCGACGAAGATCGAGGTCACCAGTTCCTCGTCCCACGACCCGACGCGCACGCACAGGTATTCGCGGGCGGCGTCGTAGTCCTCCCGCCAGTGGATGCCGGGCAGGTCGTCCCCTCCGGGCAGTTCGGACCAACCGCTGCCGGTGGAGCGGTCGTTGGTGCGGATGGCGGTGGTGTAGCGGCGCTGCTCGACGGTCAGCCCGTCGATCCGCTCGTCGGGGTGGGCCTCGTCGCGCAGATCGGCGGCCATCCGCACGGCGACCTGACTGGTGATCTCACGCACGGTGAACGGGACGACCTGCCTGCGCTCGACGGTGTCGAGGTCGGGCGGTGAACCGTCCTCACTCTTGCGTGCCATGATCCGCGTTCTCGGCGCGCCGAGCAGCAACTGCGCGTTGGACCATGTGCGCAGCGGCAGGCCCGCGCCGACGAAGGGCCGGTATCCGCCGTAGAAGACCAGGCCGCCGCGGCTGGCCTGCTCATGGTCGATCTTGCGGGCGAGTTCGGCGGTGAGCTGTGCGTGCGAGGGGCAGGCGCCGTCGAAGCCGCCGTCCGGGCCGCTCTCCCGCAGCCGGGTCATCAGGATGTGCAGGGTGACGAGTCGGCGCAGATAGGCCGCCGCCCACGGCACCCAGCACAGCGCGAAGTACCCGAGCGGCTGGCTCAGCAGCCCACTGCTCATCAGCAGCAGGACCACGGCCGCCGTACCGGCCACGCAGGCCCACTGGATGCGGTGCAGTCGGCGCGCGGCCAGGGCGTGGGCGAGGACCGACACGGTGTCGTAGCCGAAGGAGGGGGCGACGACCCGGAAACGCCTCTCCAGCAGCTCCCGGATGACGGCGCGACGGTAGCCGGGGTCGAGATAGGTCCCCGCCGACAACAGCCGGGTGGCTCTGGTACGCGCGTACTCACGCTGTCGCGGCGGCTCCTGCGGGGCCGGGCCGGGCGGGGGTGGGGGTGGGGCAAGTGCTTCTGTTGTCATGGTTGTTCAGCGCTCCGCTCATCGGGACGCACCCCTGCGGGTACGCCCGGTCGGTGTCAGTCGGTCTCGACGCCCTTGCCGCTGGTGATCACACCGCCGCTGACGGTGTAGGTGGCGTCGTACGAACGCGTCGTACCGTCCGTGCGAAGGGCGTCGATGGTCAGCCGCACCTCGGGGCCGTTCACGGACTCGATCGTGATGGTGTCCCGCGCGGTGTCGGCGTAGCCGGACACGAAGCTGCCGTAGCTGGACTCGAGATTCCGGCCGCCGAGTTCCCAGGCGGTCTCGTAGTCACGGGCGTTGATCGCGTCGAAGTAGGCGGTGACCACGTCGCCCGGTCCACGGCTCGCGCTCGGCGTCGGGGTCGGGTCCGGGGTGTTGATGGCGGTGTCCTGCGGAAAGGGGTGGCCGCCGTCGGACCCAGTCGTCTCGGGGGTGCCGTAGACGTCCGTCGTGCCGGTGTCGCCGTACGGCCATCCGGGTTCCGTCACCGAGGCCTCGCCGGTCGGCGGAGCGGCTGTGTCCCGGCTGTCCCGGTCGGAGACGTCCGGGCCGAAGGAGCCGGACCCGGACGAGCCGAACGATGCGCCGGAATCAGATGATCCGGTCGGGGCGGAGTCGTCCGTCGGGCCACCCAGCAGCGACAACGTCAGGGCGAGGAGCACAGGCGTGGCGATGACCGCGAGCCCCCAGGTCCGGGCGGGGCCGGTGGGCGGTAACAGCCCCGGGGGGCGATAGGCGGGCGGCGTGTGGTGGGCGGACGGGGGTCCGGCGGGCTCGGCAGGCGGTTTCAGCCACGGGGCGGTCATGGGGTTCTCCAAAGATCACTGCGGTGCGGCGCCCGCCCGGCTGCCCACACGGCGGCCCGCACATACGCGCGTACGCGATGGTTGTGCCGCGGGCCGCGGTGGACAGCACTGCTCGGACCGGCGGTTGATGCATCCGATGCGACCAACTGCGCCGCTTCCGTGGCCAGAACCCAGCTGCTTCCGATCCGCTTCCGGCCCTCCGGGGCCCTTCGGAATGTCCGAATCCGCCAACGCTCCCCGCGGAGACATCACCATGCCGAGAGTCCGACACCGCGGCCCGGCCACGCATCGCCGACCCGGCCGACGCCGCGGCCCTCACTCCCGGCTTGCGCAGACGCCCCTCCACCAGGGTCTGCGGGCGCTCCACCACCCACGGCACCCTCTTGGCCGCCCGCGCCGCCCGGCGGCGCCACCACGCCCTTTCTCTCCCTCCCCAGACCACCCACGTCCTCGCCCACTGGGCTGACGACGGCACCAGACGGGCGCGAGCGCTGACCCGCACGCCCGTGGACCGCGCCCGCCTGCCGCCCGCTCCTGTTGTGGATCCGGCCGTGCGGCCGGCGTCCGTCGACCGAGCCCCGACTGTCGGCGACGGCTGAGCAGCGAAGCTGGGAGCCCCCTTTCGTAGTGGGATACACGAAAGGTCACCACAGCCGTGATCCACAGCGGCCGTGTCCGTGGGCGGACAGGCCACCCATGATCACGTAGAGCCGCGCCGGCGCGGCAGGAGGCGTCGCCGATGACGCGAGTGAGGGCGAGGGACAAACTCCATTCCAGGTCGAGCTCGGCCTGAACCCGGGCGCGGAGCTCGTGGTCGAGCCGCAGCTTCGCATCGTACGACCGAGGTCCACCAACGGCGCCCGACTGCCAGACTGGGTGAAATCCGACACGCGACTTTCGCCCGGATGGCCTCTCTTGACCGTGCTCCGCTCCCGGCACACCTAGGCTGCCGTCGAAGCCACCCCCGGGAGCAAGATGATCAAGGTCAGCGTCGTCGTACCCGTCTACAACGCAGGCGCGTACATCGAGCGCTGCGCGCCCTCGCTGCTCGGCCAGTCGCTCGGTCCGGAATCGTACGAGATCGTCTACGTCGACGACGGCTCGACGGACGACTCGCTCCAACGCCTCGAACGCCTCGCGGCCCGCCACCGGCACGTACGCATCCTCAGCCAGGAGAACTCGGGCTGGCCTGGCAGACCCCGCAATGTCGGTGTCCGAGCAGCCCGCGGCGAGTACGTGCAGTTCGTCGACCAGGATGACGAACTCACCCCCGAGGCCCTCGAACGCCTGCACCGGCTCGGCGCCCGCAACGGCTCCGACATCGTCCTGGGCAAGGTCACCGGCACCATGCAGGGCCCGAGCCGGGTCTTCAGGCGGACCGTCGAGCGCTGTACGGCCGCAGACGCCCCGCTGTTCGAGAGCCTGACTCCGCACAAGATGTTCCGCCGCGGCTTCCTGCTGGATCACGGCATCCAGTTCCCCGAGGGGCGGGTACGGCTGGAGGACCAGATCTTCATGGCGCGGGCGTACGTCCGCGCCAAGACCGTGTCGATCCTCGGCGACTACCCCTGCTACATCTGGAACCGCCGGGCGGACGGCGGCAACACCAGCGGCAGCGCGACCACACCGGAGGCGTACTACGGCCATCTGCGCGAGGTCATCGACGCCGTCAAGGAGGCCACCGAACCCGGCCCCGAGCAGGACGACCTCCTGCGCCGCTCCTTCCGCGTCGAACTCCTGCGCCCGGTCGTCGAGCCCAGGGTCCTCCAGCGCAAGGGCAAGGACCTGGAGCGCTACTTCGGCGTGGTCCGCCGTATGGCACTCGAATGCTTCCCGCCGGGCGTGCCCGAAGGACTGCCAGCCGTCTCGGCCCTGCGGGCGCGACTGCTGATCGAGGGCCGCCTGGACTCCCTGGTCGAACTCGCCCGCCGCACCCGGCACATCAGACCCCTGCTCACCGTCTCCGACGTCCACTGGGAGAGCGGCCGCCTCTCGCTGACCACGGACCTGCGCATGCTCCGCCCCGACGGCGAGCCCCTCAACCTGCACGAGCACCGCGGCCGGTTCCTGCTCGACCCTGACCTGCTGGCCGGCATCGAGGGCGCCAAGGAGTGGAAGGTCTCCGACCCCTTCACGGCCGCCTTCGGTGACGTACTCGTGCACGACACGGCCCGCGACCTGTGGTGGTTCGACGACACCGAGCTGACGCCCGGCCTGGAGGGCCTGTCGGGGAACACTCACACGGTGGTGCTCCGTGCCACGACCCGCCTCGACCCCCTCACTCTGGCCGGCGGCAACCCCCTGCCTACCGGCACGCATCAGGTCTGGCTCTACGGCCAACTCCTGGGCGTGGGCCGCAGAATCCGCTTCCCCGCGTCTCACATGAGCCTGTGGGGGCGCTCCTTGGGGACCCAGCCGCGCCTGGTCGCCCTCACCCGCACCATCCGCGAGTCCCAACTCACCCTGGCAGTGGGCCGACCCGGCCGTACGGCCCTCCCGGACCGTCTCCTCCTGCGGGCCACGACCGACCCGCGCCTTCGCGGCGCGGTCCAGGACCTGTCCCGCCGCGTCCCCGCCCGGCTCCGCCCTCTGTTCCGCAAGGCGGACCCGTGGGCCAGAGGGCGGTCCACGCAGCACGACTGAACGTGATCAGCGCCGCCTGCCTGAGGGCCGGGCGCCGGCGGAGCACCTCGCTGAAGACGGCTACCACCAACTCCTCGCCGAGGTAGGTCACTTCCTCATCCACCGGCTTGACGCTCACATCGTCTTCGCCTCCATGGAACGCGGCGACATCCGGCACGCGCACGCCGTGGCATCCCGCATGGCCACACCAGAGCGGTGCACGGTGCTGCATGGCGCCTACGGTCCGCAGCAGGTCCTCGACACCGTCACGCAGCTGGACCTGGCCGTCGGCATGAGGCGGTAATGTCGCGATCTCGCCTTCCAGCGCAGACTCCAGGACCCGCTTGGTCAGCTGCTGCAGCAGCCCACCCTGCCCGGTCAGCTGCAGCCCCTCCGACCGGGCCCGCTCCACCAGCATCGCGACCAGCTGCTCGTCGGACACAGGCACAGGCGAACCGGACTGGACACTCTCGACAGGCTCTACCTCGGAGAAGGAAGGAACCAGGGGGCAGGAATCAGGGATTGGTGAGGTTGCTGGTGTACATGCTGGTCTTCTGGCGGGACAGGATGTCCGGCGGCACCTTGCGCAGGGACTCCGATCCGCTCATGAGGTTGTCGAAATCGTTCTCGTGGCCAGAGCCCAGGAGGAGGTGGCCGAGTTCGTGCGCCACGCCGCCCCACGAGACATCGGCGGCAACTATCGCTTCGGGCTTGCCGGGCCGGTGCCTGGCGCAGCCGAGGGTCGTGCCGGTGGTCGACTTTGAAGGCAGCGAGCCGACGACGTAGAGGACCGCATCCGTGTCGGGGACGTCGGGCCGATGACTGAACAGTTCGGTCTGGTCGGTGGTCAGCGGATACCTCTCGTCGCACATGCCTACGTCGACGGTCTTGATCTCGGACTCGGTCTCGGTGTCGCGTAGTTCGAGGTGCCTGAAGGTGACGGTGTCGACGATCACCTCGACGTTGCCGTACAGCGAGGTGACGTCGGCGAGCTTGGCGCGGAACACGGTGTCGTCGCTCGCCGGGCGGTTGACCATAAGGACGTGCACCCGGAAGTGTTCGGTGTCCCAGGTGTCGGTCCCGACCCGGCGGTCGGGACGGACCCAGAAGGCGTCCATATGGCCGGGGCGCCGGGAGATCAGGCTCACGGCTCCTGGCAGGGCGCTGCCCGCCGCCGTGGCGGGTGAGCCGGACCAGCCTCCGGGGACATGGTCGTCCAGGGACAGGGTGTGCAGTCGGTCGCCGGGCGAGATCCAGGCGACCTCCAGCCGCGTGCGGGTGCGCGCCACAGCGGCCAGCGCCCCAGGCTGTGCCGCGCCGGGCGCCGTGATCGGCCAGGGTGCGGGCCAGTTGAGCCGGGGGTTCCAGGCCGTGGTGCCGATCGCGCCGTCGGGGCCGATCCAGAACACGTCGAGCTGATCAGCGCTGCGTGAGACGACGGTGAGCGCCGCTCGCCGCGGCGTGGTCCGGTCCCCCACGAGGACATGCCCGGCGGGCGCGATGGACCGGGAAGGCCAGTTGGCCCGGGGGTTCCACCATGCGGTGGAGACCCCGCCGTCGGGGCGGACCCAGAACAGGTCGAGCTGGTCCCGTACGCGGGAGATGACCGACAGGGCACCAGCCGGGTGGCGTGCCGCGGCCGGGGCCGTGATCGGCCACGGGCGCAACCAGCCGTGCGAGGGGTTCCACGCGGTCGTGCCGATGGCCCGGTCCGGGCCGATCCAGAACACGTCGAGCTGGTCCGGGTTGCGTGACACGGCGGCCAGCGTGCCGGGCAGGGCGCTCCGGGCGCCGGCGATCGGGAAGGGCCTGGCCCAGCGCCGGGAGGCGGCGTTCCACCAGTTGCTGGAGACCCCGCCGTCGGGCCGGACCCAGAACACATCCAGATGACCAGGATTGCGGGACACGGCGGCGAGCCCGCCGCTGAGCGCTCCGACGGAGGCCGAGCCCGGTGGCGCGACCAGCTGCGGATCCCACACCTGGCGGCCGTCGCTCCAGTAGGCGGTGGCGACGGCCCCGTCCGACCGGATCCAGAACAGGTCGAGCTGGCTCGGTCTGCGGGACAGCGAGACGATCCCGCTGGACTCGACGCCTCCGGACGGAGGGACGGCTCGCTCCCGGCCCCACGCGTGCGCTGTCGGCGCGGGGATGAGCGAGATCAGGAGCAGGAAGAGGAGCAGGATGATGTTTCTGCGGCGCATCGGCCGCCTCCGTTCCGGTAGCGCCGCCCCGCCGGGAGTCCGGGCGGGGCGGCGGGTGTGCTTTTTGTCACGGGCCCGCTTGCGGTCGCGGGCTCGGGCGCGGCACCTACGGGCGGGTCGTCCAGAAGGAACGGCCCGCCCGGGTCACGTTCGGGTCCGTCAGCCGATGAGCGTGCGCAGTACGGGAACGGCGGCTCCGCCGCCCAGCAGGCCCGCGAGGGCCGCTCCGGCGGTCGGCGTGCCGCTGAGGAAGGTGAGGATGCTGACGATCAGACCGATGACGACCGCCGTCAGCAGGACGAGCGCTGTGTGCAGGGGCAGGAAGGGGTCGGGGGCGCAGCGCCCGGTCCCAGGCCGGCCCGAGGCCCCGGGCGAGGACTTGCTCGGGCCGGGCGGCCCGGACGAGGACACGTACGACATGTGCTGCTCCGTGGGGACGGCGTGGAAAGGTGACGGGGAAGGCAGGCCGGGTGTGCGGGTGACTCGGATCAGCCGGGCTCGCCGCATTCGTACAGCGGCAGCGTCCCGAGATCGGCGTCCGTGCGGTTGCCGTGCGTGTCCTCCGCCACGGCGTAGAGGCGCAGCTGTACCGTCTCCAGAGGCTTCGGGCCCGTCCGGTAGGCGGGGACGTCGAAGCGGACGGCATCGCCCTCGGCGACGCCCGCGCCGGATTCGTACGTCGCGTCCGTGGGGTGCTGGACGTACAGGGTCAGGCGGAGGATGCCGGAAGGGTCGGATGCCGCCACCCACGCGCTGTAGGTGGTGGGGGTTCCGCTCGGGCCGCAGGTCTGCATCAGCGAGCCGTGGTTGTCCAGGACTTCCTGGCCGACCGCACTCGTGCTCAGCCCGGCCAGGCTGACGCTGGGACCGGTGGTGTCCTCGGCTCCGCCGTTCTCGACGCCCCCGTTCTCGACGCCTCCCTCGATGGTGCCTCCGTCTGTGGTGCCTTCGTTCTCGGTGCCCTCGTTCTCGGTACGGCCGTTCTGAGGCCCTCCGTTTTCGGCGCCTGCGTTCTCGGTGCCCGCGTTTCCCGCGCCTCCGTTCTCGGTGCGCCCGTTCTCGGTGCCTCGGTTCCCGCCTCGCATGTTCTCGATGCCGCCATTCTCGGTGCCTCCGTTCCCGTTGCTCCCGGTGCCTCCGTTCTCGTTGCTCCCGGTGCCTCCGTTCCCAGAGCTGCCGGTGCCGCCGGAGGACGACCCGCCCGACGTACCTCCCTGGGAGGTGATCTCCTCCAGCCCCGGGATACTGCGGATGTCGGGGAGCGGAACACTCCCCTGGCCCTCCTTCGCGAAAACGGCTGCCGCGAGGAGTGCCACGAGGCTCGCCACCAGGACCTTGCCGGCGCGGCGACGCGGCCGTCGGCGAGTGCCTC
This sequence comes from Streptomyces sp. NPDC005017, assembly GCF_042873115.1. Taxonomy (NCBI): domain Bacteria; kingdom Bacillati; phylum Actinomycetota; class Actinomycetes; order Kitasatosporales; family Streptomycetaceae; genus Streptomyces; species Streptomyces sp. NPDC005017. The sequence continues at coordinate 4,113 of NZ_JBIALD010000021.1, read as the reverse complement.
GGGTGGGGTCAGCCGTCGGTGCGTCCCACGTGGCGCCGCGCCTTCCGAAGCCGGTGGCGTCGCGCTGGGCAGCGGTGTCCGCCTCGTGCCGTGTCCTGCTCCGCCCCTCGGACTTGAGACTCACCGAGTCGCAGACGTTGCGGATCCGGTCGTACAGTTTCGGCGACGGGGCGAGCACCACCCCGGGGAGCCACATGCGGTGCCGCACCTTTTCCCCCACCTCTTGGCAGTCGGCGCACACCTCGATGTGCTCCACTCCGGCCTTTCGAGCCTGAGGGGTCAGCGGCGCGCCCTCCTGGTCGGACGACCTTCCGCATGCCAGCAGCAGCCCCGTGCAGGGCTTGGCCTCCTGCAGCATGTGCAGCAGGAGCAGCGCGTCGCGTGCTTGCTGCCGAGCCCGACGGGACCCCGGGTAGTAGTCCCTGTGCAGTTGCAGGTTCAGCGCCTGCGCCTGCTCGAGCGCCGGCCGGTCCGTGGTGGCGTCGTCGACGGCCGCCGCCATGATGCGCCGTTCCTCATGGTCGAGGGCCTGCAGAAGGCGGATGAAGGCGCGTTGCTCGGTGATCCGGTCCACGCCCGCATCGTCGGCGGGCAGTGTTTCCTCGGGTTCGCCGACGGGTGTCGGCGGCCTCCTGCGGACCACGTCCACCGCCTTACGGGCGACCACCGTCCTCAGCCATGCTTCCGCGTTCCTGATCGGCTTGTCGTCCTTCGCCAGCGCGGCGAACGCGTCGCCGACAGCCTCCTCGGCGTCGTGCCAGTTGTTGCCCAGCTTGGGCAGGGCCGCCTTGACCATGGTGTGCCAGTGGTGCTCCAGCAGTTGCCGACCTGCCTCGTATTCTCCGGCGCGAAACCGCGCCACCAGGTCCCGGTCGTCGGTCGTCATCGCTTTCCTGCCTTTCGTCGCGCCTGGCGGGGGCCGCCCCCACCTTCTCGACGCGCTCGACGGAAAGTCGTCGCCGCACGACCAAGATTGTTAAGGGGCCGTTCGCGGTGGCATCCGGAGAGCCGTGGCGCTGTGCACGCTACGGACCGACGCCCCGGGGACACACCAGGGATCTCCCTAGTCCTGGATGTCTGGTGACAACTCGTCCGAGCCGACGCTCTTGCAGAAGCCGCTCACGCGGGGATGTGGGCGTCGACGGCCAGGCGCCCGGCGAGTTCGACTCGTGACCGAATACGGAGCTTGGTGTAGATGTGGCCGAGGTGGTATTCGACCGTCTTGTCCGACAGGAAGAGCGCCGCGGCCACTTCGCGGTTGGTGTGCCCTTTGGCGACGAGGACAGCGACCTGTGTCTCCCGTTCGGTCAGTACGACGGGTTCACGGCCGGGGCGGGTGGGCGTCTCGAATCCGGCGGCGCGAAGTTCCCGCTCGGCGAGCGCCGTCCACGGATCCGCGCGGAGGCGTTCGAATACCTGTCGGGCGGCGACGAGCGGACGACGGGCGGCACCGCGCTTTCTTCTCCTCCGCAGGAATCGCCCGTAGGCCAGTTCGGTGCGGGCCCTGGCGTAGGGATCCGGCAGTCGCTCGTGGTGCCGCAGGGCCTCGACATAGGCGTCCTCGTCGGAGTGGACGAGCCCTCGGCACCGGGCGCTCACCGCGTGTCCCCACGCGGAGGGCGCCTGCCGGACCTGGTCCGTGAGTTCGTCCAGGGCCGCCTGTGCCCCGGAGTCGTCGCCCGCGGCCAGGCACGCTTCGATCAGGTCGGGCTGGTGCTGCAGGACGGTGGGTTCCCGCAGCCCGGAAGCGGCGACCTGCCGCTGGAGGTCATGGAGGCGGGCTGCGGCCTCGGAGTCCTTGCCGGTGCCCAGTTCGAGGAGACCGAGCGCGGCTTCCATATAGGGGCTGACGAGCTCCGCGCCACGGCCCTCGATGAGTTCGCGAAACCGGCGGGCGTGCTCGGAGCACTTCTCGGCGCGTCCCCGGGCGGCCTCAATCCGGGCCGAGGTGGAGACCGCGTAGGCCTCCAGGACCGGTTGTCCGATCTCGGCGGCGAGGGCGGCGCCTTCGCCGGCCAGGGCGTACGCCTCGTCCCAGCAGCCGGTGCGCAGTTGGGTGTCGGCCAGGACAGTCAGGTACGGGACCAGCCGCTCGGAGGCGCCGATCTCCCGCGCGCACAGAATGGCCCGTTCCAGCAGCGTCCGCGCGGCGGGGAACCGTTCGAGCCACATGAGATCCATCGCGGAGAAGCTCGTCGCCTCGACACCGATGGATAGGGGGTCGGTCGTGGTGAGGTACTTCTCGCAGGAATCGAACACGGCGGCGGCCTCGCCTCGTTGGCCGGCGAGCATCATCGTGTGGGCGCGCATCAGGGCCGCGGGGTGCTCGAAGGCCGAGGCCTCGCCGTGACAGGCCAGCGCGGAGGCCCGATCAGCGGTCACGCGCGCCTGGCCGATCGCGCCTCCCATGCACGCCGCGGCGGCGGCACCGACCAGCAGCGGGACCGCTTGCACCGCCTCAAGTTCTGCGGCGATGCCGACCAGTTGGTCGTGGACACGGCGCGGCGGCCGGCGCAGCAGGAGAATCTGACCGCGTAACCCGGTCGCCCCGGCGCACACCGCCGCGTCGTCGGTGGCGTTCGTCGCGGCCTCGGCCAAGGTCAACGCCTGCTCCTCCCGGCCGGCGAGTTGGGCCACCTCGGCAGCGGCCAGAAGGTGACGGCCCCGGTCGACCGGATCGGCCGAGAGACCGGCAGCCCGCTCGTAGGCGCGGACCGCGGCGGGCAGGGCGCCCCGGTCGCGGGCCCGGACGGCGGTGTCGACCAGCGCCGACGCGGCGGTACGGTCCGGTGCGGCCGCCGCGGCTGCGAGGTGCCAGCTGCGCTGGTCACGGTCCACCGGGCCGGTTCGGCCGGCGAGTGCGCCGGCCAGGGCGCGGTGGGCTTCTCGTCGCTGCTCGGCTCCCGCCATGTGGTATGCGGCCGCGCGCAGCAGCGGATGCACGAACCTCACCCTGCCGCCGGAGCGCTCGATGACGTGCGTTGCCTCGAGCACGCGCAGGACCTCGGCGTCCAGGTCCAGTTGATCAAGCGCCGCCGTCAGGACCGCGGCCTCCTCGGTGAATCCCGCCGCCGCGACCGTCACCGCTCGGCGGCCGGCCTCCGGGAGGCCGGCCAGCCGGGCGGAATAGGCGGTGGTCAGCCGCGGACCGACCGGCAGGGGCCCGTCGGGCGCGTGGGCGGACCCTTCGGCGTCATGCAGGGCGGGCGCCGCTTCCAGCAGAGCCAGCGGGTTGCCGGCGGTCTCCCGGTAGAGCCGTTTGAAGGACTCGCCGTAGGCGGGCATGTCCGTCACGCTCTGCACCAGCTCGGCGGCCGCCGCTGGCCCGAGGCCGGTGAGCGTCACGCTCGGCAGGCCTGCCTGCGTGAACCGGCAGTCCTCGCCGTCGCGTGCCGTGACCAGCACCGCCACCGCCTCGGCCTGTAAGCGCCGAAAGGCGAAGAGCAGGGCCTGTGCGCCGGCCTCGTCCATCCAGTGCCCGTCGTCCACGGCGACCAGTACGGGTGATGCGGCTGCGGCGTCCGTGAGGAGCGTCAACGTGGCCGCCCCCAGGGTAAGCGTGTCCGGCGCTCGCCCCTCCTCCAGCGTCAGGGCGGTGCGCAGAGCGCTCGCCTGCGTCGACGGCAGCCGGTCGATCAGGTGCAGCACGGGACGTACGAGCTCACCCAGCCCGGCGAAGGCCAGTTCGGCTTCCATCTCGATGGCCGTGGCCCGCAGTACCGTCATCCCCTCGGCGTCTGCCACCGCCTCTTCCAGCAACGCGCTCTTCCCGATCCCCGGTTCGCCCCGCACTACGAGAACACCGCTTCGCCCCTGCCGAGCGTCCGCCATGAGTTGCCGCAGACGCGCCCGCTCCTCCGCGCGCGACAGCAGCTCCCGCCGTCCAGGCCCAAGCGTCATCACAGCATCCCTCGCGACCGGTGAACCATCAGTGGCGACGCGCCTACGCCGCGTACCGAGTGTGACGGATTCCCGCGCGCTCCCGCAGGCGAGCTCTCTTACCCAACAGGAGCGGAACCAGGGTCTTTGAGAAGTGATGTTGTGTCCGGGTTCGTCATGCCAGGCCGAGGGCGGTGAGGGGCCGCAGGTGGTTTCGGGCGGTGTGGCGGAGGG